>NZ_CP095269.1:1683351-2020021 GCF_022983135.1 Agrococcus sp. SCSIO52902
TCGGCGTCGCGATCATGCTGGCCGCGGTGCTCGTGCTGCTGCCGTCGTGGCTGCTCGCCGGGGTCACGACCGTGCTGTGGCTCGCCGGCGGCTCGCTGCTCGTCGCGGCGCGCGAGCGGCTGCCGAGCGCCGCGAGCATCGGCGACGGCGCGGCGCTGGGGGAGCGCCTCGCCGCCACCGCTGCCGACGTGCTGCTCACCGGCGTCTACCCGGTGCTCACCTGGGTGGCCTACCTGCTGGTCGGCATGCTCGCCGCCCGCGCGCTGCTCGCCGCCCGCGCCCGCGGCGTCGAGCGGCGCGCGCTCGTGCAGCTCGCGGTCGTCGGCGCCGCGCTCGTCGTCGCCGGCGTCGCCGCGAGCGAGCTCGGCATGCGGCTGCTCGCCGGCCCCCTCGACGACGCCGCGCGCGACGAGCTGCTGCGCAACGGCTACGGCGCCGCGCAGGGATCGGCGACCGCCTGGCAGCTGGTGGCCGCCCCGCACACGGGCACGCCCGCCGACATGGCGCGCACGGTCGGCATCGCCCTGCTCGTCATCGCGCTGCTCGAGCTGCTGGTCGCGGCGCTGCCGCGCCCGGCGCTGCGCGCGCTCGAGCCGCTGCGGGCGGCGGGCGCGGCGCCGCTCACGATCTACGTGCTGCACGTGCTGCTGCTCACCGCGATGCTCGTGCTCCTGCAGGACGCGGCGCCGGCGCTCGGCGCCGGATGGGCCGCGTGGGCCGTGCAGGTCGCCGTCGCCCTCGCGATCGGGGCCGCGCTCGCCGCGGGCGACGGGCGCGGGCCGCTCGAGCGCATCGTCGGCCGGGCGGCCGACCGCGCGGCGGGGGATCGTCCGCGGCCGGAGCAGCCGGCGGCCGACCGCGCGCACGGCTGAGCGGATCCTCAGCGATCCGGGCCCGCGCGGGGCGGGTGGTCGTGCAGGATGATGCCGTGGGCGGCGGCGCGCGAGCGGTGGGCATCGACCTCGCGTGGCTCGTCGCCATCGCGGGCCTCGTCGCGGCGCCCACGCTGCTGCGGAGCGGGGAGCACGCCGGCGCGCCGCTCGGCCTCCTGCTCGACGGCCCGCCGGTCGCCCTGCTCGCCGTGCTCGCCGGCTGCTGCGCGGTGCTCGCCGTGCGGCCGCGCCTCGCCGCCCGCCACCGCGCGGCGGCCGCGCGCGAGACGCTCACGCGAGGGCTCTGGCTCGGCCTCGTCGGCAGCGCCGCCCTCGCGCTCGGGGCGTGGCTCGAGCTCGTGCGCTCGGCCTACCTCGCCTTCGGCGGCTGGGGGACCCCGATCGACGCGTGGCTCTACGGCGCCGACCTGTGGGTGCTGCCGGTCGCGACCGCGCTGCAGGCGCCGCTCGCGCAGCTCGGCGTCGCGCTGGCGCTCGCGGCCGCCGCGCTGCTGCTGCCGGTGTGGGCGCTCGCGGCGCTCGCGGCGGCGTGGACCGCCGGCGGAGGGCTCCTGCTCGCGGCCGTCGGCGACGCGCTCCGCCCCGCGCCGCCCGGATCGCCCTGGGGGCCGACGGCGGAGTCGGTGCGCGTGCTGCTCGTCGGCGACCCGTGGGCGGCGCTCATGCTCCTGCCGTGGGTGCTCGTCGGCATGCTCGCCGGGCGGCTGCTGCTCTCGGCGCGCGAGCGCGGCCGGGAGCGGGCGCTGCACGGCGCGCTCCTGGTCGTCGGCCTCCTGCTCGCCGCCGCCGCCATCGCGACGAGCGAGCTCGCGCTCGCGCACCTCGTGCCGGCGGTGCTGCCGCTCGGCGACGCGACCGCGGCGCGCGAGCTGCTCGGGATGCCGGGGGTGCTGCGCGCGATGGGCGGCGAACCCGTGCTGCAGCTCGTCGCGATGCCCGGCTCCGGCACGGCCGCCGAGGCGGTGCGCGCCGGCGGCCTCGCGCTCGCCGTCATCGGCGCCGCGGGGCTCGGCGGCGCCTCGGCCGGCCCGCGGGTGCGGCGCGCGCTCGCCCCCGCGCTCGCGGCCGGGACCGCGCCGGTCACGGTGCTGCTCGCGACCGCCCTCGTGCACGCGCTGCTGCTCGCGGTCGCGCCGCAGGCGCCGGCGCTCGTCGAGGGATGGTCCGGCTGGGCGGTGCTCGTCGTCGCGGCGCTCGGGGTGGGCGCGCTCCTGGCGGCGCTGCGCGCCGACGCGCCGCTCGAGCGCTGGATGGACGCCGCGGCGCTGCGCGCCGGCGGCCCGCTCCGTGCTGCCGAGCCGCTCGCGGTCGCGCTGCCGGACGAGCGCTCGATCTCCTACGCGGTGCGCTTCCGGGCGCCGGCGGAGGCCGTGTGGCAGGCGCTGACCGACCCGCGCCTCGTGCCGCTGTGGCTGCCGGATCCTGGCATGCCGATGACCCGCTGCGCCATCGACGCGCGCACGGGCGGCGGCTACCGCTTCGAGCACCGCGGCGGCGTGCGCCGGCCGGTGGTGGTGGGCGAGTACCTGCACGTCGAGCGCCCGGCGCGCATCGTCGAGCGGCAGTGGCAGGAGGGCGGCCGTCGGCCCCCGGTGACGGCGTCGACCGTGCTCGAGGAGCACGGGGGCGTGACGGTGCTGCACGGCCACGAGGTCTTCGAGTCGCAGCGCCTGCGCGACTCGGTGCTGCCGCAGCTGGGCATCCCGGCCGCCGCCTACGAGCGGCTCGCGGCGCTCGTGGAGCGCCGAGGAGGGGATGCGCCGGGTCACGATCCGGTCACGGTCGCGGCACCGGTTTGACACGGGCGGCGCGGACTCGCATGCTGGAACCTGAAACCTGAACCACCTGTCAGGTTTGGTCAGTTCCCGACACCGTGAAGCCGCACGAGGACGTGCTCGCCCGCCGAGCTGCGCCCCAGGGGCTCCCACTGCTCGAAAGGCATCTCATGCGCAGGACAACGAAGTTCGCAGGCGTGGGCATCGCCATCGCGGCGCTCGCGCTCACGGCGTGCGCGCCGACGACGGCCACCCCCGAGGCATCCACCGACGGCTCGGAGGGCGCCGCCGAGTCGGTCGCCGTCAACGTCGGCATGATCACCTCGATCACCGGCCCGCTCGCCGCGTACGGCGAGACCTACCAGCAGGGCTTCGAGGCAGGCCTCGACTACGCCACCGACGGCACCGGCGAGATCGACGGCGTCGAGCTCACGATCGAGTGGGTCGACGACCAGGGCAACCCCGACACCGCGGTCACGCAGGCGAAGGACCTCATCGGCCAGGGCTTCCAGATCATCGGCGGCTCCGCCGCGTCGGGCGTCTCGCTCGCCGTCGCCGAGCAGGCCGCGCAGAACGACGTGCTCTTCCTCTCGGGCCCCGCCGCCGCCGACGCCATCACCGGCGTCAACGAGCAGACCTTCCGCTCCGGCCGCCAGACGCTCCAGGACGTCGCCACCGCCGCGACCTTCCTCGACAGCGTCGAGGGCTCGAACATCGTCGTGTTCGCGCAGGACAACGCGTTCGGCCAGGGCAACGTCGCCTCGGTCGAGGCGGTGCTCGGCGCCGAGGGCGCGACGGTCACGCCGATCCTCGTCGCCGAGGACGCCACCGAGTTCACGCCGTTCGCGCAGCAAATCTCGGCCGCGTCGCCCGACCTCGTGTTCGTCGCGTGGGCCGGCGCCACGACCGGCGCGATGTGGGAGGCGCTCGCGCAGCAGCAGGTGCTCGCCGACACCACCGTCGTCACCGGCCTTGCCGACCGCGCGTCGTACCAGGCCTACGGCCCCGGCTCCGCCGACATCCAGTTCCTGAACCACTACTTCCCGGGCGCCACCGACACCGAGGCCGCCCAGGCGATGGATGCGTACCTCGAGGAGGCCGGGCACGAGGCCGACCTGTTCACGGTCGACGGCTTCGTCGGCGCGCAGATGCTCGTGCACGCCATCACCGAGGGTCGGGGCGACGTCGAGGCCATGATCGGGGCGCTCGAGGGCTGGACCTTCGAGTCGGTCAAGGGCGAGCTCACGATCCGCGCCGAGGACCACGCGCTCATCCAGCCGATGTTCCAGGTGCGCCTCGTCGACGAGGGCGGCACGTGGACGCCGGAGCTCATCGAGGTCGTCGACGCCGAGGCGGTCGCCCCGCCCGTCGCCGGCCAGCAGTAGGCGCGGCCGATGGAAGACCGATCCGCGCTCGTCCTGGACGCCGTCGGCCTGCAGATCGGGGGCGCGCGCATCCTGCACGACGTCTCGTTCGAGGTCGCGACCGGTGAGATGGTCGGGGTCATCGGCCCCAACGGCGCGGGCAAGACCACGCTGTTCAACGTCATCTCGGGTGTGCTCATCCCCACGAGCGGCCGCGTGCTGCTCGCAGGGAAGGACGTCACCAGCCGCAAGGTGCACCAGCGGGCGCGGGTCGGTCTCGGCCGCACCTTCCAGACCTCCAGCGTCTTCCCGGGCCTCAGCGCCCGCGAGAACGTGCGCCTCGCGGCGCAGTCGAAGCTCGGCGGCGCGACGAGCCCGTGGCGCATGCCGCGGGCCGGCGACGAGGCCACCGCGGTGGCGATGCGCTGCCTCGACGAGGTCGAGCTCGCGCACCACGCGGGCACCGACGCCGGCGTGCTCTCGCACGGCGACAAGCGCAAGCTCGAGATCGCGATGCTCCTCGCGACCGAGCCCGAGGTGGTGCTCCTCGACGAGCCCATGGCGGGCGTCGGCTCCGGCGACGTCGCCGGGCTCGTCGAGGTCATCCGCCGGCTGCACCGCTCCGGCCGCACGGTGCTCATGGTCGAGCACCACATGGAGGTGCTGCTCGGCCTCGTCGACCGGGTCGCGGTCATGCACCACGGCGAGCTGCTCGCCATCGACACGCCCAAGGCCGTCATGGCCGACACCGCCGTCCAGCAGGCCTACCTCGGGGAGACCGTGTGACCGCCATCCTGTCCGTCCGCGGCCTCGAGGCCCGGATCGCCGGCCAGCAGGTCGTCGAGGACGTCTCCTTCGACGTGGCCGCCCACGGCGTCACCGCGCTCCTCGGCCGCAACGGCGTCGGCAAGTCGTCGACGATCAAGGCGCTGCTCGGCCTGTACGAGCGCACGGGCGAGGTGACCTTCGACGGCGAGCGCATCGACCGGCTGCTCACGCACCGCATCGTGCAGCGCGGCATCGCCTACGTGCCCGAGGACCGCGAGGTGTTCGGCGGCCTCACCGTGGAGGAGAACCTGCGGCTCGCCGAGCGCGGCGGCGCCCCGAACCGGGGGATCGTCGGCGAGCTCTTCCCCGAGCTCCTCCAGCGCGCGAAGCAGCAGGCGGGCACGCTCTCGGGCGGTCAGCAGCAGATGGTCTCGCTCTCGCGCGCGCTCATGAACGACAACCGGCTGCTGCTCGTCGACGAGCCCACCAAGGGCCTCGCGCCGCTCATCGTCGGTACCGTGACGAAGGCGCTCGAGGCCGCGGCCGAGCGCACGCCCATGCTGCTCGTCGAGCAGAACCTGCAGGTGGTGCGCGCGCTCGCCCACACCGTGGTCGTGCTCTCGGGCGGCCGCGTCGTGCACACGGGCCCCGCATCCGAGTTCCTCGACTCCGACCTCGTGCACCGGCACCTCGGCGTCTCGACCGACCAGGAGGCAGCGTGAGCACCGTCCTGCTCCTGCTCATCACCGGCGTCGGCCTCGGCGCCCTCTACTTCCTCGTCGCGAGCGGCCTCTCGCTCATCTACGGCCTGATGGGCGTGCTGAACTTCGCCCACGGCTCGTTCCTCACGCTCGCGGGCTTCCTGGGCTGGGAGGTCGGCCGCCGCGTCGGCGACGGCAGCTGGGGCGGGCTGCTCGTCGGCATGCTCGTGGGCCTCGTGGTCGGCGCGCTCGTGGCCGCGATCACCGAGCTCGTCTTCATCCGGCCGCTCTACAACCGCCACATCGAGCAGGTGCTCGTCACCGTCGGCCTCGGCCTCGCCTCGGTCGCGCTCTTCGAGGGCATCTGGGGCACCGATCCGATCCAGATCCGGCTGCCGGAGTGGCTCGGCGGCACGACCGACGTGCTCGGCGCGAACATCCCGAACGACCGCTGGCTGCTCATCGGCACCGCGGCCGTCGTGCTCGTGCTCATCGTGCTGTTCCTGCAGCGCACGAGCTACGGCCTCGTCATCCGCGCCGGCGTCGAGAACCGCACGATGGTCACCGCGCTCGGCATCGACGTGCGCCGCGCCTTCACGATCGTCTTCGCCATCGGCGGCGCGGCCGCGGGCCTCGGCGGCGTGCTCGCCTCCGTCTACTACGGCCAGGTGGGCGCCCACCAGGGCACGTCGCTCCTCATCTACGCGTTCATCGTCACCGTCATCGGCGGCCTCGGCTCCCTCACGGGCGCGGCCATCGCCTCCGTGCTCGTGGCCGTCATCCAGCAGTTCGCGAACTTCTACCTCGGCGGCACCGGCGACATCGCCATCGTGCTCGCGCTCGCCGCGGTGCTGCTCGTCCGACCGACCGGCCTCATGGGCAAGGTCACGCACTAGGAGCGGATGATGCGCACATTCCTGCAGTCCACGTGGGGCCGGCTCGCGGTCGGCGCGGCCGTGGTCGTGGCGGC
This sequence comes from Agrococcus sp. SCSIO52902, assembly GCF_022983135.1. Lineage (GTDB taxonomy): Bacteria > Actinomycetota > Actinomycetes > Actinomycetales > Microbacteriaceae > Agrococcus > Agrococcus sediminis. The sequence goes on from NZ_CP095269.1 coordinate 1,689,823, forward strand.
GGCGATCCTGCCGCTGCTCGCCATCGACATCCCGGGCGTCCTCCCCGGGCCCACCTACACGCCCGGCACGCTCACGGTGCTCGCCTACGCGATGCTCATCGCCGCGCTCGCGCTCAGCTACCACCTCATCTTCGGCGTGGCGGGGATGCTCTCGTTCGGCCACGCGATGTTCTTCGCCGCGGGCGCGTACGGGCTCGGCATCATCCTGCGGCTGCTCGCGCCGACGGGCATGCCGAGCGAGGCGGTCTTCCTGCTCGCGATCGTGCTGACGCTCGTGATCGCGCTCGTGCTCGGCAACCTCGTCGGCGCGCTCGCGCTGCGGGTGACCGGCATCTCGTTCGCGATGGTGACGCTCGCGGTCGCGCAGGCGATGAACGTCATGATCCGCCGCAACGTCGGCGGGCTCACGGGCGGCGAGGAGGGCGTGACGCTCGAGGTCGACGTCGTGCCCGACTTCCTCGTCGGCGTCGTCAACACGCGCAACCTCTACTGGATGGCGCTCGCGATCCTCGTGCTCGTCTACCTCGCGTGCGTGTGGGTCGAGCGCTCGCGCCTCGGCCACGTGGTCGCCGCGGCGCGCGAGAACGAGCTGCGCGTGACGGTGCTGGGCCTGCGGCCCTACCTCGTGCGGCTGTTCGTCTTCGCAGCAGCCGCCGTGCTCGCGGCGGTCGCCGGCATGGGGTTCATGATGCTGCAGTCGAGCGCGACGCCGCGCATCTCGACGAGCGACTTCACGCTCACGCTGCTCGTCATCGTCGTGCTCGGCGGCGTCGGCTACCGCTGGGGCGCGATCGTCGGCGGCATCATCTACACGCTGCTCGACCAGCGGCTCGCGGCGCTCGCCTCGGCCGAGTGGATCCAGGGCCTGCCCGACGTGCTGCGCATCCCGCTGTCGGAGCCGCTGTTCATCCTCGGCATGCTGTTCGTGCTCGTCGTCATGTTCGCACCGGGTGGCATCGTCGGCCTCACGCACCGCGTGACGCGGCGGCGCGGCGGCCCGAACGACGCCGAGCAGCCCGCCGCGCTGCAGGACATGGAAGCCTAGGCGCATGGCGAGCAGGGCGACGATGCACGGCGAGGCGACCCCGGGCGCGCTCACGCTCGGCCGCTGGACAACCGACCGTGCCGCGACCGGCCCGTCCCGGCCGGCGATCGTCGACCGCGGCGTGACCGTCTCGTACGGCGAGCTCGAGGCGCGCGCGACGGCGCTCGCCCACGCGCTCGCCGAGGCCGGGCACGGCCGCGGCGCCCGCATCGCCACGGTCACGGGCTCCACCGCCGACCAGGTGGTGCTGCTGTTCGCGTGCGCCAAGGCCGGCGCGATGCTCGTGCCGCTGTCGTGGCGGCTCACCGCGCGCGAGCTCGCCGAGCAGCTGCGCATCGCCGACCCCTCGCTGCTGCTCGTCGAGGACGACCACCGGCCCGTCGCCGAGGCCGCGCTCGAGCGCCTCGGCGACCACGGCATCCGCACGACCGCGCTCGGCGCCGCCGGCGCCGAGTCGCACGTGCCGGATGCGTCGGCGCCCGCCGAGCGGGCGGCCTGCGGTGCGGTGCAGGACGACGACGGCCTGCTCATGCTCTTCACCTCGGGCACCACGAGCGCGCCGAAGGCGGTCGTGCTCAGCCACGCCAACTGCGCCTGGGCCAACCTGTCGCTCTCGCGCGCGACGCCGATGACGCCCGACGACGTCGTGCTGCAGGTGCTGCCGCAGCACCACGTGGCGGGCTGGAACATCCAGCCGCTGCTCGCCTGGTGGGTGGGCGCGCAGGTCGTGCTCGAGCGCACCTTCGACGCGGGGCGCGCGCTCGCGCTCATCGAGCGGCACCGCGTCACCGCGACGATGGGGGTGCCGACGACGTTCCGCTCGCTCATCCAGCACCCCGACTTCGCGGTGCGCGACCTGTCGAGCCTGCGCACCGCCGTCGTCGGCGGCGGCATGCTCGACCCGCGCGCCGTCGAGGAGCTCGCGCGCCGCGGCGTGCCCGTGCAGCAGGGCTACGGGCTCACCGAGGCCGCGCCGAACGTCACGATCGCGCGCGACGCCTCCGACGCCGGCACCGTCGGCCGCCCCTACCCGCACGTGGACCTCGCGCTGCTCGTCGACGGGCGCGTCGTGCACGGCGCCGGCACCGGCGAGCTGCTCGTGCGGGGGCCCGCGGTCTTCCAGGGCTACTTCCGCGACCCCGAGGCGACCGCCGCGGCGACGCTCGGGCCGTGGCTGCGCACCGGCGACCTCGTCGAGCGCGACCCGGCCGGCCGCATCCGCATCGTCGACCGCGTGAAGGACATCGTGCGCTCGGGCGGCGAGTCGATCGCGCCCATCGAGGTCGAGCTCGCGCTGCTCGAGCACCCGGCCGTCGCCGACGCCGCCGTCGCCGGCGTGCCGAGCGAGCGGTGGGGCGAGGAGCTCGTCGCGTGGCTCGTACTCGCCGAGCCCGCCGACGAGCGGTCGCTGCGCGACCACCTCGACGGGCGCCTCGCGGGCTTCAAGCACCCGAAGCGCTTCCTCGAGGTCGGTCAGATCCCGCGCACCACGAGCGGCAAGCCGCTGCGCCGGGCGCTCATCGCCGCCGCGCAGGCCGAGCGGGCGGAGGCGCGATGAACGAGCCGAGGACGAAGCGCGGCGAGCAGACGAAGGCGAAGCTGCTCGCGGCGGCCGAGGCCGTCTTCTCCGAGCAGGGCTACCAGGCGGCCTCGATCTCGCGCATCACCGAGCGCGCGAAGGTGGCGCAGGGCACCTTCTACCTGTACTTCGAGTCGAAGCTCGACCTGTTCGAGCAGCTCGTCGACGACCTCAACCGCCGCGTGCGGAAGGCCATGAGCGACGGCGCCGCCCGCGGCGCCAACCGTGCCGAGGCCGAGCGCGAGGGCTTCCGCGAGTTCTTCGCCTTCACCGCCGAGCACCCGGCACTCTACCGCGTGGTGCGCGAGGCCGAGTACGTCTCGCCCGGCGCGATGCGCAGCCACTACGAGCGCATCGTCGAGGGCTACCGCGAGGGCCTCGAACGGGCCCGTGCGAACGGCGAGATCGGCGACGTCGACCCGGAGGTCGCCGCATGGGCGCTCATGGGCGTCGGCGAGATGATCGGGATGCGGTACGTGCTCTGGCCGACGGCCGAGTCGGGTCCCTACGGCTCCGGCGCGACGCCCGTGCCCGACCACGTGTTCGACGAGATGGTGGCGTTCGTGCAGCGCGCGCTCGGCACCGCACCGCCCGCTCGCGCAGCAGCCGCGCGAGCGGGCCGCACGCCCGCCACCGCAAGCCACCCCGCCGCGACCGCGGCGCACACCGAGGAGGACGCATGAGCACACTCGAGGGCCGCAGGGCCGTGATCACCGGCGGCGCCGCCGGCATCGGCGCCGCGATGGCGCGCTCGTTCGCCGAGGAGGGCGCGCACGTCGTCGTCGCCGACCGCGACGGCGCCGCAGCCGACGCGCTCGCGCGAGAGATCGGCGGCGAGGCGTGGGAGGTCGACCTGCTCGACGTCGCCTCGCTCGAGTCCCTCGAGCTGCGAGCCGACATCCTCGTGAACAACGCCGGCATCCAGCGCGTCGCGCCGATCGAGGAGTTCGAGCCCGAGATGTGGCGACGCATCCACACGCTCATGCTCGAGGCGCCCTTCCTGCTCATCCGCGCGGCGCTGCCGGGCATGTACGAGCGCGGCTTCGGCCGCATCATCAACCTCTCGAGCGTGCACGGCATCCGCGCCTCCGCCTTCAAGTCGGCCTACGTCGCCGCCAAGCACGGGCTCGAGGGCCTGTCGAAGGTGACCGCGCTCGAGGGCGGCCCGCACGGCGTCACCTCGAACTGCATCAACCCCGGCTACGTGCGCACGGGCCTCGTCGAGTCGCAGGTCGCCGACCAGGCGAAGCGCCACGGCATCCCCGAGAGCGAGGTGCTCGAGAAGGTCATGCTCACCGAGGCCGCGATCAAGCGGCTCGTCGAGCCCGAGGAGGTCGCGTCGCTCGCGACCTGGCTCGCCGGCCCGCACGCGGGCATGGTCACCGGCACCTCCTACGTCATGGACGGCGGGTGGAGCGCCCGATGACGACCGCCGCCACCGAGGCGCCGCTGCGGCTGCCCGTCGCGGGCGGCGAGCTCGTCGGGACCCTGTGGCGGGCGGATGCGACGGGCATGCCCGTCGTCGCCGTCCACGGGATCACGGCGAACCACCGCTCCTTCTCGTCCCTCGCAGCCCGGGTCGACGGCCCGCTGCTCGCGGTCGACCTGCGCGGCCGCGGCGGCTCGCGAGCGCTGCCGGGCCCCTACGGCCTCGAGCAGCACGCCGAGGACGTCGCCGCCGCGATGACCGCCGCCGGCATCGAGCGCGCGATCGTCGTCGGCCACTCGATGGGCGCGTACGTCGCGGTGCGCCTCGCCGACGCGCACCCCGAGCGCGTCGCCTCGCTCGTGCTCGTCGACGGCGGCCTGCCGCTGCGCCCCGCGCCCGCAGGCGAGGAGCGCAGCCCCGAGGAGGTGCTCGGCCCGGCCATCGACCGGCTGCGCATGACGTTCCCCTCCGGCGACGCGTACCGCGACTTCTGGCGCGAGCACCCCGCCTTCGGCCCCTACTGGAGCGCGGCGATCGAGGAGTACGTCGACTACGACCTCGTGCCCGTCGACGCGCACGCCGAGGTCGACGCAGGGCTCCGGCCCTCCGCGAACCCCGACGCGGTGGTCGCGAACCTCGTCGAGCTCGACGGCCGCGGCGGCTACGTCGAGGCCCTCGAGTCGCTCGCGGTGCCGACCGTGCTGCTGCGCAGCCCGCGCGGCCTCTTCGACGAGGCTCCCGGCCTCTACGATGACGAGTGGCTCGCGACGTGGAGGTCGCGGCTGCCCGAGCTCGAGGTCCGGGACATCCCGGGCACGAACCACTACACGATCCTGCTGGGCGCGGGCGTGGATGCGGTGGCCGACGCGGTCGCCGAGGCCGCGCGCGCCGCCGGCGCACCCGCGCAGCAGAGAGAGGGACGCTGATGGCGATCGACAAGACCTACGCGTCCGCGGCCGAGGCGGTCGCGGACATCCCCGACGGAGCGATCCTCGCGGTCGGCGGCTTCGGCCTCTCCGGCAACCCGATGGAGCTCATCCGCGCCCTCGAGGCGCGCGGCGTGACGGGCCTCAAGGTGGTCTCGAACAACTGCGGCGTCGACGACTGGGGGCTCGGCCTGCTGCTGCGCAACGGGCAGATCGACAAGATGACCTCGTCCTACGTCGGCGAGAACAAGGAGTTCGAGCGCCGCTACCTCACGGGTGAGCTCGAGCTCGAGCTCACGCCCCAGGGCACGCTCGCCGAGAAGCTGCGCGCCGGCGGCTCCGGCATCGCCGCGTTCTACACGCGCACGGGCGTCGGCACGCAGGTCGCCGAGGGCGGCCTGCCGCAGCTCTACAACGCCGACGGCACGGTCGCGAAGGCCTCCGAGCCGAAGCCCACGGCGACGTTCGACGTCGACGGCGAGCCGCAGGAGTTCGTGCTCGAGGAGGCCATCACGACCGACTTCGCGCTCGTCCACGCGCTGCGCGGGGACCGGCACGGCAACCTCGTCTTCAACAAGGCCGCCCGGCAGTTCTCGCCGCCCGCGGCGATGGCGGGCCGCATCTGCATCGCGCAGGTCGAGGAGCTCGTCGAGCCGGGCGAGATCGACCCGGATGCCGTGCACCTGCCCGGCGTGTTCGTGCACCGGATCGTCGAGGTCGGCACGGGCATCGAGAAGCGCATCGAGCGCCGCACGGTTCGAGAGGAGTCCTGACATGGCACTGACCCGCAACCAGATGGCCGCGCGCGCGGCCGAGGAGCTCGAGGACGGCATGTACGTCAACCTCGGCATCGGGCTGCCCACGCTCGTGCCGAACTACGTGCCCGACGACGTCACCGTCGTGCTGCAGAGCGAGAACGGCATCCTCGGCGTCGGCCCGTACCCGACCGAGGACGCGGTCGACCCCGACCTCATCAACGCCGGCAAGGAGACCGTCACGACGCTGCCGGGCACGTCGTTCTTCGACTCGGCGACGTCGTTCGCGATGATCCGCGGCGGCAAGATCGACGCCGCGATCCTCGGCGCGATGCAGGTCTCGGCCTCGGGCGACATCGCCAACTGGATGATCCCCGGCAAGATGGTGAAGGGCCCGGGCGGCGCGATGGACCTCGTGCACGGCGCCGCGAAGGTGATCGTGCTCATGGAGCACGTCGCGAAGGACGGCTCGGCGAAGATCGTCGACGAGTGCTCGCTGCCGCTCACGGGCAAGGGCGTCGTCGACCGCATCATCACCGACCTCGCCGTGCTCGACGTGACGCCGGAGGGGCTGCGGCTCGTCGAGCTGGCCCCGGGCGTGACGCTCGACGAGGTGCGCGAGAAGACCGAGCCCGAGGTGCTGGCGTGACGACCCTGCTGGAGGGCATCGAGCAGCAGGTCGTCCGCACCGACCGCCTGCGCGCATCCGTCCTCCGCCACGGCGGCGTCGGCCGGCCCGTCGTGCTCGTGCACGGCAACGTCTCGTCGTCGTCGTTCTTCCAGCCGCTCATGCTCGCGCTGCCGCGACCGACGGTCGCGATCGACCTGCGCGGCTACGGCGACAGCGAGGCGCTCCCGGTCGACGCGACGCGCGGCCTGCGCGACTTCGCCGACGACGTCGCGTCGGTGCTCGACGCGATGGGCGTCGCCGACGCGCACCTGCTCGGGTGGTCGATGGGCGGCGGGGTCGTGATGCAGCTCATGCTCGACCGGCCCGACCTCATCCGCTCGGTGACGCTCATGGCGCCGGTGCCGCCGCAGGGCTTCGGCACCCGGCTCGACGGCACGCTGTGCACGCCCGACGGGGCGGGCACGGGCGGGCTCGCGGCGAACCCCGACTTCATCGCGCGCCTCGCGGCGGGCGACACGACCGACGACGAGCCGACGAGCCCCCGGAGCGTCTTCCGCAGCTCGTACGTCGCCCCCGGGTTCTCCGACGACCACGAGGACCTCTGGGTCGAGTCGATGCTCTCGACGCGCACGGGCGAGGGCAACCAGCCCGGCGACGGCACGGCGTCGGATGCGTGGCCGGGCTTCGCGGCCGGCGGTCGCGGCGTGCTGAACACGATGTCGGGCGTGCACCTCGACCTCACCGGCATCGTCGACCTCGAGCGGAAGCCGGCGATCCTGTGGATCCGCGGAGCGCACGACGCGATCGTGGGCGACGAGTCGTTCTTCGACCTCAACACGCTCGGCAAGCACGGCATCGTGCCGGGCTGGCCGGGGGAGGAGGCGGCGCCGCCGCAGCCGATGGTGTCGCAGACGCGCGCGGTGCTCGACGCGTACGCGGCGAAGGGCGGCTGGTATCAGGAGGTCGTCTTCGAGCACGCGGGCCACTCGCCGCACCTCGAGGACCCGGAGCGGTTCCGGCAGCTGCTGCTCGCGCACGTGACCGCGAACGACTGACCGCCCCTCGCTGGTCGAGCCGTCGGCCGCAGGCCGACGAGTCGAGACCACCCCTTCCCGTTGGTCGAGCCGTCGGCCGCAGGCCGACGAGTCGAGACCACCCCTTCCCGTTGGTCGAGCCGTCGGCCGCAGGCCGACGAGTCGAGACCACCCCTTCCCGTTGGTCGAGCCGTCGGCCGCAGGCCGACGAGTCGAGACCACCCGCCCAGGCACGACGAAGGGGCCGCCCCCACCCGGGAGCGGCCCCTCCGCCGTCACGTCACTCGCCCGCGGTGAGCGAGTCCACGTACTCCTGGTTCTCGGCGATCCACGCGTCGACGATCTCGGGGAAGTCGTCGGAGTCGGCGTCGCTGTTGAACATCTCGTTCTCGAGCGAGAAGAGCAGCTGGGAGTCCATCGTGAACGCCTGCAGCCACTCGGTGAGCTGCGGGAAGTCCTCCTCGAAGCCGGCGCGGGCGATCGAGTGGATGCCCTCCGCGGCGCCGAGCGTGCCCTCCGGGTCCTCGAGGTCGCGGATGGGGAACTCGTCGTAGGCCCAGTGCGGGCGCCACAGCGTGACCACGATGTTCTCGCCGGCGTCGATCGCGCCGCTCAGCTCGGCCAGCATTGCCGGCGTCGACGAGGTCGTGAACTCCATGCCCTCGAGCCCGTAGGTGGGGATGACGGAGTCCTGGGTCGCCGCGGTGAGGCCGGCGCCCGGCTCGATGCCGACGATGCGGTTGCCGAAGGCGTCGGCGTTCTCGGCGAGCTCCTCGATCGAGGTGATCGGCGCGTCCTCGTTGACGGCGAGGGTCAGCACCGCGTCGTCGTTCCACGAGCCGAGGTCGACGAGGTCGTCGCCGAACTCCTCCATGTACGACGCGTGGGTCATCGGCAGCCAGCCGTCGAGCGTGACGTCGTAGTCGCCGCCGGCGACGCCGGCGAACACGGGCCCGGCGTCGGCGTACTCGAGCTCGACGTCGTAGCCCTCCTCCTCGAGGATCGCGGCCCACAGGTAGGAGACGGCCTCGCCCTCGTGCCAGCCGTTGAAGACGCCGATCGTGAGGTCGGTCTGGTCGGCGGTGGCGGTCGCGTCGCCCTCGGGCGCCTCCGCCTCGGCCCCTCCCGCCGAGCACCCGGCCAGGGCCAGGGCTCCGACGGCGGCGACGGCCGCGCCGCGGATGAATCGCTTGTGCATGCTGTGTCCTCTCTCGTTCCGTGTCATTCGTCCGTCGGCGGCCGCGGGCTGCGGTCGCCGAAGTCTCATCGCCCGGTCAGGGCGGCCGGGTCGGTCTCGGCGGCCGCCGGGGCGACCGTGCCGGTTGCAGGCGTCGGCGCGCCCGCGGCCGCGGCGCGGCGCGAGCGCAGCCTCGCGAGCGGGCTGTGCCGCTGCAGGCTGCCGAGCGCGTTCGTGAGCCGGTCGAGGATGATCGCGAGGATCACCACCGACAGGCCGGCCTCGAAGCCGAGCCCCACGTCGATGCGCTGCAGCGCCTGGACGATGTCCTGGCCGAGCCCGCCGGCGCCGACCATCGCGGCGATCACCACCATCGACAGCGACAGCATGATGATCTGGTTGACGCCGGTCATGATCGTCGGCAGCGCGAGCGGCAGCTGGATCTGCCGCAGGATGCGCCCGGGCGACGCGCCGAACGCGGCGCCCGCCTCGACGATCTCGCGGTCGACGCCGCGGATGCCGAGCTCGGTGAGCCGCACGCCGGGTGCCATCGCGAACGCGATGGTCGCGATGATGCCGGGCACGACGCCGATGCCGAACAGGATGATCGCGGGGATCAGGTAGACGAAGGCGGGCATCGTCTGCAGGAAGTCGAGGATCGGGCGCACGATCGCCGACACGGTGTCGGAGCGCGCGGCCCAGATGCCGAGCGGGATCGCGATGAGCAGCGCGAAGAGCGCCGCGACCACCGTGAGCGCGAGGGTGCCCATCGCGTTGTCCCACTGGTCGACGAGCACGACGACCAGCAGCCCCACCACGGTGCCGACGCCCATCCGCCACCCGCGCACCGCGAAGGCGACGACGCCCAGGATCGCGATCATGACGAGCGCGGGCGGCTCGGTGAAGGCGACCTCGGCGGCCTCGAACAGGCCGAGCACGATCGTGCGGATCAGGTCGAAGAGCACCGAGAGGTTGGCGGTGATCCATTCGACGCCGGTCTCGACCCATGCCCCGAGCGGCAGGCGGACGTCATCGAGCATCGGACACCTCCTGCGTGTCGTCGAGGGTCTGGGCGACGAGCCGCGGGTCGACCGCCGGGGGCAGGTCCACGATCGCGAGCTCGGAGGTGTCGGTGGGCACGTTGCCGAGCGCCGCGAGCAGCATCACCCGCGGGATCACGCCGAGCAGCCGGCCGCCGTCGCCGACGACGGCGAGCGGCAGGCCGCTCGTGATGGCGAGCTCTGGCAGGTCGGCGAGGCTCGTGTCGGGGCCGACGCGGTGCACGTCGGCGTCGACGAGCGCGGCGAGGTCGCGGTCGCCGCGCTGCACCGCCCGCAGCACCTCCCGGTCGCGCACCGCGCCGAGCACGGTGCGGCCGGGGCCGGTGACGAGCAGCGTCGACGACTGCACGTCGCGCAGCGCCTTGAGCGCGCCGCGCGGACCGACGGTGAGGGGCACGGATGCGGCGGGCGGCTCCATCACGCTCGCGGCGGTGAGCACGCGGGTGCGGTCGACGTCCTGCACGAACTGCGCCACGTAGTCGTTGGCCGGGTCGGTGAGGATCTCCTCGGGGCTGCCGATCTGCACGATGCGGCCGTCGCGCATGACGGCGATGCGGTCGCCGAGGAACATCGCCTCGTTGAGGTCGTGCGTGATGAAGACGATCGTCTTGCCGAGCTCGGCCTGCAGCTCGACGAGCTGCTCCTGCATCTCGCGGCGGATGAGCGGGTCGAGGGCGCTGAACGCCTCGTCCATGAGCAGCACGGGGGTGTCGGCGCACAGCGCGCGGGCGATGCCGACGCGCTGCTGCATGCCGCCGGAGAGCTCGCTCGGCAGGCGCTCCTCCCAGCCGGCGAGGCCGACGCGGTCGACGACGCGGCGGGCGAGCTCGAGGCGGCGGTCGCGATCGACGCCCTGGATCTCGAGGCCGTAGGCGACGTTCTCGAGCACCGTCCGGTGCGGCAGCAGCGCGAAGTGCTGGAACACCATCGACACCTGCGACCGCCGCACCGCGCGCAGCCGGCGCGGCTCGATGCCGGTGACGGGCTGGCCGTCGACCTCGACCGAGCCGCGCGTGGCGTCGAGCAGGCCGTTCAGCATGCGGATGAGCGTGGACTTGCCGGAGCCCGAGAGCCCCATCACCACGAAGATCTCGCCGCGGCGCACCTCGAACGATGCGTCGATGACGGCCGCGGTGCCGAGCTTCGCGACCTCGTCGCGGCTCGCGCCCTCCGCCAGCCGGTCGGCGGCCTCGCCGGCGCGCCGTCCGAACACCTTGGTCAGATGCTCGACGCGCACGGCGATGTCGTCGGCGACGGTCTCGTCGCCGGTCACGCGCGGTTCGCTCATGTCGCTCCTGTCGCGCCCCGGAGGGTGTTCAGTCGAGGACGGGTGCAGCCGCGCGAGCGGTCGTTCGTCTGCCGTCGATCGCTGACGAGAGGTCGGCGAAGCGGCACCATACGCTCGCCGGCAGGAGTGCTGCCGGCGGTCGCGTCCGTGGGGGTCCGGGACGGTCTGGGGAACCGTCCGCGCTCTCCACGGTAGCCATGGCCAGAAGGTGGCGTTCGAGCTCGCGAGCCGGGATTCCGCGGGATTCCGCGAAGTCAGGGGGACAGGATCCGCCCGATCGTGATGCTTTCGTTATGGCCGAGAGGCGCTGGCGGCGCTCACTGCCACCAGGGGCGCTCGCGCTGGGCCGCCCGGCGCGACGCCGCGAGCTCCTCCATCTGCTCGTGCCGCTCGCCGATCTCGTGCACCGCCGAGGTGCAGCGCTGCACGAGCGACTCGAGGTCGTCGAGCTCGTGCCGCTTCGCCGCGCCGATCACGATCGCGGCGCACGCCTCGGCGTCGCCGGCGGCGTCGTGATGGCGGAAGTCGTCGAAGCCCGCCGCGAGCGCCGCGACCGGCAGCCGGTACGACTCGAGCGCGTACGTCTTGCGGGCGATGCGCAGCGAGTCGGTCCAGCGCATCTCGGGCACGGGCAGCCGCGCGGCCTTGGCCGCGGCGCGCATGACGCCCTTGTCGAAGCCGGCGTTGTGCGCGACGTAGACGTCGTCGCCGCCGAAGCCGAGGATGCGCTCCTGCACCTCGACCCAGTCGGGCGCACCGAGCACCTGGTGGGCCTGGATGCCGTGGATGCGCACGTTCCACTCCCAGAACTCGTCGTACGGGGCCGTGGGGCGGATGAGCGTGGCGAAGCGGTCGACGATGCGGCCGTCGCGCACCTTCACGAGGCCCACCGCGCAGGCGGAGGCGGCGTGGCCGTTGGCGGTCTCGAAATCGATCGCGGTGAAGTCGAGCGCCATGCCCCCAGTCTCCCAGAGGCCGCCGACACCGCCGGCCGCGCCGCGCATCCGTCTGCCACGATGGGAGCCATGGCCAACCCCACCCTCGACGTGCTGCGGGCGATCGACGCGACCGACCACGCGGGCGCCTGGGCGGTCGTGCGCGACGCCGAGCTCGTGGTGCCGGCGGTCGTCGAGAACCCCCGAGACCCGGGCTCCGGGCGCTTCCTCGTGCTGCCGCACGGCGACCTGCAGCTCGTCGTCGCGTTCACCGCGACGAGCCGCATCGGCGGCTTCGCGACGCGCACGCGCCGGCACCTGAGGATGACCGGTGCCGAGCTCGCGGCCGCGATCCCCGCGGGCCACGCGATCGTGCTCGACCCGGGCCACGACGACGGCCGCGTCTTCCTGCCCGACGTGCTCGCGGCCGACGCGCAGGGCTAGGTGCAGGCGCCCGTCTGCTCGAGGCGGTCGACGGCGCTCGAGAGCGACTCCAGGGCGGTGACGGCGCTCACGACGCCCGTGTCGATGACCACCTCGGCGGCGGGGGAGCGGCCGTAGCTGACGAAGGTCCAGACGTCCTCCTCCTGCGCCACCTCGAGCCAGTCCACGGCGCCCACCTGGATGCAGCGGCTCGCCGACGGCGCGGGCTCCGGCATGCCGCAGCGCAGCGTCACCGCGCTCGGGTCGCCGTAGGCGGCGGTGCCCTGCGCGGTGGTCTCGCGGCGGTCGAGCGGCTGGGGCAGGCTCGCGTCGCCGAGCTCCTCCGGGAGCGAGACGATCACGCTCGCGCACCCCGGATCGGCCGCGTCCTCGGCCGGCGGCAGCGACACCGAGCGGGCGCAGCCGGTCAGCGCGACGAGGGCCGCGGCAGCGGCGGCGAGGGGGAGCAGGCGCACCCGTCGAGCCTACCGAGCGCGCCTCGGCGCGGCCCATGCGCGGGGCGTCCCTCCGTGCGCGGCGGCTACCGTTGCGGCATGGACGACCCCACGCTGCACGAGGCGGGCGAGCTCGAGGCGCTGCGGCGCATCCTCCCGCTGCTGCCGGCGGGCGACACGACCGAGCTCGGCCCGGGCGACGACGCGGCGGTCGTGCGCGCCCCCGACGGCCGCGTCGTCGTCACGACCGACACGATGCTCGAGGGCGCCGACTTCCGGCTCGGCTGGTCGACGTGGCACGACCTCGGCTGGAAGGCCGTCGCGACCAACCTCATCGACGTCGCCGCGATGGGCGCGCGGCCCACGTCGCTCGTCGTGGCGCTCGCGGTGCCGCCGTCGACGCACGTGTCGTCGCTCGAGGACTTCGCCCGCGGCCTCGCCGACGCGGTCGCGTCGATGGCGCCCGGCTGCGGCGTCGTCGGCGGCGACCTCGGCACGGCCCCGCACGCGACGATCGCGGTGACGGCGTTCGGCGACCTCGGAGGTCGCGCGCCGGTGCTGCGCAGCGGCGCGAGGGAGGGGGATGCGGTGTGGTGCGTCGGCGGCCTGGGCCTCGCGGCCACGGGGCTGCGGCACCTCTTCGCGCAGGCCCTCGACGCGGCGGCGGAGCCGGTGCGCGCCGCCGCCGAGCGGCTCCGCGCGGGAGCCGACGGCGCGTCGATCGAGGCGCAGCTCGCGCCCGTCAGCCCGATCGCGGCGGGGACGCTGCTCGCCGACCTCGGCGCCACCGCGATGCTCGACGTCTCCGACGGCCTCGCGCTCGACGCCGCCCGCGTGGCCCGCGCATCCGGCGTGCGCATCGCGCTCGAGGCGGTGGCCGTCGCCCGGGCAGCGCCCGGCGCGAGCCTCGAGGCGGCGCTGCACGGTGGCGAGGACCACGCGCTGCTCGTCGCGCTGCCCGCCGGCGTGCGGCCGCCGGCCGAGCTCGGGGGCCACGCGGTGCGCCGCATCGGCGCCGTCGAGGCGCTCGCGGCCGACGAGCGGCCGGGCGTCACGCTCGACGGCGCTCCGCTCGCGCCGCGCGGCTGGGACCCCTACCGCGCCGGCTGACCCGCGGGCAGCACCCGCCCTGTCCCGCTTCCGGTACCCGATCGCGGGTCGAGCCCACCGGCATCCGCGATCCGGTACCGGAGACCGCTCGGCGCGCCCGCGACCGCAGCGGCAGCCGCCCTCAGCGGTCGCCCGGCTCGCCCGTCGTCGCGAGGAAGTGCAGCGTCGTGTCGCCGTAGTCGCGGGTGCGCTCGACCTCGAGGTCGCCGGGCAGGTCGAGCGGCCCGGCCCGCCGCGCCTGCTCGACCACCACGACGGCCGGGTGCTGCAGCAGCGGCGCGAGGTCGGCGAGCGTCGACGCGAGCTCGCCGCCGGGCAGCTCGTAGGGCGGGTCGATGAAGACGAGGTCGAACCGGCGGCCGGAGCGGTGCAGGTACTGCGCGACCGCCACCTGCTCGACGATCGCGTGCGCGGCGCCCGAGCGGGCGACCGACTCGGCGTTGCGCTGCGCGACCTTGGCGGCGGCGCGGTCGCGCTCCACGAGCACGACCGACTCGGCCCCGCGGCTCGCCGCCTCGAGCCCGAGCGCGCCCGAGCCGGCGTAGAGGTCGAGCACCCGCGCGCCGTCGCAGAGGCTCCGCGCGTCGAGCGCGCCGAACAGCGCCTCGCGCACGCGCTCCGACGTCGGCCGCGTGCCCCGCAGCGGCACGTGCAGCCGCACCCCGCCCGCGAGGCCCCCGATGATGCGCGTCATGCGGCCCATCCTCGCGCATCCGACCCCCGCCCGCGCTGGGCAGCCCCAGGCGGCGACGGGCTCTCCACGAGGGCGGGCGGATGCGCCGCGCGCGTCAGCCGCTCGGCCTACGCTGGGCAGGTGGCGAAGCGGGAGGCGAGCGGGGCGAAGCCCGATCGCGCGGGCGGCGCGCGCGGCGGCGCGGGCTCCGGCGCCGCGACCCCCGAGGGCTTCGGCCGTCCGCTCGAGCGCGTCGTCGGCAAGGCCGCCGCCACGAAGCTCGAGCGCGCCTTCGGCATGACGACGCTCGGCGACCTCGTGTGGCACCTGCCGCGCCGCTACGCGAAGCGCGGGGAGCTCACCGACCTCGCGAGCCTCGTGCCCGGCGAGCACGTCACCGTGGTCGCGCGCGTGCGCGGCGTCGAGACCCGCGACCTGCAGCGCGACGCCAAGGGGCGCCCGCGCACCCTCACGACGATCACGATCACCGACGGCGAGTCGTCGCTCGAGACGGCGTTCTTCAACCAGCCGTGGCGCACGGGCGAGCTGCACCAGGGCGTCACGGCGCTCTTCTCGGGCGCCGTCGGCGAGTACAAGGGCAAGCGGCAGCTCGCGCACCCGACGTACGAGGCGTTCGACGAGGCCGAGGGCGTCGACGCCGAGCAGTGGGCGGCGAAGCCGGTGCCCATCTACCCGGCCACGGCGAGCCTGACGACGATGAAGATCGAGGCGCTCGTCGCGCAGGCACTCGACGCCCTCGGCGACGTGCCCGACCCGGTGCCCGACGAGGTGCGGCGCGAGCACCGGCTCATGCCGCTCGTCGAGGCGCTGCGGCTCGCGCACCAGCCGAAGGCCGAGCAGGACGCCTTCCGCGCCCGCCACACGCTCGCGTGGCACGAGGCGTTCCTGCTGCAGACCTACCTGCTGGCGACCCGCGACTGGTTCGACACGCTGCCGACGGCGCCCCGGCACGCAGGAGCGCTGCTCGAGCGCTTCGACGCGGCGCTGCCGTGGCCGCTCACCGACGACCAGCAGTCGGCGGGCGCGGCGATCGCCGCCGACCTCGCGAGCGGCACGGCCATGCACCGGCTCGTGCAGGGCGAGGTGGGCTCGGGCAAGACGGTCGTCGCGACGCGGGCGATGCTCGCGGTCGCCGAGTCGGGCGGGCAGTCGGCGCTGCTCGCGCCCACCGAGGTGCTCGCCGTGCAGCACCTGCGCTCCATCACCCGCTCGCTCGGCCCCGAGCTCGCCGCCGAGCTGCAGCCGACGCTGCTCACCGGCCAGATGCCGGCCGCCGACCGCAAGCGCGCGCTGCTCGCGATCGCCGCGGGCTCGGCGCGCATCGTCGTCGGCACGCACGCGCTGCTCAGCGAGCGCACCACCTTCGCCGAGCTCGCCCTCGTCGTCATCGACGAGCAGCACCGCTTCGGCGTCGCCCAGCGCGAGGCGCTGCGCACGAAGGGCCTCCACCCGCACACGCTCGTGCTCACCGCGACACCCATCCCGCGCACCATCGCGATGACGGCGTTCGGCGACCTCGACGTCTCCACGATCCGCACGCTCCCGGCCGGCCGCAGCCCCATCCAGACCTTCGTCGTCGACCAGGTGCGCCAGCCCGCCGCCTTCCACCGCACGTGGGGGCGCATGAGCGAGGAGCTCGCCGCCGGCCGCCAGGCGTTCGTCGTCTGCCCGGCGATCGAGCCCGGCAGGCTCGAGGGCGTCGACGAGCCGGCGGCGGATGCGCCGGCCGTCGGCCCGGCGCCGCCCCCAGTCGCCGACGTGGTCACGACCCTCGCCAACCTGCGCCGGAGCCCCGCGCTCGCCGGCCGCGTCGTCGCCCCGCTCACGGGAGCGATGACGACCGACGACAAGGACCGCACGATGCGCGCGTTCCGCGACCGCGAGATCGATGTGGTCGTCGCGACGACCGTCATCGAGGTGGGCGTCGACGTGCCGAACGCGACGATGATGGTGGTGCTCTCGGCCGACCGCTTCGGCGTCTCGCAGCTGCACCAGCTGCGCGGCCGCGTGGGCCGCGGCGAGCACGCGGGCCTGTGCGTGCTCGTCACGGGCGTCGACGAGCTGTCGGATGCGCGGGTGCGGCTCGACGCGGTCGCGAGCACCCTCGACGGCTTCGCGCTCGCCGAGGTCGACCTCGAGCAGCGCGGCGAGGGCGACGTGCTCGGCGTCGCGCAGTCGGGAGGCCGCAGCGGCCTCAAGGTGCTGCGGGTGGCGCGCGACGGCGCCATCATCGAGGCCGCGCGCACCGCCGCGCGCGACGTGCTCGACGCCGACCCGACCCTCGTCGCGCATCCGGCACTGCGCCTCGCCGTGCACGCGCGGCTCGACCCAGACGCGCGCGCCGCGCTCGTCACGGCGTAGGGGGACAGCCCTTCCCTCGGACCGACGCCGATGAGCAAGGCTCATAGGGTCGGCGGTTAGGCTGGGCGGCATGCCTCGCATCGCCGTCGTGCCCGGTTCGTTCGACCCTGTGACCCTGGGTCACCTCGACGTCATCCAGCGCGCCGCCCGGATCTTCGACGAGGTGCACGTCGTCGTCACCCACAACCCCGACAAGGCGGCCTTCCTGCCGGTCGTCGAGCGCGAGCAGCTCATCGAGCGGGCGATCGCCGAGGCCCGCATCGAGGGCGAGATCCGCATCGCGAACTGGTCGATGGGGCTGCTCGTCGACTACTGCCAGCAGGTGGGCGCCGAGGTGCTCGTGAAGGGCATCCGCTCGTCGACCGACCTCTCGTACGAGACGCCGATGTCGATCGTGAACCGCAACCTCGCGGGCGTCGAGACGATCTTCATGCTCCCGAACCCCGAGAACGCGCACGTCTCGTCGAGCCTCGTGCGGCAGGTGTCGGAGCTCGGCGGCGACATCAGCCCCTACGTGCCGCGGGCCGTCGCCACCTTCCTGCAGCAGCGATGACCGATCCCGGCTGCAGCGCGGACCACGACCCGGGCCGGAGCCGCGGCCCCGACCTCGAGCTCCGCGCCGTGCGCGGCATGGGCGAGATCCGGCCGGGCGACGACCTGCCGACGATCGTCGCCGACGCGCTCGCCCCGCTCGCGCCCCAGGACGGCGACATCGTCGTCGTCACGAGCAAGGTCGTCTCGAAGGCGGAGGGGCGCATCCGCCCGGCCGCCGAGCGCGAGCAGGCCATCACCGAGGAGTCGGTGCGCCTCGTCGCGTCGCGCGCCCACCCGGGCGGCATCACGCGCATCGTCGAGCACCGCACGGGCCTCGTGCTCGCCGCGGCGGGCGTCGACGCCTCGAACACCGACGACGGCACGATCCTGCTGCTGCCCGAGGACTCGGATGCGTCGGCGCGGGCGATCGCCGAGCGGTTGCGGTCGCGCTTCGGCGCGGCCATCGGCGTCGTCGTGAGCGACACGCTCGGGCGCGCCTGGCGCGTCGGGCAGACCGACGTCGCGATCGGCGCGGCCGGCGTGCGCGTGCTCGAGCCGGTCGGCACCGACGCCAACGGCCGGCCGCTGCTCGTCACCGCGCCCGCGATCGCCGACGAGATCGCCGGCGCCGCAGAGCTCGTCGCGGGCAAGGCCGACGGCGTGCCGGTGGTGCTCGTGCGCGGCCTCGGCCGGCACGTGACCGACCTCGACGAGCCCGGCGCGCGGCGCCTGGTGCGCGCGCCCGGCGACGACATGTTCCGCCTCGGCAGCGACGAGGCCTACCGGGCCGGTCGCGAGGCGGGCAGGATCGACGCACTGGCAGAGGCGGGGGCGGAGCATGCAGGCTGACGAGCAGGTCGAGGAGGCGGTGATCGAGCGCGCTCCCGGGCCGACGTCGACGCCCGGTTCCCGCATCGAGGACGCCGTCGCATCCGTCATCTCGGGCAAGGCCGAGGAGATCCGCACCGTGCTCACGGTGCTGCTCGCCGAGGGCCACGTGCTGCTCGAGGACGTGCCGGGCGTCGGCAAGACGCAGCTCGCGCGCGCCTTCGCCGCGGCCGTCGGCGGCACGGTGCGGCGCATCCAGTGCACGCCCGACCTGCTGCCGAGCGACATCACGGGCATGTCGGTGCTCGACCAGGGCACGGGCGAACTGCGGTTCCAGCCCGGCCCGGTCTTCGCGAACATCGTCATCGCCGACGAGATCAACCGCGCGAGCCCCAAGACGCAGGCGGCGCTGCTCGAGTGCATGGCCGAGGGGCAGGTGACGGTCGACGGCGTCACGCACCGGCTGCCGACGCCGTTCCTCGTCGTCGCGACGCAGAACCCGATCGACATGGAGGGCACGTACGCGCTGCCCGAGGCGCAGCGCGACCGCTTCATGGTGCGGCTCGAGGTCGGCTACCCCGACGAGGCCGCCGAGCTCGCGATGGTGCAGGCGCGCGAGACGGCGCAGCCGCTCGACGCCGTGCGGCCGGTGACGACGCTCGACGAGTTCCGCGCCGACATCGCCGCGGCGCACGCGGTGCGCGCGCACGAGCTCGTCGAGCGCTACGCCGTGCGGCTCGCCCGCGCCACGCGCGAGCACGCCGACGTGCGGCTGGGCGCGAGCCCGCGCGCCACGCTGCAGCTCGTGCGGGCGGCGAAGGCGCGAGCGCACCTGCTGGGCCGCGACTGGCTCTCGCCCGACGACGTGAAGGCGCTCGCCGCGCACGTGCTGCCGCACCACCTGGTGCTGCACGACCCGCACGCGCGGCACGAGGACGCGCGGGCGGTCGTCGCCCAGGCGCTCGCGGGCACGGTCGCGCCCGTCATGCGCTGATGGCCGAGCGCGCTGCCGCGAGGGACCGCACGCGGTCCAGGCCGACGGCGCGCGGCGTGGCGCTCACGCTCGTCGGGGCGGGCCTCGTGCTCGCCGCCTACTGGGAGCGGCAGGTCGTGCTGCTCGTGCCCGCCGCGCTGTGCCTCGCCGTCGTGCTGCTGGGCGCCTGGTGGTCGATCGGCGCGGTCGGCAGCCTGCGCCTCCTCGCGCCGGGCGTGCTGCCGGAGGGGCAGGATGCGGTGCTGCGCATCGCGGGCGACGTGCGGCACGCGGGCGCCGAGTGGGCGACGTGGGCGCCGGGCCCCGAGCGGTACCTGCACCTCGAGGGCGAGCTCGACGCGCAGGGGCGCGACGCGGTACCGCTCGGCGCGCACCCGCGCGGCCGCTGGCGGCTCGCGCCGGTCGAGGTGAGCGCGCTCGACCCGTTCCGCGTCGTGCGCACGACGCGCACGATCGACCCGCGCGCGAGCCTCGTCGTGGGGCCCGAGGTGCTCGAGGTGCCGTCGGCGTCGCTGCGCTCCAACCGCGAGCAGGGCCGCATCGCCCAGTCGCGCACCGCCGACGACGTCGACGCGATGGTGCGCCAGTGGCGGCCGGGCGATCCCCAGCGGCGCGTGCACTGGCGGCAGAGCGCCAAGCGCGGCGAGCTCATGGTGCGGCAGGAGGCCAACCCGGCGACCGACGACGACGTGGTGCTCGTCGACACCGCCGGCGCCGCGGGCCTCGGCCGCGACGCGGAGGACCGGCTCGCGCGCGCGGCGTGCTCGATCGCGCGCGCGCTCGCCGGCCGCGATCGGGTGGTGCAGGTGCGCGAGACGGGCGAGCCGAGCATCCTCGCGGCCGACTGGCGCGATCTGCAGTCGGCGCTCGCGGCCTTCGCGTCGCTGCGCGCGCGGGCGCCCGAGGCGCCGCCCGCCCGTGACGGCGCATCCGCCCACGTCGTCGCCCTCGAGGAGTCGGCGCCGGAGCAGTGGACGCTGACGCCGGGCTCGACCCTGTGGCTCGTGGCCGCGCGCGACGCGCCGCCGCGCCGCATCGCGCCCGGGTCGCGGGTGCGCAGCGTGCGCTGGATCGACCGCGTCGGCCCGGTGCGGGAGCTGCCGTGAGCACCGTCGCGCGCGACCGCCCCGCCGCCCGGCCCACCGGCGCGCCCGCGGGCGTCCCGCCCCGCGCCGAGCTGCCGGCCGAGCACGGCCGGCGACGGCTGCGCGCCGGGCCGGTCGAGACCGTCGCGCTCGCGGTGCTGCCCGTCGCGTGGCTGTGGTCGACGCAGGAGGTGCTGGGGCAGGACTGGCTGTGGCCCGTCGTCGGCGCCGTCGTCTCGATGGCGCTCGTCGCCGGGCTCGTGCGAGCCGTCTGGCCGGCCTTCGCGGGCACCGCCGCCGCGGCGCTCGTGGGCGCCGGCTGGGTGACCGCCGTCTCGGCGCCCGACGAGGCCCTGCTCGGCGTGATCCCCACGCCCGAGGCGCTGCGCGCGACGATGGCGGTGCTCGGCGAGGGGGTGCAGTCGATCGCGTGGGCGCTCTCGACGCCGATCGACGCCGAGGGCGCGGTGCTCGCGGCCGTGGTCGCGGCCGCGGTGGTGCTCACGGTCTTCGTCGACCTGCTCGGGCACGGGCTGCGTGCGCCGGCGATCGCCGTGCTCTGCTGCGCCGTCGCGCTCGTGCTGCCGATCGCGTTCCGCATCGACGTGCCCTGGTTCCACGCGCTCCCGGGCGTGGCGACCGCGGCGCTCGCGCTCGCGGCGCCGACGATCGACGACCGGGTCGCGCTCGGCCGCGGATGGGTCGCCCCCGTCGCGCTCGTCGCGGTCGCGGCCGTGCTCGCCGCGGCCGTGCCGCTCGTGGCGCCGAGCCCGCGCGAGAGCACGCTCGACCTGCCGACGATCGACGACCTGCTGCGGCCGACGACGCCGGTGCTGCGCACCGACATCGACCTCGGCGACGAGCTGCGCAGGCCCGAGGCGCGGCCCGTCTTCACCTACTCGACGACCGACGGCGGCCCGATCGTGACGCGGCTCATGACGCTGCCGCACGCCGGCCCCGACGGCTTCCTCGCGCTGCCGCCCGAGGCGGCGCAGCCGAGCCCGCTCGTCGAGGGCGCCGACCTCGGCCTCGCGATGCAGATGACGGTGCGGATGAGCGACGTGCGCGCCGAGGGGCTGCCGACGCCCGAGCGCGCCTCGGGCGTCGAGCCGCCGGAGGGCGCCCGCTGGGACGACGCGAACGACGCGCTGCGCATCGAGGGCTCGCTCGAGACCGCCGGCCTCGAGTACGTCGCCGCGGGCTCGCGCTCGACGCCGCTCGCCGAGCTGTCTGGCACCGCCTCGACGGGCCACGACGAGCTGCTCGCGCTGCCCGACGCCGCCGCCGCGATCGGCCGGCAGGGCGCGGCGCTCGTGCAGCCCGGGATGACCGCCGCCGAGCGCGTGCGGGCCGTGCACGCCTTCATGACCGAGGGCGTCTGGGACTACTCCGAGCAGCTCGACCTGCCGGGCTTCGGCGGCGCGGGCGGCGACGGCTGGGCGGCGCTCGAGGGCTTCCTCGAGACGCGCAGCGGCTACTGCGTGCACTACGCGAGCGCCACGGCGGCGCTGCTGCGGGGCGCGGGCGTGCCGACCCGGGTCGTGGTCGGGTTCCTGCCCGGCAGCGAGATCAGCGGCGGCTTCGCCGTGTCGACGAACGACATGCACGCGTGGGCGGAGTCGTGGGTCGACGGGCACGGCTGGGTGCGCGTCGAGACGACGCCCGGCGCGGGCACGGGCGACGCCTCGCCGAGCCCCGAGGACGACGAGCAGACGCAGGCGCCGACGCCCACCCCGGAACCGACGCCGACCGACGCGGCGCCGACGAGCACGCCCACCCCCTCGGCGGCGCCGAGCCCGGGCGCGCCGGAGCCGGGCGCCTCGGAGGCCCCTGGCGAGGGCTCCGGGCCTGGCGGCGTCGACCCGGCGGTGCTGCGCGCCTGGCTGCTCGGCATCGGCGCGCTGCTGCTGCTCGCGCTCCCGTGGGCGGTGCGGCAGGCGCAGCGGGCCGTGCGGCTGCGACGCGGGGCTCCCGGCGCCTGGCAGGAGCTGCGGGCGGCGCTCGCGGATGCGGGCGTGCGGCTGCCGGCGTCGGCCACGCCGGGCGACGTGCAGGCGGCGATCGCGGCTCGCGTGCCGCCGGATGCGGCCGCCGCGGCCGATCGCGTGCGGCTCGCCGCGGAGCGCGCCGCGTTCGCGGGCGGCCCGCGCGAGCCGGGGGCGTGCGACGCGGATGTGCGGGTCGCCGCGCGCGGGCTCGTCGCGTCGCTGCCGCCCTGGCGGAGAGCGCTGTCGACCGCGCTGCCGCCGAGCCTCCTGCGGGTCGTGCCGCCGCTCGACGCCGCCTGATTGTCCCGCGGGGCGGCCGCGTCCGGCCGCGGTCCGGGGCGGCATCCGGGCCGACGTAGGCTGGGCGGCATGCAGCGCTGGTCGATCGTGATCCCCGTCAAGGGCTCCGTCGGCAAGTCGCGCCTCGACGCGGGCGACGCCCGCGCGGCGCTCGCGATCGCCTTCGCGCGCGACGCGATCGCCGCCGCGCGCGCCTGCGACGCCGTCGACCTCGTGGTCGTGGTCAGCTGCGACCCGCAGGTGACCGACGGGCTCGATCGCATCCAGGTCGTCGACGACCCGTGCACGGGCCTCCACGCCGCGATCGCCGCCGGCCTCGCGACGCTCGACCCGGCCGCGCCCGCCGCGGTGCTGCTCGGCGACCTGCCCGCGCTCACTGCCGACGAGCTCGACGCCGCGCTCGCGCTCGCCGCGGGGGAGCACCGCTCGTTCGTGCCCGACGCGATCGCCACGGGCACCACGATGCTCGCGGCGACGCGGGCGGATGCGCTCCGGCCGCGCTTCGGGCCGGGCTCGGCCGAGCTGCACCGCGACGCGGGGCACGTCGAGCTGCCGGTCGCGCCGGGGTCGGGGCTGCGTCTCGACGTCGACGAGCTCGCCGACCTGCACGCGGCCATCGACGTCGGCGTCGGCGCGCACACGCGCGCGGTGCTGCAGCAGGCGTCGCTCTCGGCGTAGCCGCGCCGCCCTCCCGCTGGTCGAGCCGCGTGGCCGCCGGAGGCGGCTGCGCGAGTCGAGACCACCCTGCTGCTGGCGTGCGACGTGGTCTCGACTCGGGCCGTGCCCTGCGGGCGCGGCCCGGCTCGACCAGCGAAGGGTTCAGCGGCCGCCCACTGATCGAGCCGCGCGGCCGCCCCGCCCCGCTGGTCGAGCCGCGCGGCCGCCGGAGGCGGCTGCGCGAGTCGCGACCACCCTGCCGCCGGCGTGTGCCGTGGTCTCGACTCGGGCCGTGCCTGCGGCGCGGCCCGGCTCGACCAGCGAGGTTCAGCCGCCGCCCGGCTGGTCGAGCCGCGCGGCCGCCGGAGGCGGCTGCGCGAGTCGAGGCCACCCTGCTGCTGGCGTGCGCCGTGGTCTCGACTCCGGCTCGACCAGCGAGGGGGGGGGGAGGGGCGCTCAGCCCGCGAGGCGCGCCGCGAGCGCGAGCGCGTCGGCCGCGACCTGCTGCGCGGGCGCGCCGGGGGTCAGCAGCAGCGGCCTCGCCTCTGCGACGATGCCGAGCTCCGCGAGCCGCGGGACGGCCGCCGCATCCTGCTCGGCCACGAGCCAGCCGTCGAGCAGCCCGTCATCGGACCGCGCCCCGTAGTGCGCGGCGACCGCCGCCGCATCCGTCTCGACGCCGATCGTCGCGAGGCACGCCGCCGCCATGCCGCGGAGCGCCTGCCCGCCGATGATGGGCGAGACGCCCACGACCGGCGCCCGCGCCGTCTCGATCGCGTCGCGCACGCCCGGGATGCCGACGATCGTGCCGATCGAGACGACCGGGTTCGACGGCGCGACGAGCAGCACGTCGGCCCCGGCGATCGCCGCGCGTGCGGCGTGCGAGATGCGCGACCGCTCGAGGCCGTGCTGCACGAAGCGGCGCGCCGGCAGCTGCGCCCTCGTGCGCACCCACCACTCCTCGAAGTGCAGCACGCCCTCGTCGGTCACGACGTGCGTGGGCACCTCGTCGTTCGTGACCGGCAGCAGCGTCGCGCCGATCGGCCAGCGGGCGGCGAGCCGGGCGGTGGCCTCGGTGAGGTCGGCGCCGTCGCGCAGCAGCGCCGTGCGCGCGAGGTGGGTGCCGAGGTCGAGGTCGCCGAGGGTGAACCACGGCCAGCCCACCCCATAGGCGGCGAGCTCGCCGGCGACGCGCTCGCTCTCGCCCGCGCGGCCCCAGCCGCGCTCGGCATCGTTGACGCCCGCGAGCGCGTAGAGGAGCGAGTCGAGGTCGGGGCAGACCTTCACGCCCGAGAGCCACATGTCGTCGCCGACGTTCGCGACGATCGTGATCTCGGCCGCATCGCCGTGCGCGGCGCGCGCGGCGTCGCGCAGCCCGAGCGCGAAGCGCGCCCCGCCGACGCCGCCGGCCAGCACCGTGATCCTCACGGCTCCATCCTGCGGTAGCGGATCGCCACCCCGCCAGGGGCGGCGTCGATCTCGGCCTCCACGCCGTAGACGGCACGGATGCGCTCGGGCGTCAGCACCGCATCCGGCACCCCCTCCGCCACCACCCGGCCGCGGTCGACGAGCACCACCCGGTCGGCGTGCGTCGCCGCGAGCGCGAGGTCGTGGACGGTCATCACGACGGGGCGGTCGGCGGCGAGCCGCCGCACGAGCTGCAGCAGCTCGAGCTGCCAGGCGACGTCGAGGTGGTTCGTCGGCTCGTCGAGCAGCAGCAGGCGCGGCTGCTGCGCGAGCGCGCGGGCCACGTGCACGCGCTGCAGCTCGCCGCCCGAGAGCTCGCCGAGCGGCCGGTCAGCGAGCCCGGCGGCGCCGGCGTCGGCGAGGGCAGCCTCGACGAGCCGCTCGTCGCCGAGCGAGAAGCCGAGCATGCGGTGGTGCGGCGTGCGGCCGAGCCGCACGGCCTCGCGCGCCGTCAGCTGCGGCACCGCATCCGCCGTCTGCTCGACGAGCGCGACGCGGCGAGCGCGCTCGCGAGGCGGGAGCGCGCCGGGTCCTGCGAGCGCGGCGCCGTCGAGCAGCACGGCGCCCTCGCTCTGCGCGCGCTCGGGGAGCACCCCCGCGATCGCGCGGAGCATCGTCGACTTGCCCGCGCCGTTCGGGCCGACGAGCGCGGTGATGGCGCCCGCGGGCGCGTGCCACGAGGCCGCGTCGACGAGCGCGCGGCCGCGCACGGCGACCGTCAGCCCGCGCACCGCGAGGCCCGCCGTCGCCCCCGTCGCGCCGCTCGCCGCCGCGGCGCTCACGTGCGCACCCGCCCGGTGAGCATGAGCGCGGCGAAGACGGGCGCGCCGAGCAGCGCCGTGACGATGCCCACCGGCAGCTCGCGCGGGTCGAACGCGGCGCGCGCGACGGTGTCGGCGACGAGCAGCACGATCGCGCCGGCGAGCCCCGACGCGGGCAGCAGCAGCGCGTGCGAGGCGCCCACGACGAGCCGCACCGCGTGCGGCACGACGAGCCCGACGAAGCCGATCGCGCCCGAGACCGACACGAGCACGCCGGTCACGAGCGCGCACGCGACGAGCAGCGCCCAGCGGGTGCGCCGCGCGTCGACGCCGAGCGCGCCCGCCGCGCTGTCGCCGAGCGCGAGCGCGTCGAGCAGCCGCCCGCTCACGAGCAGCGGCAGCGCGAGCGCCGCCCCCACGAGCGCGATCGCGGCGGTCTGCCACGTCGAGGCGGCGAGCGAGCCGAGCAGCCACGCGAGGATCTCGCGGAACGCGTCGCCGTCGGCGCGCCAGAAGATCACGAGGCTCACGAGGGCGCCGGCGGCGGATGCGACGACGACGCCCGCGAGCACGGTCCGGGTGGGCGTCGCCCCGCCCGCGGCCCCGGCGAGCCCGAGCGTCGCGAGCAGCGCGAGCAGCGCCCCGGCGAACGCCGCGACGGGCAGCACGGCCGCGAGCCCTGCGACGAGCACGAGCACGGCGCCGACCGAGGCTCCCGATGAGACGCCCAGCAGGTAGGGGTCGGCGAGCGGGTTGCGCACGAGCGCCTGCATGACGGCGCCGACGATCGCGAGCCCGGCGCCGACGGCGCACGCCGCGACGATCCGGGGGAGGCGCAGGTCGACGACGATCGCGTCGCCGACCGCGTCGAGCGGGCTCGAGCCGATGCCGAGGCGCGCGCCCACCGCGGCGAGCGCGTCGGCCGGCGCGACGCCGGCGGCGCCGATCGACGCGGCACCGAGCGCGAGCGCGACCAGCAGCGCCGCGAGCAGCGGCAGCGCCACGAGGCGAAGCCGGCGCCGCGGCGCCGGCCCGGCCGCCTGCGCGGCCGAGACGCGGCGCGGGGCCGTGCGGGTCATCCGAGCCCCATCTCCCGGGCCGCGTCGACCACCGCGTCGACCGCCGCGACGGAGCCGACGCCGGCCTCGGCCATCGGGAACGGCACGACGACGAAGCGCTCCTCGCGCACCGCCTCGAGCTGCGCCGTCGCCGGGTTGGCGCGCAGGCGCTCCACCTTCGACGCGGCCGTGTGCCACGCGGCGTCGACGAGCACGATGACGTCGGGGTCGCTCGCGGCGAGCGCCTCCCACGACATCGTCGTCCACGCCTCGTCGACGTCGGCGGCCACGTTCGTCAGGCCCGCCGACTCGAGCACGAGCTGCGGGGCGCCCGTGCCGCCGCCGACGTACGGGGCGTCCTCGCCGGACGAGTACCAGAGCGCGCTCGCGCCGCCGTCGAGCGGCTCGATCGCCTCGAGCGCGGCGCGCTGCTCGGCCGCGAGCGCCTCGCCCGCCTCCGGCACGCCGAGCACCGCGCCCGCGTCGGCGAGCTCGCCGAGCAGCGCATCCCAGTCGAGCGGCGCGACGTCGACCGAGCGGCAGGCGGCGGGGGAGACCCACGTGGTCACGCCCAGCTCGGCGAGCGTGGCGCGGTCGCCGGCCGCCTCGGGGGCGAAGGCCGACTCCCAGCCCGCCACCACCGCATCCGGCTCGAGCGCGAGCAGCGCCTCGCGCGACGGCATCCCCTCGATCGTGGGGGCGTCGGCCCCCTCGAGCGGCCCGTCGAGGAACGCCGTCGACACAAGCGCGTCGCCGAGCCCGAGCGCGACGACGAGCTCGGCCGCCGTCGACTTCACGGCCACGATGCGCTCGGCCGGCTGCGCCATCGGCGCGACGGCGACGCCGCAGTCGTCGATCGTCGCGGCCGCGGCGGCGCTCCCGCTCGCGCTCGCCGACGGGGTCGCGGCGGGCTGCGCGGCGCAGCCCGCGAGCAGCGACAGCCCGACGAGGGCGGCGGCGGCGGAGGCGGCGCGGGCGGCCGTCGGGCGGCGCGTCGAGCGGCGGGGCAGAGCGGGCATCGGGTCTCCTGGGCATGCTGGCGCGAACGGTGTGCAGGGTCCGCGCGCGGAGATGATGCCCGGCGCAGCCTCGAGTGTACGCCCGGGATACGGTGGCGAGGCGGCCACGGCGGCCGGCGCACCGAGGAGGACCATGTCCAAGCACCAGCTCCACCCGGCCGATGGCGACCGCGCGCGCGAGCTCGACCGCCTCATCCTCCACTCCTGGTCGAAGCACGGCTCGACCAACCCCTTCACCGTCGCGCGCGGCGAGGGCGTGCGGCTCTGGGACCACGACGGGCGCGAGTACCTCGACTTCTCGAGCCAGCTCGTCAACACCAACATCGGCCACGCGCATCCGCGGGTCGTCGAGGCCATCCAGCGCCAGGCGGCCGAGCTCGCCACCGTCGCCCCCGCCACCACGAACCTGCGCCGCGGCGAGGCTGCCGAGCGCATCCTCTCGACGATCGATGGGCTCGCCGCGGTCTTCTTCACGAACGGCGGGGCGGATGCGGTCGAGAACGCCATCCGGATGGCGCGCGTGCACACGGGCCGCACGAAGGTGCTCTCGCACTACCGGTCGTATCACGGCAACACCGGCGCTGCGATCAACGCGACCGGCGACCACCGCCGCCTCGGCAACGAGTTCGCGCTCGGCCACGTGCACTGCTTCGGGCCGTTCCTCTACCGCTCGGAGTTCTGGGCGACGAGCGAGGAGCAGGAGGGCGAGCGGGCGCTGCAGCACGCGCGCCGCGTGCTCGAGTCGGAGGGCCCGGAGACGTTCGCCGCGATCCTCGTCGAGCCCGTGCCCGGAACCGCCGGCATCCTCGTGCCGCCGCCCGGCTACCTGCAGGGGCTGCGCGAGCTCGCCGACCGCCACGGCATCGTGCTCATCCTCGACGAGGTGATGGCGGGCTTCGGCCGCACGGGGCACTGGTTCGCGCACCAGCACGACGGCGTGCGGCCCGACCTCGTCACCTTCGCGAAGGGCGTGAACTCGGGCTACGTGCCGGTCGGCGGCGTCATCATCGCCGAGCACATCCTCGGCACCTTCCGCGAGCGGCCCATCCCCGGCGGCCTCACCTACGCGGGCCACCCGCTCGCCGCCGCCTCGATCGTCGCCACGATCGACGCGATGACCGACGAGCGCATCGTCGAGCGCGCCGCCCACCTCGGCGCCGACATCCTCGGCCCGGGCCTGCGCGCGCTCGCCGAGCGGCACCCGGTCATCGGCGAGGTGCGCGGCCGCGGCTGCTTCTGGGCCCTCGACCTCGTGGCCGACCGCGGCACGCGCGAGCCCGTCGACGCATCCGTCGTCGCGCGCCTGAAGTCCCTGCTGCTCGAGCGCGGGTACGTGCCGTTCACCGCCGACAACCGCATCCACGTGACGCCGCCGCTCGTGATGGGCGAC
The DNA here is from genome assembly GCF_022983135.1 of Agrococcus sp. SCSIO52902. GTDB lineage: Bacteria > Actinomycetota > Actinomycetes > Actinomycetales > Microbacteriaceae > Agrococcus > Agrococcus sediminis. The sequence goes on from NZ_CP095269.1 coordinate 1,718,807, forward strand.
GACGACGCGCGCGCGGGCCTCGCGATCCTCGACGAGGCGCTCGCGGCGCTCGGGTCGCCCTGACCCGGCTCCGCAGCGTACGGCTGGCAGACTGGCCCGCATGAGCATCCACCTGCTGGGCGGCGGCTGGGCCGACGACGAGTCGCGCTGGACCGGCCGCTTCGTCGCCGAGGCCCGCGAGCGCGCCGAGGGCGCCCCCGTCATCGTCTGCGTGCTGTGGGCGAAGTCCGAGTCGGAGGGCGCCGGCTGGCACGACGACTACGTCGACGACCTGACGAAGCTCGGCGCCGGCGAGGTGCGCATCGTGCAGCTGAGCCCCGAGCGGCAGCTGCAGCCGACCGACCTCGGCGGCGCCGAGGGCATCTTCGTCGGCGGCGGGCTCACGCCCGGCTACCACGCCGCGATCATGCCGGCGGCCGACACGATCCGCGGCCTCGTCGCATCCGGCGTGCCCTACGCGGGCTTCTCGGCCGGCGCGATGATCGCCGGCGATGTGGCGCTGCTCGGCGGCTGGCGCATCGGCGGCGTGCCGGTGTGCGCCGAGACGAGCGGCGAGGGCCTCGACGAGGTGACGCTCGACGCGGGCCTCGGCCTCGTCGACCTCGTCGTCGACGTGCACGCCGCGCAGTACGGCACGCTCTCGCGGGCCGTCGCGATCGTGCACGCGGGGCTCGCCGAGCGGGTGGTGGCGATCGACGAGAACACCTCGCTCATCGTCGGCTCCGGCGGGCTGCAGGTCGCGGGCGACGGCTCCGTCTGGACCGCCGACCGCGCCGGCGACAGCGACCGCGTCGCCGTCGGCGTGCTGGCCGCATGACGGCGCGGCCGCTCGCCGAGCTCATCGACCCGGGGTGGGCGGATGCGCTCGCGGGCGTCGAGCAGGTCGTGCACGGCCTCGGCGACCGGCTGCGCGCGGAGGCCGCCGAGGGGCGGCCGTGGCTGCCCGCCGGCGACGCGGTGCTGCGCGCGTTCGCGCAGCCGATGGACGACGTCAAGATGCTGATCGTCGGCCAGGACCCGTACCCGACGCCGGGGCACCCGATCGGGCTGTCGTTCGCGGTCGAGCGGCACGTGCGCCCGCTGCCGCGCTCGCTGCAGAACATCTACCGCGAGCTGCGCGACGACCTGGGCCACGAGCCGGCCGCCCACGGCGACCTGACCGCGTGGAGCGAGCAGGGCGTGCTGCTGCTGAACCGCGTGCTCACGGTCGGCGCGGGCGCGCCCGCCTCGCACCGCGGCTGGGGCTGGGAGCAGGTGACCGAGGCCGCGATCCGCGCGCTCGTCGCCCGCCGGCGCCCCGACGGCTCGCGCGCGCCGCTCGTCGCGATCCTATGGGGGGCGCAGGCGCAGTCGCTCGCGCCGCTCCTCGACGACGTGCCGACGATCGCCTCCCCGCACCCGTCGCCGCTGAGCGCGAGCCGCGGCTTCTTCGGCTCGCGGCCCTTCTCGCGCGCCGACGCCGCGCTCGCGGCGCAGGGTGCGGCGCCCGTCGACTGGCGCATCCCGGCCGAGGCCGAGGCGGCCGGCTGATGCTGCCCGAGGAGTACGAGCGCCGGCGTCGCCTGCCCCGCCACCTGCGCGACCCCGAGCACCGCGACCCCGACTTCGCCTTCCGCATCCGGCCCGCCGAGGCGGCCGACCTGCCGGCGATCCGCGACATCTACCGCCACTTCGTGCTCAACTCGACGGTCACCTTCGACGAGCGGCCGAAGACGCTCGGCCAGTGGCGGCGCACGCTGCGGGAGACCGGCGAGCTGCGGCTGCCGTTCCTCGTGGCCGAGAGCGCGACCAGCACGGTGCTCGGCTACGCGCTGACGCAGCCGTGGAAGCAGCGCAGCGCCTATCGCTACACGGTCGAGTCGTCGGTCTACCTCGCGCCGGCGGCCGCCGGCCGCGGCCTCGGCCGGGCCCTCATGGAGGCCCTCATCGAGGCGACGCGCGAGCGCGGCGTGCGCGAGATGATCGCGGTGATCGCCGATCAGGGGGCGGATGCGTCGATCGCGCTGCACGAGCGCCTCGGCTTCGAGGAGATCGGGCGGATGGGCCGGGTCGGCGTGAAGTTCGGGCGCGAGCTCGGGATCGTGCTGCTGCAGAAGTCGTTGCGCAAGCGGCGCTGAGGGTAGCCGCAGGGTTCCGTAACACCGATTGCGAACGCCGGTCGCGGCGGAGGATGCTGACGCTGAGCGGCGGTGCACCACCGCTGCAGGAAGGTCGTCGCCATGGCCGTCGCGCAGCATCGAGCCCCCACCGTCTTCGCCGTGCCGACCGGGTGGGCGGTCGCCGCCGCGCTCGGCGCGGGCGTGCTCATCGGCGTCCTGCTCGGGGTGCTGTTCTCGCCCGACGCGCAGGGCCTCCAGGTCGGCGTCACGTACGGCGCGATCCTCGGGCTGCCCGCGGCGGTCGCCGTCGTCTTCTCGCGCCGGTCGATGCAGCAGGGCACCCACCTGTGGATGCTCGGCCTCGTCGCAGTGGCCTCGGTCGCGGTGATGGCGGCGCTGCTGTTCGCGCTCTCGCAGCTGAGCCTCGCGATGGCGCCGGCAGGCCTCGTGCTCGGCGCCGCGACCGCGATCGTGGCGCTGCTGGTCGGGCTCTGGACGGCGCACCGCAGCGCGTAGGCGCGACGCCGTCCGCGCTCGCCGCGGCGGCCGCTCGCGCCTCGCCGGCGGGCATGGCCGCGCCACAGCGGCGCGCGGGAGACTGAGCGCACCATGCACCGCACCCTCGTCTGGCTCGCCGCGCTCGTGCTGGCGCTGCCGCCGCTCGTCATCGCCGCGAGCTGGGCGGTGCTCGCGCCCGAGCTGCCGAGCCGCATCGCGACCCACTGGTCCGACGCGGGGGTCGCCGACGGCGTCTCGGAGACGACGCCGATGGGCATCGGGCTGCTCGCCGCGACCGGGGCGATGCTCGTCGCGGCGCTCGTGCTCGCGGCGCTGCGCATGGACGACGGCGCGCGCGCCGTGGTGCTGTCGATCATGGCCGGCGTCAGCGCCATGCTCGCGGCCGCCTGGGTGATCTCGGCGGTGACGACGATCGAGGCCGGCAGCGCCGAGCAGGCGGTGCTCGGGCCGTGGCTCGCGCTGCTCGTGGGCTCGGTGCTGCTGCTCGTGGCGCCGTGGCTCATCCACCCGCGCGGCGAGGTGCGGGTGCGCGACACCGATCCGCCGCTGCCGCTCGAGCCGACCGACGCCGAGCGGTGGAGCGCCGACGCGCAGTCGCCCGTATTCTTCCTGCTCGGCATCGCGCTGCTCGTCGGCGGCGTGCTGGCCGCGCTGCTGCTGCCGCTCGGCGACGGGCCCGTGGCGCGGGTGCTGCTCGCGCTCGTGCTGCTGCTCGCGGCCGCGGTGGTGATCGGCATCGCCCGCATCCGCGTCGTCGTCGACGCGGACGGGCTGCGCGTGCGCAGCGCCCTGCTCGGCTTCCCGCTGCGGCGCATCCCGACCGCGCGCATCCGCGTCGCCGAGGCGCGGCTCGTCGAGCCGCTGCACTGGGGCGGATGGGGCTACCGGGGCCTGCCGGGGCACGTGGCGGTCGTGCTGCGGCGCGGCCCGGGCATCGTCGTGACCACCCGCGAGGGCGCGCGCTTCGCCGTCACCGTCGACGGCGCCCAGGTGGGCGCGGCGGTGCTGGCCGGCGTCGTGGCCCGGCATCGCGCGGGGGAGCGTGCGGCCGACGACGAGCCGTGGGCGCAGCCCGAGCCGTGAGCGTCGGCGCGCCGTGTCGGTGCGCGGTGCCACGATGGACGGCATGACGGAGTTCGAGGCCTGGCGGGCGTCGCGGGAGCAGGCAGACGTGAGCGCAGCGGCGGCGGCCGCGGCCGACGACGTGCGCGCGACGGTCACCGACCTCGGCCCCGGCTTCTGGATGGTGTCGGTCGCGGGCGCCACGCGCGGCTTCATCACGCAGATCGAGGTGAAGGGCGAGGTGCGCTTCGAGGCGCGCCTGCGCCACGTGAACCCCGGCCAGGGCACGCGCATCGGCGAGTACTGGGAGATCGAGAAGGCGGTGCTCGCGATCCTCGCCGAGCCGTCGCGGGTCGTCGGCCGCGACCCGTTCCGCGAGCTGACGAACTACGCGACCCGCGACGAGATGCGCGAGCGCACCGAGCGCAGGCGGCTGCAGCGGCGCGCGGGCCGGTACTTCGGGTGAGCGCGCTCCACGAGCTGGGCGCCCTCGACCTCTGGCGGCTCCTGCACGCGCGCGACGTGAGCGCCGTCGAGGTCGCGCAGCACTTCCTCGACCGCATCGAGCGCGTCGACGACGCGCACGCCTTCGTGCATGTCGACGCCGAGCTCGCGCTCGCCCGCGCCCGAGCCGTCGACGGCGCCGACGATCGCACCGGGCTCATCCACGGCCTGCCCTTCGCCGACAAGGACCTCACGCAGCGCGCCGGGCAGCCGGCGACGTTCGCGAGCCGCTGGATGGCCGGCAACGTCGCCGACGCGACCGACCCGGTCGCGCAGCTGCTCGACGACGCGGGCGGCGTCACGCTCGGCCGCACCGCCGCGCCCGAGCTCGGCTTCGCCGGCTACACCCGCTCGGCGCTGCACGGGCCCACGACGCTGCCGGGCCACCCCGGGCTCCACGCCGGGGGCTCCTCGGGCGGCGCCGCGGCGGCCGTCGCGCAGGGGCTGCTGCCGTTCGCGCCCGGCTCCGACGGCGGCGGCTCCATCCGCATCCCGGCCGCCACGTGCGGCCTCGTGGGGCTGAAGCCCACCCGCGGCCGCATCCCCGCGCAGGGCGGCGTCGGCACGATCGGCGGGCTCGTCACCGCCGGCGCGATCGCGCGCTCGGTCATCGATGTCGCGCTCCTGACCGACGCGCTCATCGGCCGCGTCAACGGCGTCGCGCCGCACGGGCTCACGCTCCGCGCGCCCGAGCGCGACGACGGCTCGCTGCTCGCCGCGGCGGTGCGCGGCGAGGGGCGCTACCGCATCGCGGTCATGACCGGCGGCACGCCCTGGGACGAGACCGACGACATCCGCATCTCGCCCGAGGCCACGGCCGCCGTCGACGCGACCGTCGCGGCGCTGACCGCCTTCGGGCACGAGGTGGGCGAAGTGGCGCTGCCGGATGCGTCGGGGTACCCCGAGGCGTTCACGGCGCTCTGGCGAGGCGGTGCGGCGGCAGCGCCCATCGCGCGCGAGCGCCGGCACCTGCTCGAGCCGCTCGCGCGCTGGATCGTCGAGACGAGCGACGGGCTCACCGCCGGCGGGCTCGCGCGGGCCCAGCTGTGGGCGACCGCCTTCGAGCGGCGCGTGCTCGCGGCGTTCGCGCCATGGGACGCCGTGCTCACGCCGGCGACGGCGCTCACGCCGCGCCCCCTCGACTGGTACCCGGAGGACGGCGAGGCCGACTTCCGCCACCAGGTGCTGCACACGCCGCACACGTCGTTCGTCAACGTGACGGGGCTGCCGGCGATCGCCCTGCCGGTGCACCGCACCACCGAGGGGCTGCCGATGGGCGTGCAGCTGATCGGCAGGCCGGGGGAGGAGGCGACGCTGCTCGCCATCGGCCGCCAGCTCGAGCGGCGCATCCCCTGGACGCAGCGCGTCGTCGACGCGATGCGGCCCTAGGCCGGGGGCTCGACCGGGCGGCCGCCTGTGCGCCTGGCGGCGCGCCCGCCAGGTCGTCGCGCCGGCTTCGGCAGGTAGCCGCCCTTCACGAGGTCCGCCTCGATCTCGAAGCGGTTGCGCAGGCCGTCCTGGCCGGCGGCGAGGTACATCGGGATGAACCACAGCCCGTAGCGCTCCCACTGGCGCCGGTGCACGTCCTCGTGCTCGAGGATCTCGGGCGAGAGGGCGCTGCGGGTGAGGAAGGTCGCGCCGATCGTCGTGCCGCCGCGGCCGAAGGCCCACGAGGGCAGCCCCGAGATGACGGTGAGCTCGCCCACCTGCCGCTCCTCGCCGCCGAGCAGCCGACCCCAGAGGCGCGCCGCGCGCGTCGCGAAGCGGTGCCCGGCGCGCGCCACCGGCGGCGCCGTGAGCGCCCGGAGCGCGGGCCCCGAGGCCGAGCGGCCGAGCGCGCCGATCGCGGCCCCGACCGCGCGGAGCGGGCCCGGTCGCGAATCTGCCATGCGGCCGACGATAGCGCCCGGATACGCTGGGTGCATGCGCCAGGAGCCGTACGGCCACACCCCTGGGACGCCCCTCAGGATCGCGATCGTGTCGATGCACACGTCGCCGGCCGACCGCCCGGGGAAGGGCGACGCGGGCGGGCTGAACGTGCTCGTGCTCGAGAGCGCGATGGCGCTCGCCGGCCGAGGCAACCACGTCGACGTCTTCACCCGCTCGGTCGGCGCTCCGCACGCGCACTCGCTCGCGCCCGGCGTCACGCTCTACGCGCTCGAGACGGGCGGCGGCATCGTGCGCAAGCATGAGCTGCCCAACCTCGCCGACGCCTTCGGCGACCAGCTCCAGCGCGCGGCGCTCGCGGCGACCGACCCGTACGACGTGATCCACGCGCACTACTGGCTCTCCGGGCTCGCGGCGCTGCCCGTCTCGCTCTCGCTCGGCATCCCGATCGTGCAGACGTTCCACACCCTCGCCGAGGAGAAGAACCGCCGCCTCGCCGACGGCGACCGGCCCGAGCCCGAGCGCCGCCTCCTCACCGAGCGGTACCTCGCGAGCGAGGTCGACGCGATCGCGGCCGTCTCGCGCGCCGAGATCGACGTGCTGTGCGACGGCGTCGGCGCGCCGGCCGAGCGCGTCTGGCTCGTGCCGCCCGCGGTCGACACGACCGTCTTCCACCCCGCGCCCGTCTCGTCCCGCGAGGCGGTGCGCGCACGGCTCGGGGTGCGCGCCGACGACGGGCTCGTCGTGTGCGTCGGCCGGGTGCAGGCGGCGAAGGGCCAGGACCTCGCGGTGCGGATGCTGCCGCACCTGCCCGGCGCCGTGCTCGTGCTCGCGGGCGACGCGACGCCCGGCTCGGAGCGCTACCTCGAGTCGCTGCACGACCTCGCGCGCGAGCTCGGCGTCACCGACCGCGTCCGTCACATCGGCAGCCTCGAGCGGCCGGCGCTCGCGCAGCTGCTCGACGCGGCCGACGTCGTCGTGGTGCCCAGCCGCACGGAGTCGTTCGGCCTCGTGCCGCTCGAGGCCGCCGCGAGCGGCACCCCGGTCGTCGCCGCCCGCGTGGGGGGCCTCATGGAGTCGGTGATCGACGGCGAGACGGGCGTGCTCGTCGACGGGCGCGACCCGGCCGAGTGGGCGGAGGCGGTGGGCGCGATCCTCGACGACGTCGACCTGCAGCTCGAGTTCGGCCTCGCCGGCCGCCGCGCCGCGAGCCGCCGCGACTGGCAGGACGTCGCGCACGAGCTCGAGGACGTCTACCGCGCGACCGCGGCGGCGCGGGCGCTGTAGCAGGTCGGCGCGCTGCAGCGCCGCCGCCCGGCGTCAGCTCCCCTCGAACGCGACGGGTGTCGCCGTCAGGTACGACTCCGCGGCGCGCCGCGCATCGCCGGTCGCGGCGAGCCGCTGCACGGCGGGCAGGAGCCCCGCCACCGCATCCGTCGTCGCCGGCTGCGCCGCCCGGGCGGCGGCGAGCGTCGCCTGCACCGCGAGCGGCGCCTGCGCCGCGACGCGCTCGGCGAGCGCGAGCGCGCGCTCGAGCTCGGTGCCGTGGGGCACGACCTCCTGCACGAGCCCGATCCGCAGCGCCTCGGCGGCGTCGAAGCGGTCGCCGGTGAGCATCCAGCGCATGGCGTCGCCCCAGCCGAGCCGCGGGAAGCGCACCGTCGCGCCGCCGAAGGGCATGATGCCTCGCGCCACCTCGAGCTGCGCGAAGACCGTCGAGTCGGCGGCCACCACCACGTCGCTCGCGAGCGCGAGCTCGATGCCGAGCGTGAAGCACGTGCCCTGCACCGCCAGCACGACGGGCTTCGACACCGGCCGCGTCTGCAGGCCCCACGGGTCGAGCCCGCCCTCGGGCACGAGCTCCGGCCTTCCCGTCGCGATCCGAGGCGCGATGTCGGCGAGGTCGAGGCCGGCGGTGAAGTGGTCGCCCGCGGCCGAGACGACGCCGACCCGCAGCGCCGGGTCGCGGTCGAGCTCGCCGTACGCGAGCGCGAGCTCGTGCAGCATGCGCTGGTCGGCGGCGTTGCGCTTGCCGACCCGATCGAGCCGGATGTGGAGGATGGGTCCGCGCCGCTCGAGGGCGACGCGCGGTGTCGTGTCGGTCACGCCGTCAACCTAGCCCGGGCAGGCGAGGAGGGGGCGGACGGTCGTCCGCCCCCTCCAAGGCCGTGCGCGCGAGCGCGCGATCAGCGGTCGACGACCTCCGCCTCGACGTGGTCGCCTGCGCCCTGCGAGCCGCCCTGCGAGCCGCCGAGCGCCGCGTTGGCGCTGGAGCCCAGCTGCCCCTGCGCGCCGCCGTGCTTGAGCGCGGCGAGGCGCGCCTCGATCTCGGTCTCGCGGCCGACGTCCTCGAGCGCCTCGAACTGCGCGTCGAGCGTCGAGGCGGCGAGCTCCTGCTGGCCCATGACCTTGGCCTCCTCGCGACGGATCTTCTCCTCGAAGCGGCCGATCTCGCTCGTGGGGTCGAGGATGTCGATCGACTTCACCGCGTCGTGCACCTGCGACTGCGCGTCGGCGACCTTGGCGCGCGCGATCAGCTCGGAGCGCTTCGACTTCAGCTGGTCGAGCTTGCCCTTCATCGTCTCGAGGCCGGTCTTCAGCTTGTCGACGACCTCGTTCTGCGACTGGATCGACGGCTCGGCCGCGCGGGCCTCCGACTCCGACTGCATCTGCTTGCCGATGGCGACCTTGGCGAGGTTGTCGAACTTCGCGGCGTCTGCCGGGTGCTCGGCGCGCATCTCGTCGGCGCGCTGCGAGGCGGCGAGCGCCTTGCGGCCCCAGTCCTCGGCGGCGCGCACGTCCTCCTGGTAGTCCTGCTCCTGCAGGCGGAGGTTGCCGATGGTCTGGGCGATGGCGGCCTCGGCCTCTGCGATCGAGTTCGTGTAGTCGCGCACCATCTGGTCGAGCATCTTCTCGGGGTCCTCGGCCTGGTCGAGGAGCGCGTTGATGTTGGCCTTCGCGAGCTGCGCGATGCGGCCGAGGATGGACTGCTTGGACATGGTGTTCCTTCCTGCGGGTGCCGCCGGAGCGGCCGGTCGTCGTGTGATGGACAGTGGTGTGGGATGCGCTGCGCGGCCCGGGCGGGCCGGCGTCAGTCGCCGAAGGAGCCGCCTCCGCCGCCGAAGCCGCCGCCTCCGCCGCCGAAGCCGCCCCCGAAGAAGCCGCCGCCTCCGCCGCCGAACGAGCCGCCGCCGCCGGAGAAGAGGTCGCCGAGGCCCCCGCCCCCGCCGCCGCCGGAGCCGCCCGCGAAGGGGTCGCTGTACTGGCCGGGCGCGGCGCCGCCGCCGTGGCCGCCGCCGGAGAGCATGTCGCCGAGGATGTAGCCGAGCAGGCCGCCCGTGAGCATGTCCTGCCCGCGCCCGCCCTGGCGGTAGTAGGGGTTGCGGGGCTGGCCGCCCCAGCCGCCGACGTCGCCCGAGGCGTCCTGCATCGCCTGCTCGGCGTGCTCGGAGGCCGCCTGCGCGTACTGCGCGGCCGTGTGCGGGTCGGCCTCGCGGAGCCGCAGCGCCTGCGCGAGCTCCTGCTGCGCGGTCGAGAGCAGCTGGCGCGCGTGCATGCCGACGCCGATGCGGCGGGTGTGGATGAAGTCCTCGGCGCGGTCGATGTTGGCGCGCGCCGACTCGATCCAGCGATCCAGCGTCATCTGCTGCCGCTGCACTTGCGCGCCGCCCTCGCGCAGCTGGCCGGCCGCCTCGTCGAGGCGCTGGTTGGCGCGCTGCAGGTTGCTCAGCACGGTGAGCGTGTCGGTGGGGCGCCGCTGGGCGATGGCCACCTGCTCCTCGACGTGGTGGATGAGCGGGGCCAGGTCGATCGTCGACGTGCTGCGGAGCGTCTTGGCCGCCGCGATGTCGCCGATGGAGTCCTGCACGAGCTCGCCGAGCTGCTGCCTCGAGTGCTCGAGGTCGCGCTCGGCGCGCTCGACGGCGGCGAGCAGCCCGGAGGCCTGCGCGAGGGCAGCCTCGGCGGCGTGCACGGCGAGCGCGGCGTTGGCGCCGTTGCCCGCCTGCACGGCGTCGCGGCCGGCCGCGAGCGACTGGTCGATGTTGGGCAGCTGCCGCTCGGCGCCGGCGATGTTCTCGCGCACGGGGTCGATCGAGGCGCCCGAGTGCAGGTCGTCGAGCCGGTCGAGGATCTGCCGCGCGCTCGCGATGCGGCCGTCGAGCGCCTGCCGCGACTGCGCGACCGTCTCGAGCACCTGGGGCGCGTTCTGCTCGAGGTTGCGCAGCTGCTCGAAGGAGGTGGCGTGGCTCGCGAGCTCGCGGCCCGCGCCCTCGGTGATCTGCAGGATGCGGCTCGACCAGTCGTGGCGCTCCTGGTCGCTGTCAGGGAAGGCGTCGTCGAGCTGCTGCTGCAGCCCGAAGGCCTCGGCGAGCCCGCCCTTCGCCTTCTCGAGCGCCTGCCGGTAGGGCGCGACGGCCTCCTCGCCGAACTGCGCGTTCGCGAACGCGAGCTCCTGCTCGCTCTGCTGCACGGTGTCGTCGAGCTGCACGAGCGCGATGTCGGCGCGCTGCTTGAGCTCCTCGAGGCTCAGCTGCTGCTGCTGCACGGCGGCCTGCTCGCCGCGGCGCTTGCGGTTCGCGCGCACGCCGCGCGTGATCGCCCACGCGCCGCCGCCGACGACGGCCGCGCCGCCGACGAGCGCGACGACCGGCCAGATGGCCGAGCCGTCGACGTTCACGTCGGTGCCCCCGTCGCCGCCGCCCTCGTTCGCGGCGATCTGGTCGCTGAACTGCGTGATGCCGCCGGCGAAGTCGCCCGAGTTGAGGGCCGGCAGCAGCACGCCCTGCAGCGCGTCGTTCACCTGGGAGGTGTCGCGCGGGAAGCCGTTCGCGACCGAGTAGGCGTACTGGCCGTCGTCGACCGCGATCGCGAGCAGCATCGACGACTGGTCGAGCCCGCTCTGCTCGGCGCTCGTGTTGGCCCACTCGTCGCGCGCCATGCCGTCGAAGGAGTCGACGAAGACCGCGTACACGTCGGCGTCGCTCTCGGCGTTGTTGCGCTCGAGGTGCGCGGCGATCTCGGCGGCGTCGGCCGAGAGCTGCCCGGTCGTGTCGACGAAGACGTCGCCGCCCAGGTCGACGGGCGCCTCGGTGGCGAGCGAGCCGGCAGAGAGCCCCAGGAGCCCGGCGGCACCGAGTGCCACCACCGCGAACGGGCGGACGATCCGGACCTGCATCTGCGCTCCCTTGCGGCCGGCCTGTCGGGCTGCCGACTCGGCGCGAGTCTAGCCAGCGGATCTGGCCGCGAGCCTGGGAGATCCCGCCGACGGTGGCGCTCTCAGCGAACGTCCTCCCAGGGCTCGCCCACGACCGCGACCGGCGCCGACCCGTCGAGCGCGACGAGCGCGACCGGGGAGGGGCCGGATGGCGTCCCGGGCCCGCACGCGTCGGCCGCGAGCACGCCGGTGGTCACCCCGAGCACTCCCGCCCCGCCCGCCAGGCGCGCGTCCTGCTCGGTGGTGCCGGCCGTCGCTCGCGCGACGCCGCCGTCGACGACGAGCGCGTCGACGTCGACGAACGTCGCGACGGCGGACGTGAGCCCCGCGCCTCGCGCCTCGACCCGCCCCGGGGGCACGATCGACGCATCCGCCGGGTCCTCGAGGAGCCGCAGCGCGAGGCCCACGTCGCCGGCGCGCGTGAGGCCGCACAGCTCGATCGGCGCCGACTCCTCGGCGCCGGCACCGCTGTCGCCCGGCGCGCCCTCGGTCTCGGCGCTCGGCTGCGCCGCCTCGGGCGCCGCGCCGCCGTCGTCGCCCTCGCTGAGCACCGACGAGTCGCTGGAGGGCGACAGCGGCGTGAGCCCGGGCGCCACGAGCGGCGCGACGATCAGCACGCCCGCGCCGGTCGCAGCGGCCGTGAGCGCCGCGACCTTGGGCCGGCGCCGCCGCTTCGCGCCGTCGATCGCGGCGGCCGCGTCGAGCCTCGCGCGCGGCGCGGGGATCTCCTGCAGGCGCCGCCGCAGATCCTCGTCGCTCACGGTCTGCCCCTCTCGTCGCGCTGCCCGCGCTCCTGCTCCCGCTCGAGCATCCCGCGCAGCTTGCCGAGCGCATCCGACAGGTAGCGCTTCACCGCGCCCGCCGAGATGCCGAGCTCCGCAGCGATCTGCTCGACCGTGCGGTCCTCGTCGTAGCGCAGCACGACGCACGCGCGCTCGCGGGGCGCGAGCCGCTGCAGCCGGTGCGCCATGTCGAGCCGCTCGCCGGTGAGCGTCGAGCCGGAGTCGACCCGCTCGCGCTCGACCACGAGCGGCGCGATCCGCCGCCACCGCTGGCCGCGCCGGGCGCGGTCGAGGAACCGGTTCGCGATCGCGCGCCGCACGTAGGCCTCGGCCTGCTCGACCTCGAAGCCGTTGCGCAGCCGGCCGAAGGTCGCCGTCAGGGCGTCCTGCACCATGTCGCGGGCCTCCTCCTCGTCACCGGTCAGGAGCATCGCGTAGCGCACGAGCGCCTCGCCGCGCTGGGCGACGAGCTCGGCGACGACCAGCTCCCAGCCGGCTGCCACGCGAGTCTCCCTCTGCTCTCTAGGACGAACGACGGCCGTCGACGGTTGGGGTCAGGCCTCGCGCGCCGGCGCGGCGTCGCGGTCGGCCACGCGCATGCGCTCGGCGAGGGCGGGGTGGGATGCGTCGAGGTGCGCGAGCACGGAGGCCCGGGTGTCGGCCGACTTGTTCTGGCTCATCTTCGACTTCGCGTCGAAGGAGCGCACGCGCAGCCGCAGCCCGACCGTCCCCATCGCCATGCCGCGATTGCCGTCGTCGTCGATGTCGAGCGCGACGCCGCCCTCGGGCGCGTACTGCGACTCGAAGTGCGCGACGAGCTTCCGGAGCGTGCGCATGTTCGCGTCCGCGTCGAGCACCTCCACGTCGCACGTCATGCTCGCCATCTCGAAGTTCCACGTCGGGATCTGCCCCGCGTCGGCCCCGACGTACCACGACGGCGAGATGTACCCGTGCTCGCCTTGCGCGACCACGAGCATCCGGTGCTCGCCGGGCTCGAGCAGCCCGTGCAGGCGCGCGTCGGCGCGGCCGAGGTGCGTCACGAGCACGAGCCCGTCGCCCTCGTGCTCGTCGTCGAGCAGCACGGGGGAGGGGGATGCGACGGGTCCGGACGCGGGATGCGACACCAGCAGCATCCACGGCGCGCGCGCGACGAGGTCGCGCACCTCGGCCTCGCCGATGCGGTAGAGCGGATTCGGCTGCATGCGCCCCATCCTCCACCACCCGCCGCGGAGAGGGGGCGCGCGCGCCGCGCGCGCCTCCTCGCCGCCCCTCCGCCGCCCATTCGCAGATATAGGGCCAACGGCTCGAATGCCGCCCCGATGAGCGCCACTGTCCCTGTATCTGCGCACGGTCTGCGCCGACGCAGGCATGCGCATCCGCCCGCGCCGCCGCGCGCGGCCGTCCACAGCTGCCGCCACCCTCCGCTCGCGCTGCGCGGAGCGCGCGGCATCCTGCGCGGATGCGCCCCTCGACCCCGCTCCCCGAGCCGTTCGATGTCGGCGCGTTCCGCGTCGGCGAGGCGCTCGACGAGGGCATCGGGCGCGGCCGACTGCGCGGCTCCGACCTCGAGACGCCCTTCCGCGGCGTGCGATCGCGCCCGGTCACCGACGTCCAGGCGCTCGCGCTCGCCTACGCGGCGGCGATGCCGTCGCACCAGCTGTTCGGCGGCGTCACCGCCGCCCGGCTCTGGGGCTTGCCCATCGCCGACCCGTGGCGGCGCGACGAGTCGCTCGTGATCGCGCGTCCGCACTGCACGGCGCCCGGCACCGTCCGCGGCACGCGGCACCTCGCATTCGATCCGACGCGGCTGCGCACCACCGAGCTCGACGGTGTGCGGCTGCTCGGGCCGCTCGCGACTGCGCTGACGCTCGCGCGCGAGCTGTCGCACGAGGCGCTCGTGCAGGTCGCCGATGCGCTGCTCACGCCGTCGCGCTCCTACCCGGGCCTTCGACTGGAGCGGAAGCCCGAGCGCGGCTATGCCACCCCACAGGAGCTCGACGACTTCATCGCTCGATGCGCGGGGCTGGCCGGGGTCGCGGCGCTGCGCGCTGCCGCGGCGGATGCGCGGGTCGGCGTCGACTCGAGGTTCGAGACGATCACGCGGCTGCTGATGGTCGAGGCGGGGCTGCCTGAGCCGGTCGTGCACCCGCCTGTCGTCGTCGACGGAGAGGAGTGGCACCCGGACCTCGGCTACCCGGAACTGCGGATCGCGATCGAGTTCGAGGGCGACGGCCACCGCGACGAGCGGCAGTGGCACGTCGACATCGATCGCTACGCGCGCTTCGAGGCAGCCGGATGGACGACCGTGCGGGTCACGCGCAAGCACATGGCACGCCGTGGCGCGCACTTCGTGGAGCGCGTGCGCGCAGCGCGCGCCCGACGCGAGTGACGCATCCGCCCCCTCCGTGCTTCTCGGCCATCACAGATGTAGGGCCAGTGGCTCCGGCCCTCGCGGGGTGGGAGCCACTGGCCCTACATCTGCATCGGGCGGCGCGGGCCGCGCGGCTCAGACCGCGACGGGCTGCTGCGCGTGCTGCGCCTGCTGCACGTGCTCGAGGCGCCACCGCACGTGGTTCAGCTGGCGCACGAGGCCCGTGGGCAGCGCGCGGCCGAACTGGCCGAAGAAGGCCTCGACGTCGACGAGCTCCGACAGCCACGCCTTCGGGTCGATCTCGAAGAGCTCGTCCATCACGGCCTCGTCGATGTCGAGCCCGTCGAGGTTCAGCGCGCCCTCGGCGGGCAGCACGCCCACGGCGGTGTCGACGCCCGGCGCGGTGCCTGCCACGCGGCCCGCGATCCACTCGAGCACCCGCGCGTTCTCGCCGAAGCCCGGCCACAGGAATCCGCCGTCCTCGTCGCGACGGAACCAGTTGACCGAGAAGATCTTGGGCGCGTGGCGGCCGAGGCGGTGCCCCATGTCGATCCAGTGCGTGAAGTAGTCGCCCATGTTGTAGCCGCAGAAGGGCAGCATCGCGAACGGGTCGCGGCGGATCTCGCCCACCGGGCCCTCGGCGGCGGCCGTCTGCTGGCTCGAGACCGTCGCGCCGACGTAGACGCCGTGCTCCCAGTCGCGCGCCTGCAGCACGAGCGGCACCTGCGTGGGGCGGCGGCCGCCGAAGATGATCGCGTCGAGCGGCACGCCCTCGGGCGCGTCCCAGTCGGGCGCGATCGACGGCGCCTGCTCGGCGCGCACCGTGAAGCGGGCGTTGGGATGGGCGGCCGGTCCGTTCGCCGGGTCGTAGGGGCGGCCCTGCCAGTCGATGAGGCCCTCGGGGACCTCCTTCGTCATCCCCTCCCACCACACGTCGCCGTCGGGCGTCATCGCCACGTTCGTGAAGATCGTGTCGTGGTCCATCATCGCCATCGCGGTCGCGTTGGTGGCTTCGCTCGTGCCGGGCGCGACGCCGAAGAAGCCGTTCTCGGGGTTGATGGCCCACAGCCGCCCGTCGGGGCCGGGACGCATCCAGACGATGTCGTCGCCGAGCGTCTCGACCGTCCAGCCGGGGATCGTCGGCTGCAGCATCGCCAGGTTGGTCTTGCCGCACGCGGAGGGGAAGGCGCCGGCGAGGTGGATCTGGCGGCCGTCGTCGTGCTTCATGCGCAGCAGCAGCATGTGCTCGGCGAGCCAGCCCTCGTCGCGCGCCTGCACCGACGCGATCCGCAGCGCGAAGCACTTCTTCGCCAGCAGCGCGTTGCCGCCGTAGGCCGAGCCGAACGACCAGATCTCGCGGGTCTCCGGGAAGTGCGAGATGTAGCGGGTGGGGTTGCACGGCCACGGCACGTCCTGCTGGCCGTCGGCGAGCGGCGCGCCGATCGAGTGCACCGCGGGCACCCAGTCGCTCGTGCCGTGCATCGCCTCGAGCGCGGCGGTGCCGACGCGCGTCATGTAGTGCATGGACGCGACGACGTACGGGGAGTCGGTGATCTCGATGCCGAGCTTCGAGATGGGGCCGCCGACCGGTCCCATCGAGAAGGGGATGACGTACATGGTGCGGCCGCGCATGGCGCCGTCGAAGAGGCCGCCGAGCACCTGCCGCATCGAGGCCGGGTCGCGCCAGTTGTTCGTGGGGCCGGCGTCCTCGGCGTCGTCGGCGCAGATGAAGGTGCGGTCCTCCATGCGGGCGACGTCGTCGGGGTTCGAGCGGGCGAGGTAGCTGCCGGGCCGCTTCGGCACGGGCACGATCGTGCCCGCCTCGAGCATGGTGTCGATGAGGCGCTGCAGCTCCTCCTGCGAGCCGTCGCACCAGACGATGTCGCGGGGCTCGGTGAGCTCGGCGACGCTCGCGACCCACGAGACGACGCCCGGGTCGGCGCCCTCGGGCGCGCCGACCCGCTTGGGCTTCACGGGCTTGGCGGATGCGCGGGTCGGGGCGGCGGGGAGGATCGTCATGGTTCGAGTCTCACCCGCGCCCGACCGCGGAGGGCGAGCGCGAGCCAGAAGGAACCGCGCATTCTTCCTTTCGACGAAACTTGCGCCCCGAAGCGCCCCGCGCGCAGTCAATCGCGGCTGCGCACTGCGCACATGGCGAAGATTCGCCAGATGTTTCGTACACTGGTCGCATGGTCGACGCAGCAGTCCTCGGGCACCGCATCCGGCACTTCCGCACCGCCGCCGAGCTCACGCTCGACGCGCTGGGGGAGCGCATCGGGCTCGCGGGCAGCCAGCTGTCCCTCATCGAGAACGGGCATCGGGAGCCGAAGCTCAGCCACCTGCAGGCGATCGCCGAGGTGCTGCAGGTGCCCACCGCGCAGCTGCTCGACCCCGAGCCGCCGAGCGAGCGCTCGCGGCTCGAGCTCGACCTGCAGCGGCTGCAGGAGGGCGCGAGCTACAAGCGGCTCGGCCTGCCGACCGTGCGCCCGACGCGCTCGATGGGCGACGACCAGCTGCGCGCGCTCGTCGGCCTGCACCGCGAGCTCGACCGCCGCGCCCGCGAGGCGATCGCCACCCCCGAGCAGGCTCGGCGCGACGCGACCGCGCTGCGGCTGCGCATGCGCGAGCAGGCCAACTCGCTGCCGCACATCGACGAGCTCGCCGACGAGCAGCTGCGGGCCGTCGGCTACGAGGGCGGCAGCCTGACGCACCGCACGGTGAGCGAGATGGCGGCGCGCCTCGGCTTCGAGCTCGTCTACGTCACCGACCTGCCGCACTCGACGCGCTCGGTCACCGACCTCGAGAACGGCCGCATCTACCTGCCGCCGGCCTCGATCCCGGGTGGCCACGGCCTCCGCTCGATGGCGCTGCAGGCGCTCGCCCACCGGCTGCTCGGGCACCACGAGCCGCGCGACTACAGCGAGTTCCTGCAGCAGCGGCTCGAGATCAACTACTTCGCTGCCGCGACGCTCATGCCCCGGTCGCGCGCCATCGAGTACCTGCGCAAGGCGAAGAAGGAGCGGAACCTCGCGGTCGAGGACTTCCGCGACGCGTTCGGCGTCACGCACGAGACGGCGGCGATGCGCTTCACGAACCTCGCCACCACGCACCTCGACCTGCGCGTGCACTTCCTGCGGGTCGCCGAGGACGGCGCGCTGTCGCGCGTCTACGAGAACGACGGGATGCCCATCCCGGTGGACGCATCCGGCCACGCCGAGGGCCAGGTCGTGTGCCGCAAGTTCGCTGCCCGCAGCGCTTTCGAGCGCACGTCGCGGACGACGGAGTTCTACCAGTACACCGACACGCCCGCGGGCACCTTCTGGTGCTCGACCCAGATCGGCGCGGGCACCGACGGCGAGTTCTCGATCTCGTTCGGCGTGCGGTTCGACGACGCGAAGTACTTCCGCGGCGCGCAGACCGCGTTCCGCCAGACCTCGACGTGCCCCGACGAGCGGTGCTGCGCCCGCCCGGACGACGCGCTGCAGCGGCGCTGGCGCAACAACGCGTGGGCGTCGGCGCGCATGCACCAGCACACGCTCGCGCCGCTGCCGTCGGGCACCTACCCGGGCGTCGACGACGCCGAGCTCTACGAGTTCCTGGAGCGGCACGCACCGGTGCTCTGACGCGCGCTCGAGGCTCTTGGCACGGTATCGTGCCCGGCCGTAGCCTGGAGCCGCCACGTCGACCGGAGGAGCCGACATGACCCGCGAGCAGCACGGACTCGATTCGCCCGACGAGACGCTGCGCCGCGGCGCGGCCCACCTCGCGAAGCTCCATCCCGAGCTCGAGCCGACGCTCATCGAGCGCATCGTCTTCGAGTCGCATGCCACCCTCGCGCGCGGGGCGCGCGTGCGCACCCATCTGCCGGCGCTCGCGCTGAAGTTCGCTGCCGACCGCCTCAAGGCGCTCGAGGCGGGCGAGGGGCGCCGGGAGGCCGGCGCGCCGCTGCGCGTGCTCGTGGAGTCGATCCGCAACGACGGCATCTCGCAGATGGCCGCCGCCTACCTCAACGCGCTGAGCGACGGGCGCGTCGAGGCGCTCTCGGCTGCCCTGAACCCCGCCGACGAGGTGCTGCGCACGGTCGTCGGGGTGATGGAGGAGGACGGCGTGCCGCTCACCGAGAGCTACCCGAAGCCCGTCACCGACGACGTCGCGCGCGCGGCCGACGTCATCATCACGATGCTCATCGACCACCCGTTCGAGGTGCGCCCCGAGCAGCAGGTGCTCTCGTGGGACTTCGACGACCCGGCCGGGCTCTCGACCGACGAGGTGCGGCGCATCCGCGACCGCGTGCGGCGGCAGGTGCAGCAGTACCTCGACGCGCTGGACTGAGCGCGCCGCCCAGGGCGGGCGACGCGCTCGTCCGGCTACAGCCCCGCGACGATCGCCGCGGCGTACGCCCGCTGGCCCGGCCAGTTGAGGTGGAGGCTGCGATCGGAGGTGCGCTGACCGTTGACGAGGCCGCTCACCCAGGGGCCGCTGGTGTCGCAGAGACCGTGCCCGTCGAACGCTGCGCCGATGTCGACGTAGGTGCCGCCGGCGGCCATCGCCCCTGCGCGGATCGCGAGGTTGATCTGCTCCACCCCGAGGTTGGCGAGCGCGGCCTGCGCCGGGCTCACGTCGATCGGCGTGCCCTGGAAGGAGCCGATCGAGCACGGCGTCGCGAGGTCGCCGAAGAGCAACGGGTAGCCGCCGACCGCGATGCGCCCGTCGAAGCCTGGTACGGCTCGCACCGTCGCGACGATCGTGCCGATGCTCGTCGGCAGCGACTGCCCGAGGAGCATCGCCCGATCGAACGCCGTCTGGCATGCCGGCACGGTGCCCGAGCTGCTGCAGGCCAGCAGCACCGACTGCCATCCGACGTCGTTCATGCCGACGGTGATGGTCACGAGCTCCGTCGCGGCGCCGAGCCTGCCGGCGGCGATCGCCGTGCGCGCCTGCGTGAGCGCGTCGGCGCTGGTGGCGCCGGCACAGGCGTGCGACGCCACGCCGCCGTAGGTCGGTGCGAGCACGATCGGGTAGGCCTTGATCGAGCGGAGGCAGTCCATCTGCACCGCCGGGAGCAGGCCTGTGCCTGCAGCCTCGGAGTCGCCGAGCGCAACGTATGCGTAGCCGCCGGGCGGAGGCGGCTCGGCCGCTGAGGCTGGCGCGGCTCCGAGCAGGGCGGTTGCGCCGAGCGCGACCGCGGCTGCGACTGCGAGCATGCGACGTTGCATGATGTCCTCTTTCGATCCGGCGATGGGAGATCGATTCCGTAACATCGTCGCGGAACGGTCTGCGGCTGATGCTAGACCCGCCGCCACGTCGCGGATAGCCCCCCATACCAAGCGAGAGCGCCGGCCCCGCAGGGCCGGCGCTCTCGGAGCGGATCGGGCTCAGACCAGCGAGTAGCCGGCCTCCGAGACCGCGGCGCGCACGTCCTCGACGCGCAGCGGGCTGTCGGATGCGACGGTGACGGTCGAGCGGCCGCCGGGCACGAGCGCCACGTCGACGCCCTCGACGCCGGCGAGGCCCGAGATCTCCTCGGTGACCGACGAGACGCAGTGGCCGCAGGTCATGCCCTCGACTTCGAAGGTCTGCGACGTCGCGGCCGACTGGGCCGACGCATCCGTCGTCGAGCAGGCGCCGCCGCCGCAGCAGCCGCCGGCCTGGGGCTCGGGGGTGGAGGTGATCTCGATGTCCTGCAGCATGGTGTCCTTCCGGTGGTGGATGCTTCGGGGTATCAGGAGCGCACGAGGCGCGCGATGGCGGCGCTCGCCTCGGCGAGCTTCGCCTCGGCGACCGGGCCGCCCGTGGAGGAGGCCTCGGCGACGCAGTGCGCGAGGTGATCCTCGAGCAGCTGCAGCGCCACGGTCTCGAGCGCCTTCGTGGCGGCCGAGACCTGCGTGAGGATGTCGATGCAGTACTTGTCCTCGTCGACCATGCGGGCGACGCCGCGCACCTGGCCCTCGGCGCGACGGAGCCGCTTGAGGAGGGCATCCTTGTCGGCCGTGTAGCCGTGGGTGGTGTGCGTGCTCATGATGGCACGATGATACCCCGGAGGGGTATCATCCGGCAAGGGCTCGACGAGACTCACGTGAAGTGCCCGCGACAGGTTTGCGGTGCCTCACGTAGGAATGCCCGCGAAACTCTGAGGGCATGGGATGCGAGTTGTCGATGCAGGCTCGAGCGGAGATCACGGCCAAGTACGCGCGGGCGTACCTGCGGGCGTCGAAGGCGGAGAAGTCGCAGCTGCTCAACGAGATCGAAGCGGTGACGGGATGGACGCGCGACAACGCGCGGCGGCGGCTGCGGGCGGCCGCGAAGCCCCGCGCGGCGCGGCCGGGGAAGCGGAAGCGGGCCAGGAAGTACTCGTACGACGCGCTCAAGGTGCTGCAGCGCGTCTGGGCCATCTCCGGCGGCTCCTGCGGCAAATACCTCGTGGTCGCGATGGAGCCGCTGCTGGACGCGCTCGAGCGGCACGGCGAGCTCGTGCACGGCAAGGAGCGCTATTCGCCCGCGGTCCGCGCCGAGCTGCTGGCGATGTCGCCGGCGACGATCGACCGCTACCTGCGACCGGCGCGCGAGCGAGACCCGCTGCGGGGGTTGAGCTCGACCAAGCCATCGCCGCTGCTGCGCTCGTCGATCACGATCCGCCGCGCCGGCGACGAGGTCGAGGACGAGCCGGGCTTCTTCGAAGTCGATACCGTCGCGCACTGCGGGCCGACCCTCAAGGGCGAGTTCTGCCGCACGGTGAACCTCACCGACATGCGCCTCGGCTGGGTCCACACCCGCTCGATGCGCAACAACGCGGCCGTGCACGTGCTGGCCGTCATGAACAGCGCGATCGAGGCGATCCCGTTCGCGGTCACCGGTCTCGACTTCGACAACGGCGGCGAGTTCATCAACCACGACCTCGTCAACTGGGCCGCCGACCGCCACATCTTCTTCACCCGCGGCCGCCCCTACCGCAAGAACGACCAGGCCACGATCGAGTCCAAGAACGGCCACCTCGTGCGCGCCTACGCGTTCCACTGGCGCTACGACACCCCCGAAGCGCTCCGGCTCCTCAACCAGCTATGGCCGCTGGTGAACGACCGCTTCAACTACTTCCTGCCCACGAAGAAGCCCATCGGCTGGTCCACCGACCGCTCCGGCCGACGCCGCCGCGACTACGACGACCCGCGCATCCCGTTCAACCGCCTGCTCGCCGCCGGCGTGCTCTCTCCCGCGCAAGAAGCCGAACTGCGCGCCTACCGCGACAGCCTCAACCCGGCCGAGCTCGCTCGCCGCATCCAAACCATCCAGGACCGGCTCGTAGCGATCGCCCGCGAACCCACGCTCAAGCTCGCCGCCAGCCTCCAACAGCCACTGCCCGACACCGCTCGAGGCGTGAAGCTGCGCCGAGCCAGCTGACCACACACGCGGGCATTCCTACGTGAGGCACCGCTTCACGCACGCGGGCATATTGACATGAGGCACCTCGGGGCTACGCGACGGCGCTGACGTGCTCGGGCGTGGCCCAGCTGCGCCAGATGGCCGCGAGCTGCGCGTCGAAGAGCGCGTCGGCCTGGTCGGCCGGGTAGAGGCCGAGCAGCTCGAGCGTGATGAAGCCGTGCACGCCGGCGAAGATGGTGCCGGTCGCGACGACCGGGTCGCCGTGCAGCACGCCCGCCTCGGTGGCCTCGGTGACGGCGCGCAGCAGCGGCTCGGTCGTGCTGTCGCGCGCCTCGCCGACCGCGGGTGAGTCGGCGCTGCGGCCGAAGACGACCTGGAACATCGCGGCGTGCTCCTTGGCCCAGGCGCGGATCGCGTGGGCGAGGCCGGAGATGTGCTGGGCGGGGTCGTCGACCCGGGCGGCCTCCTGCGCGTCGACGAACGAGCGCGCGGCGCGGAGCGTGATCGCCTCGAGCAGCTCGCCGCGCGAGCCGAAGAGCGAGTAGACGGCCGACGTCGAGGTGCCGACGGAGGCCACCAGCGGGCGCAGCGAGAAGTCGGGCCCGTCCACCGCCATCAGGTCGGTGGCGGCCTCGAGCAGGCGCTGGCGCAGGTGCTCGTCGTGGAGTCGAGGTCGTCCCATGGCGGTAAGCGTACGCTGTTTCCGAGCGCCGTTTCGCGATCGACACGAGATTGCGATGCTCGCACACGTGCGATCCGGGAAGTTTGGTGCCCCCAGCAGGATTCGAACCTGCGGCCTTCTGCTCCGGAGGCAGACGCTCTATCCCCTGAGCTATGGGGGCCGGGCTGCCGAGGCAGCGTCGTCCAATCTACCACCGCGAGGGCTACGCCCCGACCGCCGCCCAGCCCAGGCCCGCCGCCGCGCCGAGGATCATCCACGGACCGAAGGCGAGGTCGGCGCGCAGCGACGTGCGGCGCAGCGCCAGCATCGCCAGCGCCACGAGCGCGAACACCAGGAACCCGCCGAGGATGCCCAGCACCACCGCCTGCCAGCCGAACCACCCGAGCGTCAGCCCGAGCACGACCGACAGCTTCACGTCGCCGAGGCCGAGGCTCGACGGGGCGAACCACGCGAGCGCGAAGTAGCCGACGCCGACGACGAGCATCGCCAGCAGCGCGGTGCCGAGCCGCGCCCAGTCGCCCGTGGTCGCCGCGGCGACCACGAGCATCCCGAGCACGGCTCCGGTGGTCGGCCAGACGATCGCATCCGGGAGGCGGAAGACGGCGAGGTCGACCGCGATGAGCAGGCCGCAGCCCACGGCGAGGGCGCCGAGCGCGACCGCGACCGCCCAGTGGTCGGCGACGGCGGCGCCCGCGGCGCCGAGCAGCGCGGCGAGCGAGGCGGGCACGGCGGGCCGCAGCCAGCGCGACTCGCTCTCGGCGATCCGGCGTGCGCGCGGCGTCAGCAGCCAGGCCGCGACAGCGCACAGCGCTGCCGCGATCGCGATCGCAAGGGGTGGCATCGAAGCGGTTGCTCTGGGTGACGCAAGGTTCTCCGGCGCCCTCAGGCGTCGGGGCTCAAGCCGGCCTCAAGGTCGTGGAACGCCTGCTCGACGAGGTCGGCGATCTTCGACGCTCCTCCGTCGGTGTTCACCCAGACGCGGATCGCGGTCTTGATGGCCGCGGCCGCGACGCCCGCGATGAGGCGGGGGAAGGCGGATGTCTCGGGGTCGACGCCGCTGCGCGCGGCGACCGCCAGGCGCACCGCGTCCTCGAACTCGTCGTACTGCGCCATGCGGTGGGGGAGCAGGGCGGGGAAGCGCTCGACGAGATCCTCCTTGGCCTTCAGCATCTTCAGCTGCTCCTTCGACCAGCCGCGGATCGAGGCGGTGAGCACCTCGCTCAGCGAGTGCAGCGGGGCCTCGTCGGCCGGGCGCTCCTCGAGGCCGGCGAGCATGTCGATCGGCGAGATGTCGCCTGCCGCCACGAGCGCCGCCTCCTTGGAGGGGAAGTAGTTCGAGACGGTGCGCGGGGAGACGAAGGCGCGCTCGGCGATCTGGTCGATCGTGACCTCGTCGAGCCCCTTCTCCGAGACGAGCGCGAAGGCCGCGTCGGCGATGGTGCGACGGGTGAAGAGCTTCTTGCGCTCGCGCAGGCCGGGCTCAGGAGTGGGGGCGGATTCAGGCATGGGCGGCTACCGTAACAGCGTCGGCAATGAAGCGCGTCGGTACGCCCGATGCGCTGGCTTCGCGCTTGATCGGGGCGGGGAGCTGCATGGCTCCTCCTGTCGTGCGTGGGGATCTCGTCCCGGTGGGCTAGCCGGCTCGTGCGGGCTCTGTGGTGCAAGTCTGAGGCGTAACGACGTTACCGTCAAATCAACATGCCGTTTCGGGATTAATGCTGAGGTTGCAACTTCCAGGCTGAGGGAATCTTGAGACTCTGCAATGTTGCGCGATCCGCAACCCCTGTGCCACGCTCTTCCTCGTCGGTTCCAGTCGGGCCGGCATCCCGAATAGCACCGGAACCCCAGCCCCGGGCCTGTCAAGTAAGGAACCCTCCATGTACGCATTCCTCATTGCGGCGCAGACGTTCATCGCTGACCGCTTCGACAACAAGGACCGCGGCGCGACCGCCGTCGAGTACGGCATCATGGTCGCCGGCATCGCGATCGTCATCATCGTCGCTGTCTTCGCCTTCGGTGGGCAGCTGCGCGACCTGTTCCTGGGCCTCGACCTCACGCCGTAAGCGCTCTTGATGGCGGCGCTCGGTCTGACCGAGCGCCGCCTCATCTTTACCCGGGTCCAGTGAGGAAGGGTGTCCGATGAGACGTCGTCCGAGGGATAGTGGTGCCGCCGCGGTCGAGCTTGCGCTCGTCCTGCCGATCCTGATGCTGCTGAGCTTCGGCATCATCTCGTTCGGCTACGCCTTCCACGTGCAGACGTTGCTCGACAACGCGGCGCGTGATGCGGTTCGCATCTTCGTGCTCACCGACGGGACGCATGCTGCAGCTGAAGCGGCAGCGGCGAGTCGCGCTGATGAGTCGCTCGCCGGCACCGCTGCTGGCGGCGCGACGCTGCAGCCCATTGCTTCCTGCACGTTGGGGGCGAATGCAAGAGCGGTCGTGCGCCTAGACGACGTACCGCTGTTCGGCGGCCTGTTCGGGCCGTCGATCGATCTCGAGGGATCAGGAACGATGCGATGCAACGGATGACGCACCGATCGGACCGCGGAGCAGTCGCCGTATGGGTCGCGATCCTGATGGTGCCCTTCCTCATTCTGGCGGCGCTCGCCATCGACGTCGGTGCGGCAAACGCTGACCGCCAGCGGCTTCAGCACGGAGCTGATGCGGCTGCCCTTGCTATCGCGCAGGAGTGCGCGCTGGGCGACTGCGCGGGCTCAGACGCGACGGCCCAGGAACTCGCGGACAACAATAGCCCGATGGGCGGCGACCCCACGGCGACGGTCCTCGAGCTCGATGTCGAGAACGGTTGGGTGGAAGTGCAGACCGAGTCGAGCCGCGACTTCTGGTTCGCGCCGATCATCGACCGCGACTCCGCCACCATGCAGGCCACGTCAGCTGCGTCCTGGAACCAGTACCCGACCGGAGGCGCACACCTGCCGCTGGCGATCTCGTGGTGCGAGATCGTTCACTGGGCGGGCCTCGACGCCGGCGATGTGCTGCGGAACGGGGCGGGAGAAGTCATCGGACTGAGCATCCCTGAGGAGGCAACCGATGTCGTGCTCTTCAGCAAGGGCAACAAGACTGACTTCCACGCGTGCCCGTCGGGTACGAACCCGAACGGTTCGAATGGCGCTGCTCCTCCGGGCGGCTTCGGCTGGCTCACCACGAGTGCTCCATGCTCCGCGACGACCGCTGTCGACGGCTCCTACTACTCCGAGCCCGGCCGTTCGCCGACGTGCGACGACGCGCAGCTGCGGGAGATGATCGGTACGACCGTCCTCGTGCCCATCTTCGACTCGGTCGTCGGCTCGGGGCGCAGCGGAGCGTATCGAGTGTTCGGCTACATCGCCTTCACGCTCGAGGGGTACTCCAACAACAAGGGCGAAGCGGGAGTGCGTCCTCCGTCGTGCAAGAGCAACGACGACTGCATCTTCGGCACCATCCAGCGGTTTGTCGATCTCGGCTCCGGTTTCACGACCAGTCCGGGCGGGCCACAGCTGGGCACGACCAGTGTGGAGCTGCGTCTCCCGAACGGAGAATGACATGATTCGGCGCCTTGTGATCACGATGGTCGCGCTTCTAGTGGCCACCATCGGCGGCGTGCTCACCTACGTCTACGCAGCCGGCGCGGACGCTCGCGCAATGGCACGGATGACACCCACACAAGTGCTCGTCGTCGCCGAACCCATCGAGGCGGGCACTTCAGCCGAGACGCTCGCACGTTCGGTGACGGTGACCGAGCTGCCAGCTGCGGCGGTAGTAGCTGGTGGCATCACCGACCTCGGCGACGTCGCAGGCATGGTGACCTCCGCCGACCTGCTACCCGGTGAGCAACTGATGGCATCGCGCTTCGCGGCACCCGAGTCGCTCGAACGGGTCGTCGAGATCCCAGAGGGCATGCATCAGTTGACGCTCCAGCTGGACGCCAGGCGCGTGGTCGGCGGTCAGCTCAGGCCTGGGGACACTGTCGGCGTCTTCTTCTCCGCTTCGATCGAGACGCCCGGAGGCGAGATCGATCAAACTCACCTCATCCTTCACAAGGTGCTCGTCACAGCGGTGGAAGGCGCGGCGGGCGTCACCACTGACGAGGATGGAGAAGAGGTGGAGCAGGCAGCCGCTGAGAGCCTCATGGTCACTCTCGCGCTGTCGGCCGCCGATGCCGAACAGGTCGTCTTCGCGCACGAGTTCGGCTTCGTCTACCTCTCGCTCGAGAGCTCGAACGTGCCCGAGAGCGGCACGCGAATCGTGACTGCGGTGGAGGGTTTCGAATGAGCAACGTACTCCTGAGGAGCGACTCAGAAGAGCTCCGCGCAAGAGTCCTGGAGGCATCTGCGGGTACGTGCATCGCAGTACCGGTCGGCGCTGGCTCCGCGGATCCGGCCGAGCTGCTGGCGCAAGTTCGTCACGAATCCCTGCCAGACGTCATCGTCATCGATGCCTCGAGATCGCCTGGAGCAGCCCTCGAACTCGCAGGTCGCTTGGACATCGAGCTCCCGGGAACTGCCGTGCTGCTGATCGGTGACGTGGAGTCGCTGGCGGTGTCCGCGATGCACGCGGGCGTGCGAGACGTCTTGGCGCCGGAGGCTGACATCAGCGCGCTCCGTGCATCGCTGGAGCGCGCTTCTCAGGCTGCTCTTGCGCGTCGGGCGCTGTCAGGCGTCGCAATGGCGCTTCCCATGGGGGCCGCAGCCCCAGCTCGGGTGATCACGGTGCTCTCGCCGAAGGGAGGCGCGGGAAAGACGACTCTCGCCACGAATGTCGCCGTGGGCCTCGCTGAGTTCGCGCCGGGAGGGGTCGTCCTTGTCGATCTAGACGTGCAGTTCGGCGACGTAGCGACGGCGCTCGGCGTGGAGCCGGAGTTCACGCTCGACGCAATCGTGCAGGGCGCAGGGCTCCGGGATCCCATCGCCCTCAAGACACAGCTCACGCAGCACAGCTCGGGTCTCCTTGTGATCTGCGCCCCGGAGGACCCTGTCGCGGCGGACGCGCTTGATTCCGACCAAGTGGCGTCGTTGCTCAGCATGCTCGCATCGCAGTTCCCGTTCGTCGTCGTGGATACAGCTGCGGGGCTCGAGCCGAGAACACTCGCAGCGCTCGACCACACCACGGACCCGATCCTGCTCACGACCTTCGACGTACCCGGTTCGCGCGGCATGCGGAGAGAGATCGCAACCCTGCGGGAGTTGGGCATGCTCAACACCGCGCGCCAAGTGGTGCTGAACTTTGCAGACCCGAAGGCCGGTCTCACGGTCGCGGACGTCGAATCGACGATCAGGGCGAGTGTCGACCTGACGATGCCGTTCTCGAAGTCCGCAACAGCCGCGATGAACATCGGCGAGCCACTCATCCATCACAGCCCGAAGGACCCTGTTTCGAAGCAGATCCGCCGGCTCCTGGGAGCGTACGCCCCCCAGCGCGACGCAACCCGTGGGCGGAGCAGGCGATGACCAGCCTCGCCGAGCGTCTGGCGGCTCGCGCGGAGCCGGCGGGGAGCCCCTCACCGGAACCGGTACCTGCTACACGACGTGCCCGTCGAGCAGTCGAAGCGGCAGACTCGCCGCACACCGAGCAGGCGGAAGGCAGCGCCGCAAGCGACACCGAGGAGAGGCAGTCGGCCGACCAACCGGACGCGCTGCTCCGAGTGAAGCAGCGCGCGGCCGATGCGCTCTACGTCCACATCGGATCGCGACTGAACGATCCGAACCTCTCTGAGGAGCAGCTGCAGGGCATCGTTCGTGACGAATTGATCCGGATCGTCGAGGCTGAGCAAGCGCCGCTCACCGTCGAAGAGCGCCAGCGTCTGATCAACGAGGTGCGCGACGATGTGCTCGGGCTCGGTCCGCTGCAGCGCCTCATGGACGATCCGTCGGTGACGGAGATCATGGTCAACGGGCCGGAGAACGTCTACGTCGAGCGCGAAGGCAAGCTTGGTCGCGCCGCGGTGCGCTTCACCTCGGAAGAGCAGCTGCGGCATGTGATCGAACGCATCGTCACTCGGATCGGACGTCGCATCGACGAGTCGTCCCCAATGGTGGATGCTCGTCTCGAGGATGGGTCGCGCGTGAACGCCGTGATCCCCCCGCTTGCGTTCACGGGATCGACGCTCACGATCCGGCGGTTCGCCAAGGACCCCTACAAGGTCCCGGACCTCATCAGGTTCGGCACGTTGACACAGCAGATGGCGCGCTTGCTCCAGGCCTGTGTAGAGGGCAAGCTCAACATCATCGTCTCGGGCGGTACAGGTACTGGCAAGACGACGTTGTTGAACGTTCTCTCTTCCTTCATCCCAGCGCGTGAGCGCATCATCACGATCGAGGATGCGGTCGAGCTGCAACTGCAGCAGGAGCATCTGGTGCGTCTTGAGTCTCGCCCGCAGAACACCGAAGGCAAGGGCGAGGTTACGATTCGCGACCTCGTGAAGAACTCGCTCCGAATGCGTCCGGACCGGATCGTTGTGGGCGAGGTCCGAGGCGGCGAGACGCTCGACATGCTGCAGGCGATGAATACCGGCCACGACGGATCGCTGTCCACGGTGCACGCGAACTCTCCGCGCGACGCGATTGCCAGGCTGGAAACCCTCGTGCTGATGGCCGGTATGGATCTCCCTCTGCGGGCGATCCGCGAGCAGATCGCCTCCGCGGTCGATGTCATCGTGCAGCTCGACCGCCTGCGCGATGGCACCCGCCGCGTGACTGCGGTGACTGAAGTCGTGGGCATGGAGGGGCAGATCGTGACGCTCCAGGACGTGTATCTCTTCGACTACGGAGCGGGCCAGGACGCCAATGGCCGATTCCTGGGCGTTCCCATCGCGACCGGCGTGCGGCCGAAGTTCACCGAGCGCCTTCACGACCTTGGCGTCGCCCTGCCCCACGGCATGTTCGACGCGC
Source organism: Agrococcus sp. SCSIO52902 (assembly GCF_022983135.1). Lineage (GTDB taxonomy): Bacteria > Actinomycetota > Actinomycetes > Actinomycetales > Microbacteriaceae > Agrococcus > Agrococcus sediminis. The sequence goes on from NZ_CP095269.1 coordinate 1,748,192, forward strand.
CGGTGTCGCGATGACGCTTGTTGCGGTGGCGACGGTGGCTGTCGCAGTCGGCATCGGATCCGCGGTCGTCGTAGCGGCCGACCCCGGCCGCGCGCGGCTGCCCCTCGCCAGGCGCCGCCCCGCGCCCGAGGCGGGCGACAGTGCGCTTGCGGGAGCCGCCGAGGCGGCAACATCACTTGTCGCGCGTCTTATCCATCGCCGCTCCGACGCCCTTGCCCGGACGCTCGATCTCGCCGGACTGCGCACGAGGCCGCAAGACTTCGCTTTTCTCGTGGCCGTGGTGGGAGTAGCGCTTGTAGCTGCACTGCTCGTACTCGGCTTCGGCTGGCTCGCGCTTCCAATCGGGGCCATCGCTCCCTTGGCTGCCGTTCTCTTCCTGCGCCTCCGAATCGCCCGACGTCGTGAGGCATTCGCGAGCCAGCTCGATGGGACTCTGCAACTGCTCGCGTCTAGCCTCCGAGCCGGCTACAGCACCATGCAAGCTCTGGGCTCGGTAGCGCAGCAGTCCGAGGAGCCGAGCGCGAGCGAACTTGCACGCGTCGTCAACGAGGCGAGAATCGGACGCCCCGTGGTGTCGGCGCTGGAGGAAGCAGCGGAGAGGATGGCCAGCGAGGACTTCGAATGGGCGACCCAGGCCATCGCGATCAATCGTGAGGTAGGCGGCAGCCTCGCAGAGACTCTGGACGGAGTTGCGCACACGATCCGTGAGCGCGGCCTGGTACGGCGGCAGGTCAGAACACTGAGTTCTGAGGGGCGACTCTCGGCCGTGATCCTCGTGGCGCTGCCATTCGTCGTGGGCGGGGTGATCATGCTCATCAGTCCTGGGTACATTGCGCCGTTGTTCCAGACGCCGCTCGGCATCGCCTTGCTGGTCGTCGGCGTCGTGCTGATGGTCATCGGCAGCGTCTGGCTGCACAAGATCGTGGAGATCAAGTTCTGATGTCCGAGCCGCCGATCATCCTCGTCTCAATCCTGACGGCGCTTGCTATCGGAGCCCTGATATGGGTCTTGCTCAGTTCCGCCCGTCCCAATCGCTCCAGGGCGCTCGTCAACCTGCAGCGCGGACACGTCGGTCCCGAGGCCGCACGCGGGGAAACCCAACAGTCGGGCCTCTCGCGCTTCGCCCGCCGAGTGACACCGCCTCCGCTCGTCGCGCTTCTCGAACGCCAGCACGCTAGGGCGGGGCGACCGGCGAACTGGCCCATCGATCGGCTTCTAACACTGAAGGCTGCGCTCGTGCCGTTCGCCACTGCGGTGATCGGCCTGCTTCTCATGGCCGGAACAGATATCGTGCTGGTGCTGGTGACGGTTGCTGCCGCGCTCCTCGGGTACTTCCTCCCAGACCTGCTACTCGTGAGCCGAGGCCAGGAACGCGACCAGCGGATCGAGACAGAGCTTGCCGACACTCTCGATCAGATGACGATCGCGGTCGAGGCCGGGCTTGGCTTCGACGCCGCGATGGCGCGTGCCGCGAGCAATGGCAAGGGAGCGCTCGCGGAGGAGTTCACACGGACGCTGCAAGACATACGCATGGGAGTGACGCGACAGCAAGCCTTTGACGACCTTGGTCGGCGAAATGAAGTAGCGGATCTTCGGCAGTTCGTGCGCGCGATCCAGCAGGCCGATGCATTCGGTATCTCGATCGGAGACGTGCTGCGTACGCAAGCCGGCGAGATGCGACTGAAGCGACGCCAGCGGGCAGAGGCGAAGGCCCAGCAGGTTCCGGTGAAGGTCGTGTTCCCGCTCATTGTCTGCATCCTGCCTGCGCTGTTCATCGTGGTGATCGGGCCCGCAGTCATGAACATCATCTCGGCGTTCAGCAACGTCTGACGACGGTCGCTGGCCTCCGCCTGTGGGAGGATCGCAGGCAAATGCGCACCGCCCACGCCACCTTCTCCATGTCCCTCGTGGGCGAGACCGACGTCAACCTGCTCGTCCTGCCTGCCGAGGCCTACGCATCCGATGACCAGATCTCGGTGAGCGTCGACGGCGTACCGGTCGAATGGCAGATCGCGCCCGCCGCGCACGACACGCGGCAGCTGCTGTTCACGGCACCCGCGGGCCGGCTCGACGTCGAGGTGCGCACGAGCCTCGAGGGGCTCACCCGGCCGCTCGACGACGGCGACCCGGCGCGCTACCTCGAGGACTCCCGCTACGTCGAGGCCAGTGCGCTCCGCGGCTTCGTCGACGAGCGGTTCGGCCGCGTCACGGGCTTCGACGCGATCGCGGCGATGCGCCAGTGGATCGCGCGGGGCTTCACCTACTCGCCCGCGCTGTCGGGCATCGACGACACCGCGGTCACGTCGCTCGAGAAGAGCGGCGGCATGTGCCGCGACTACGCGCACGTCATGATCGGGCTCGCGCGCGCCGCGGGCATCCCCGCCCGCTACGTCGGCGTCTACGCGCCCGGGCTGCAGCCGCCCGACTTCCACGCCGTCGCCGAGGTGCACCTCGACGGCGAGTGGTGGGTCGTCGACGCGACCGGCCTCGCGCCGAGGCAGAGCCTCATCCGCATCGCGACCGGAGCGGATGCGCTCGAGACGGCGTGGGCGACGACCATGCGGAGCCCCGTGGTGCTGCAGTCGGTGATGGTGCGGGCGAGCGATGATGCGCTCGAGGAGGGCGCGGTCGACGACGTGGCGGCGCGGGTGCGGATCGCGTAGACGGGCGGGTGGTCTCGGCTCGACGGGCGGGGAGCTGGTGGTCTCGACTCGACGGCCTGCGGCCGTCGGCTCGACCGGCGGAGAGGGGCCGTCGGCTCGACCGGCGGGGGAGTGGACCAGCGGTCGCGGGGCTACTGGAGGTTCGCCGCGACGTCGTCGATGACCGGCTGCGCATCCTGCGCGGCGCCGAAGTACTGCGAGGCGGCAGCGATCGCGAGGTCGCCCTCGATCGAGGTGGCGACGCCGAGGTCGCCGACGCTCTGGAACTCGACCGCCGTGAAGCCGTCGGCCTGCTGCAGCACGCCGATCACGAGACGGTCGGGGCCCGTGACGTGCTGGAAGGCGCAGACGGTGCCGCCCGCGTCGGCGATGTCGCCGATCGCGCCCGGCAGCGTGCCCTCCTCGGCGGTGGCGGCGAAGTTGGGGTTGAACTCGTAGAGCTGCTCGGCGCTCAGCACGTCGGTGCAGGGCAGCTCGCCCGCGATGGGCGGCGTGGTCGGCAGGTCGCTGCCCGTCGGCGCCGGCGTCGGCGTGGGCGTGGGCACGACCTCCGAGGCGGTCGGGGTGGGCGTCGGCTCGGCCGACTCGGTCGCCGTCTCCGAGGCGCCCGGCGTCTCGCTCGGCGCGAAGACGCCCGGCTCGCACCCCGTGAGCGCCAGCGCCGTCGCGGCCGCCACGACGACGGCGGGCAGGAGACGGCGGATGCGCGGGGCGGCCGGGGCCGACGGGCTCAGGGCAGACATGGCCCCAGGCTAGGGGTCGCTCGCGACCGGGCGCGGGCGGCGCGCGGACTACGATCGAGGCCATGCAGCCTTCTGAGATCTCCGCCATCGTGCACGCCGCCGTCCGCTCCGCGGTCGCGCGACGAGCGGCCGAGGTGGAGGTCGGCGCGGGCGACATCGTGCTCGAGCGGCCCCGCAACCGCGACCACGGCGACTGGGCGACGAACGCCGCGATGCGCTTCGCGAAGAAGGCCGGCGTCGCCCCGCGCGAGCTCGCCGAGGAGGTCGCCGCCGAGCTGGCCGCGGTCGACGGCATCGAGCGCGCCGACGTCGCCGGCCCCGGCTTCATCAACCTGACGCTCGCGGCCGGCGCGGCGGGCGAGCTGGCCCGCACGATCGTGGAGGCGGGCGACGCGTACGGCTCCGGCGAGACCCTCGCGGGCGTGCGCATCAACCTCGAGTTCGTCTCGGCCAACCCGACCGGGCCCATCCACATGGGCGGAACCCGCTGGGCCGCCGTCGGCGACAGCCTGGGCCGGGTGCTCGAGAAGCAGGGCGCGCTCGTCACCCGCGAGTACTACTTCAACGACCACGGCGCCCAGATCGACCGCTTCGCGAAGAGCCTCATCGCGGCCTTCCGCGGCGAGCCGACCCCCGAGGACGGCTACGGCGGCGCCTACATCGCCGAGATCGCCAAGCGCGTCGACGACTCCTACGACGGCGACCTGCTCGACCTCGACGACCAGACGCTGCAGGAGACGTTCCGCGAGCGCGGCGTCGCGCTGATGTTCGATGAGATCAAGCGCGACCTGCACGAGTTCGGCGTCGACTTCGACGTCTACTTCCACGAGCACCAGGTGCAGTCCGACGGCTCGGTGCAGCGCGCGATCGACGTGCTGCGCGAGCGCGGCCACGTCTTCGAGGAGGACGGCGCGCTCTGGCTCCGCACCACCGACTTCGGCGACGACAAGGATCGCGTGATCGTGCGCTCCAACGGCGCCCCCGCCTACTTCTCCGGCGACCTCGGCTACTACCAGAACAAGCGCGAGCGCGGCTTCGAGCAGAACATCATCATGCTCGGCGCCGACCACCACGGCTACGTCGGCCGCATGATGGCGATGTGCGCCGCCTTCGGCGATACGCCGCACCAGCACCTCGAGATCCTGATCGGGCAGATGGTCAACCTCATGCGCGAGGGCGTGCCGGTGCGCATGTCGAAGCGCGCGGGCACGATCGTCACGATGGAGGACCTCGTCGACGCGGTGGGCGTCGACGCGGCCCGCTACGCGCTCGTGCGCTCGAGCGCCGACACGCCCCTCGACATCGACCTCGAGCTGCTCACGCAGCGCACGAACGACAACCCCGTCTACTACGTGCAGTACGCGCACGCCCGCATGTCGGCGGTCGCGCGGAACGCCGTCGCGGCCGGCGTCGACCGCAGCGAGTTCGACCCGTCGCTGCTGACGCACGAGTCGGAGTCGGCGCTGCTCGGCGCCCTCGCCGACTTCCCGCGCGTGCTCGCGCAGGCCGCCGAGCTGCGCGAGCCGCACCGCGTCGCGCGCTTCGCCGAGGAGCTCGCGGGGCTGTACCACCGCTGGTACGACGCGTGCCGCGTCGCGCCGCAGGGCGACGAGGAGGTCACGGCGCTGCATCGCACGCGCCTGTGGCTGAACGACGCGACCGGTCAGGTGCTGCGCACGGCGCTGTCGACGGTGGGCGTGGGCGCGCCGGAGCGGATGTAGCAGAGCCGGCCCCCGCCGGTCGAGCCGCGCGGCGGCCGGAGGCCGCTGCGCGAGTCGAGACCAGGTGTCGCAGCGTGCGCCGGAGTGGTCTCGACTCGGGCCGCGCGCTGCGCGCACGGACCGGCTCGACCAGCGGAGTGGCTGGCGACGGGGTGGTCTCGACTCGGGCCGCGCGCTGCGCGCACGGACCGGCTCGACCAGCGGAAGTGGCGGCGGCGGGGTGGTCTCGACTCGGGCCGCGCGCTGCGCGCACGGACCGGCTCGACCAGCGGGGCGGCGGCGTCAGGCGCGACGCGTGCGACGCGCCGCCGCGCGGTAGGCCGAGACGCTCGGCTCGCCCGGGATCCAGAAGCGCCACGGGAACGCGGATGCGTCGCCGCCGGGGCCGCTGACGCCCACGCGCGGGCCCGTGCGGAAGGCGGGCGGGGCGTCGGCGGGGGTGAACGACCAGGCGGCGGTCATCCCAGCGCGGGCCTCCGGCCCTGCTCGATGGGCGGGGGAGTCGTCGGCGAACGCGGCACCGTCGTCGGCGAGCGTCGCGCCGAGCGCCTGGGCGACGTTGCCCGGGCCGCGCGCGAGCTCGCCCGCGATGCGCGTCGCCCGGCGCACGTGCCGCCGCTCGGCCGCGAGCTCGGCGCCCTCGACGACCTCGCCGGCGCGCAAGAGCACGCCCCAGCCGGAGCCCTCGGGGCCTGCGACGACGTTCACCGCGTGGTGCATGCCGTAGGTGAAGTAGCAGTACACGTGGCCGCCGGGGCCGAACATCGTGGCGTTCCTGGCCGTCTTCCCCCGGAACGTGTGGGCTCCCGGGTCGTCGCTGCCGCGGTAGGCCTCCACCTCGGTGAGGCGCAGCGCGACGGCGCCCGACGCATCCGCCCGCCGCAGCACGCCGCCGAGCAGGAGCGGCGCGAGCTCGACGGGGTCGCGCTCGAACCAGGCTGCATCGGGGGAGGGCACGCCAGCACGCTACCCGCCGGCGCTCCGGCGTGCCCGCGTCACGCGGCGTCACGCCCGCGCCGGAGCGCGCACGCGCGTTCCGTAGGATGGAGGGCAGCGCCACAAGCGCAGACGCCGCCTGCTCGTCAGGCCCACAACAACCACCCGGACGGAGTCCCCGTGCCGCATCCGCTCGCCCCGCAGCTGCCCGACGCAGCCGACGCCGACGCCCTCGTCGAGGGGGTGTGGCCCGCCTCCGCCGAGCGCGTCGACGGCGCCCTGCGCGTCGGCGGCGCCGACGTGCGCGCGATCGCGGCCGAGCACGGCACCCCGTTCCTGCTCGTCGACGAGGCCGTCGTGCGCGACCGGGCCCGGCGCATCCGCCTCGCCTTCGAGGCCGCGTTCGGCGACGCGGGCGTCGACGTCTACTACGCCGGCAAGGCGCTGCTCACCGCCGACGTGGCGCGGTGGATGCGCGAGGAGGGCCTCGTGCTCGACGTGGCCACGGGCGGCGAGCTCGCCGTCGCGCTGCGCGCGGGCGTCGAGCCGGCGGCCATCGGGTTCCACGGCAACAACAAGAGCGAGGCCGAGATCGCGGCGGGCGTCGAGGCGGGCGTGGGCACCTTCGTGCTCGACTCGCCCATCGAGGCCGAGCGCGTCGCGGCGGCCGCGGAGCGCGCGGGCCGCGTGCAGCGCGTGCGGCTGCGCATCTCGGTGGGCGTGCACGCCTCGACGCACGAGTTCCTCGCCACGAGCCACGAGGACCAGAAGTTCGGCGTGCCGCTCGACGAGGCGCCGGCGCTCGTCGCGCGCATCCGCGAGCTGCCGGGTCTCGAGCTCGTCGGCCTCCACACGCACATCGGCTCGCAGATCTTCGACGCCGACGGCTTCGCCGAGTCGGCCCGCCGCATGCTCGCCCTGCACGCGAGCCTCGGCGCCGACGGCCAGCTGCCCGAGCTCAACCTCGGCGGCGGCTTCGGCATCGCCTACACCGCGGCCGACAGCCCCGAGCCGATCGAGGCGATCGCCGCCGGGCTCGCCGACGCGGTGCGCACCGCCGCCGACGAGCTCGGCATCCCGGTGCCCCGCATCGCGATCGAGCCCGGCCGCTGGATCGTCGGCCCGGCGGGCATCACCGTCTACACGGTCGGCACCGTGAAGCCCGTGCGCCTCGGCGAGGGCACGCGCACGTACGTCTCGGTCGACGGGGGCATGGGCGACAACCCGCGCCCCGCCCTCTACGGCGCGCAGTACTCGGCCCGGATCGCCTCCCGCTCGAGCGACGCCGCGCCCGCGCTCGTGCGGGTCGCCGGACGCCACTGCGAGTCGGGCGACATCGTCGTCGACGCCGAGTGGCTGCCCGCCGACGTCGCCCCCGGCGACCTGCTCGCCGTCGCCGCGACCGGCGCCTACTGCCACTCGCTCGCCTCCAACTACAACCTCGCGCCGCGCCCGCCCGTGCTCGCCGTGCGCGACGGGGAGGTGCGCGCGCTCGTGCGGCGCGAGTCGATCGACGACCTGCTCGCCCGCGACGCCGGCCTCGAGCGCCCCGCCGGACGCCACGCATCCGCCACCACCGACGACGGAGCCGCATGAACTCGTACCGCAGCCTCCGCATCGCGCTGCTCGGCGCCGGCAGCGTCGGCGCGCAGGTCGCGCGCATCCTGCTCGAGCACGGCGACGAGCTCGCCGCCCGCGTCGGCGCGCCGCTCGAGCTCGTCGGCATCGGCGTGCGCGACGTCGACGCGAAGCGCGACGTCGAGCTGCCGCGCGAGCTGCTCACGACCGACCTCGCGACGCTCGTCGCGGGCGCCGACGTCGTCGTCGAGCTGCTCGGCGGCATCGAGCCGGCGCGCACCCTGCTGCTCGACGCGCTCGCGGCCGGCGCCGACGTCGTCACCGCCAACAAGGCGCTCGTCGCCGCGCACGGGCCCGAGCTCTTCCAGGCGGCCGAGACCGTCGGCGCGCAGGTCGCCTACGAGGCGGCCGTCGGCGGCGCCATCCCCATCATCCGGCCGCTCGAGCAGTCGCTCGCCGGCGACCGCGTGCTGCGGGTGATGGGCATCGTCAACGGCACCACCAACTTCATCCTCGACCGCATGCACACCGAGGGCTCGACGCTCGAGGACGCGCTCGCGACGGCGACGGCGCTCGGCTACGCCGAGGCCGACCCGACCGCCGACATCGAGGGCTACGACGCCGCCTCGAAGGCGACGATCCTCGCCTCGCTCGCCTTCCACACCGAGGTGCCCGCCGCGTGCGTGCACCGCGAGGGCATCACCGGGGTGACGGATGCGATGGTGCAGCAGGCGGAGCGCACGGGCCGGGTGCTCAAGCTCGTCGCCATCTGCGAGCGCCTCGAGGGCGACGCGGGCGACCGCGTCTCGGCCCGCGTGCATCCCGTCTCGCTGCCGTCGACGCATCCGCTCGCCGCCGTGCACGAGGCGAAGAACGCGATCTTCGTGACCGCCGAGGCCGCGGGCGACCTCATGTTCTACGGCGCGGGCGCCGGCGGCCCCGAGACGGCGTCGGCTGTGCTCGGCGACCTCGTCTCGATCGCGCGCCGGCACGTGCTCGGCGGCCCGGGCGGCCCGGCGTCGACGCACGCCGACCTGGCGATCGCGCCCTTCGACGAGGTGCTCGCGCGGCACGAGCTCGGGCTCACCGTCGCCGACCGGCCGGGCGTGCTCGCCGCGGTCGCCGGCCTCTTCGCCGAGCACGACGTCTCGGTCGAGGCGGTGCGCCAGGATCCTGGCGACGGCTCGGCGTCGCTCGTGCTCGGCACCCACACCGCGACCGAGGGCCGCATCGCGGCCGTGCTCGAGGCGCTCGCGGCGCACACCGACGTGGAGCGGATCGACAGCGTGATCCGGCTCATCGACTAGGAGGCATCAAGATGGCGAAGCAGGGTTCACGCAACCAGTGGCGAGGCGTGCTGCACGAGTGGGCCGACGTGCTCGGCGTGACGGATGCGTCGACGGTCGTCACGCTCGGCGAGGGCGGCACGCCGCTCATCGAGTCGAAAGCGCTGTCGGCCATGACCGACGCGCGCGTGCTCGTGAAGTTCGAGGGGCTGAACCCGACCGGCTCGTTCAAGGACCGCGGCATGACCGTCGCCGTCTCGCGCGCCGTCGAGCGCGGCGCGAAGGCGATCGCGTGCGCGTCGACCGGCAACACCTCGGCCGCCGCGGCGGCCTACGCGGCGGCAGCCGGCATCCAGGCGATCGTGCTGGTGCCGGAGGGCCGGATCTCGATGGGCAAGCTCGCGCAGTCGGTCGTGCACGGCGCGCGCATCGTGCAGATCCGGGGCAACTTCGACGACTGCCTCGAGATCTCGAAGGAGCTCGCCGACCGCTACCCGGTGCACCTGGTGAACTCGGTGAACGACGACCGCATCGAGGGCCAGAAGACCGCGGCGCTCGAGATCGTCGACGTGCTCGGCGACGCCCCCGACATCCACTGCATCCCGGTCGGCAACGCCGGCAACATCACGAGCTACTGGCGCGGCTACTCGCTCGCCGAGACGACGGGCATGGCCACGAAGCGGCCCCGGATGCTCGGGTTCCAGGCGGCGGGCGCGGCCCCGATCGTGCGCGGCGAGGTCGTGCGCGAGCCCGACACGGTCGCCACGGCCATCCGGATCGGCAACCCGGCCTCGTGGCAGCAGGCGCTCGACGCGCGCGACGAGTCGGGCGGCTTCATCGGCGCCATCGACGACGCGGCGATCCTGCGCGCGCAGCGGCTCCTCGCCTCGTCGACGGGCGTCTTCGTCGAGCCGGCCTCGGCGATCTCAGTCGCCGGCCTGCTCGAGCGGCACTCGGCCGGCGAGATCCCGGCCGGCTCGACCATCGCGCTCACCGTCACCGGCCACGGCCTCAAGGACGCCGCCTACGGGCTGCGGCTCGACGACGGCTCCGAGGCTCGGCCGGAGTCGGCCGACGCCGACACCGCGCAGGTCGCCCAGATGCTGGGCCTCGCATGACGGCCGCCGAGCCCGGCGCCCGGGTGCCGCTCGGGCGCAGCGTGCGCGTGCGCGTGCCGGCGACGAGCGCCAACCTCGGCCCGGGCTTCGACACGCTCGGCCTCGCGCTCAACGTGCACGACGAGCTCGAGGTGACGGCGACCGAGGCCGGCGTGCGCGTCGACGTCACGGGCGTGGGCGCGGAGGGCGAGCATGGCGTGCCCACCGACGAGACGAACCTCGTCGCCCGCTCGCTCCTGCACGTGCTCGACCGTGTCGGCGTCGAGGCGCCGGGCCTGCGCATCACCGCGACCAACGCCATCCCGCACGGCCGCGGCATGGGCTCCTCCGGCGCCGCGATCGTCTCCGGGGTGCTCGCCGCGAAGGGCCTCCTCGAGGGCGTCGTCGACGTCACCGACGAGGACGTGCTGCGCTGGGCCACCGAGCTCGAGGGCCACCCCGACAACGTCGCGCCCGCGATCTTCGGCGGCCTCACCATCGCCTGGGTCGACGAGACCGGCCCCCGGCACAAGCAGCTCGCCGTGCACCGCGGCGTCTCGCTGCTCGTCGCCGTGCCCGAGGCGACGATGTCGACGTCGCTCGCGCGCAGCCTGCAGCCCGAGGCGGTGCCGCACGCCGACGCCGTCTTCAACCTCTCGCGCTCGGCGCTGCTCGTCGCGGCGCTCACGCAGAGCCCCGAGCTGCTGTTCGACGCCACCGAGGACCGCCTCCACCAGACCTACCGCGCAAGCGCGATGCCCGAGACGAGCGCGCTCGTGCGCGAGCTGCGCGCCGCGGGCCACGCGGCCGTCGTGTCGGGCGCAGGGCCCTCGGTGCTCGTGCTCGCGAGCGACCCGGCGGCCCGCCTCGAGGCGGCCAGGATCGTCGAGGAGCGGCCCGGCGGAGCGGCCGGCGGGTGGCACGCGCGCCTGCTCGCCGTCGACATCCGCGGTGGTACAGTGGAGCCCATCCCCAGCAGCGCCGTGGCCTAGCCCGGCGGGGGAGCATCTGACTCCTCTCTCCGCAATCTGATGCGCCCGACGACCGCTCCACGGCCGTGAGCGCAGCGGGAGACATGGTCCCACGCCCGCGAGCATCGCGCGCGGGCCGACATTGAAGGAGCGCTCGCGCAATGACCAGCGAGACCATCGACAGCATCCCCGCGACCGACGACGGCGCGACCGCCCCCGCCGCAGCGGCCCCCAAGCGCCGCTCGCGCCGCGCGACCTCCACGTCGGTCGCCGCCAAGGCCGAGGCCGCCGCCGAGGCGCCGGCCGAGCAGCCCGCGCCGCAGGCGACCGCCGAGGCCCCCGCCGAGCAGGCGACGGCCGACGCGCCCGCCGAGCAGGCGACCGCCGCCGCGCCGAAGCGCCGCGCCTCGACCCGCCGCACGAAGGCGCAGCAGGCCGAGGACGCCGCCGCCGAGCAGCCGCAGGCCGAGCCCGCCGAGGCTCAGCCGGCCCAGGCGGCGCAGCCCGCCGCCGACGAGGCGCCCGCCGCCGCGGAGGGCGACGACGCCCCCGCCAGGGCCGAGCGCCCCGCGCGCACCCGCGCGAGCCGCTCGCGCTCGAAGGCGAAGGACGCCGGCGCCGACGAGACGACGGCTGCGCCCGAGGGCGCCGCTGAGCAGGCCCCCGCCGAGTCCGCCGAGCGCGGCTCGGCCGACGACGCGGGCCGTGCCGGCGAGTCCCGGGCCGATGAGTCCCGTGCGGACGAGTCCCGGGCAGACGACGCACGCCAGGCCGACCGCCAGCGGGCCGACGAGCGCCAGGCCGACGACGCATCCGGCACCGACGCCGAGGGCGACGACCAGCAGCAGCGCGAGGGCACCTCGCGCCGCCGTCGTAGCCGCGGCAAGGGCGGCCAGAACGGCCAGCAGGCCGACGAGCAGCAGCAGGACGACGAGGACGGCTCGCGCCGCCGTCGCGGCCGCGGCCAGAACGACCGCCAGAACGACCGCGAGCAGGGCGGCCGCGCGCAGGGCGACCGCGACCGCGACCAGGGCGGCCAGCGCGCGCAGCAGCAGGCCGACGCCGACGGCTCGCGCCGCGGGCGCGGCCGCGAGCGCACCCGCGGGCGCAGCGGCCAGGACGCCGAGCTCGAGATCCACGAGGACGACGTGCTGCTGCCCGTCGCCGGTATCGTCGACCTGCTCGACAACTACGCGTTCGTGCGCACCTCCGGCTACCTGCCGGGCCAGAACGACGTCTACGTCTCGCTCGCCCAGGTCAAGAAGCACGGCCTGCGCAAGGGCGACGCCGTCGTCGGCGCCATCAAGCAGCCCCGCGAGGGCGAGCAGCAGTCGGGCCGCCAGAAGTTCAACGCGCTCGTGCGCGTCGACTCGGTGAACGGCCAGACGGTCGAGGAGTCGCTGAACCGCGTCGAGTTCTCGAAGCTCACGCCGCTCTACCCCCAGGAGCGCCTGCGCCTGGAGACGACGCCCAACAAGCTCTCGACGCGCGTGATCGACCTCGTCGCGCCGATCGGCAAGGGCCAGCGCGGCCTCATCGTCTCGCCCCCCAAGGCCGGCAAGACCCTCGTGATGCAGGCCATCGCCAACGCGATCGCCGAGAACAACCCCGAGGTGCACCTGATGATCGTGCTCGTCGACGAGCGCCCCGAGGAGGTCACCGACTTCCAGCGCACCGTCAAGGGCGAGGTCATCGCGTCGACCTTCGACCGGCCCGCCGAGGACCACACGATCGTCGCCGAGCTCGCGATCGAGCGCGCCAAGCGCCTCGTCGAGCTCGGGCACGATGTCGTCGTGCTGCTCGACGGCATCACCCGCCTCGGCCGCGCCTACAACCTGTCGGCGCCGGCCTCCGGCCGCATCCTCTCCGGCGGCGTCGACTCGAGCGCGCTCTACCCGCCGAAGAAGTTCTTCGGCGCCGCGCGCAACATCGAGCACGGCGGCTCGCTCACGATCCTCGCGACCGCGCTCGTCGAGACGGGCTCGAAGATGGACGAGGTGATCTTCGAGGAGTTCAAGGGCACCGGCAACATGGAGCTCCGCCTCTCGCGCCAGATGGCCGACAAGCGCATCTTCCCCGCCGTCGACGTCAACGCATCCGGCACCCGCCGCGAGGAGATGCTCATGGGCGTCGAGGAGACGAAGGTCATGTGGAAGCTCCGCAGGGCGCTCGCCGGCCTCGAGACGCAGCAGGCGCTCGAGCTCGTGCTCAAGCAGCTCAAGGAGACGCAGTCGAACGTCGAGTTCCTGATGAAGGTCTCGAAGTCGGTGCCCGGCCAGCACGACAAGGACTGACGTGTTCGAGTCGGTCTCGGGCCTCATCGCCGAGCACGCCGACCTCGAGCTGCAGCTCGCCGACCCGGCGCTGCACGCCGATGCGGGCCGTGCGCGCCGGGTGAACCGGCGCTATGCCGAGCTCAGCCAGATCAAGGCCGCGCACGAGCGCTGGGTGCAGTCGACCGACGACCTCGCCGCGGCGCGCGAGCTCGCCCGCGAGGACGAGGCGTTCGCCGAGGAGGTGCCCTCGCTCGAGGAGGCGGCGCACCAGGCCGAGGAGCGGCTGCGGCGCCTGCTGATCCCGCGCGACCCCGACGACGGGCGCGACGTGATCATGGAGGTCAAGGGCGGCGAGGGCGGCGAGGAGTCGGCGCTGTTCGCGGCCGACCTCGTGCGCATGTACACGCACTACGCCACGAGCCGCGGCTGGAAGGTCGAGATGCTCGAGTCGACGCCGTCCGACATGGGCGGCTTCAAGGACGTGCAGATCGCCGTCAAGGGATCGTCGAGCGACCCGTCCGAGGGCGTCTGGGCGTCGCTGAAGTACGAGGGCGGCGTGCACCGCGTGCAGCGGGTGCCCGCGACCGAGACGCAGGGGCGCATCCACACCTCCACCACCGGCGTGCTCGTCTTCCCCGAGGTCGACGAGCCCGAGGAGGTGCAGATCGATCAGAACGACCTGAAGATCGACGTCTTCCGCTCCTCCGGCCCCGGCGGCCAGTCGGTCAACACCACCGACTCTGCCGTGCGCATCACGCACCTGCCCACGGGCATCACCGTCTCGATGCAGAACGAGAAGAGCCAGCTGCAGAACCGCGAGGCGGGCATGCGCGTGCTGCGCGCCCGGCTGCTCGCGCGGCAGCAGGAGGAGCTGGATGCGGCGGCGTCGGATGCGCGCAGGTCGCAGATCCGCGGCATGGACCGGTCGGAGCGCATCCGCACCTACAACTTCCCCGAGAACCGCATCGCCGACCACCGCACGGGCTTCAAGGCGTACAACCTCGACAGCGTGCTCGACGGCGCGCTGCAGCCGGTGATCGACTCGTGCATCCAGGCCGACGAGGAGGCGCGGCTCGCGGCTCTCGGCGGCGACGCCTGAGCCCGGCGTGAGCGCGGGACCGGGGCGGATGCGTCCCGGTCGTGCGCGGGCCGCGGTGCCGCCCGCCGCCCGCGAGCGGATGGGCGGCGCGTTCTGGCGCTTCTGGAGCGTCGAGGTCGCGACCGAGACGGGCATCGGCCTCGCGGTGATCGCGCTGCAGACGATGGTCGTGCTCGACCTCGGCGGGGGAGCGACCGAGGTCGGCTGGCTGTCGTCGGCGCGGTTCCTGCCCTACGTGGTGCTCGGGCTGCTCGTCGGGGCGCTCGTCGAGGGGATGCGCCGGCGCACGGTCATGCTCGTGAGCGACGTCGTGCGCGCGGTCGTCCTCGGCGGCCTCGCCGCGGTCTGGCTCGCGGGCGGCGGATCGCTGTGGGTGCTGCTGCTGGCGGCGGTGCTGCTCGGCGCGGCGAGCCTCGTGAACGACGCCGCGTCGCAGGCGTTCGTGCCGCGGCTCGTCGACCGCGCCCGGCTGCTGCCCGCGCACCAGCGGCTCGACGCCGGCTCGAACGCGGCGCAGTCGGCGGGCCCGGCCGTCTCGGGCGCGGTGATCGCGTGGCTCGGCGCTCCGGTGTCGCTGCTGGCGGCCGCTGCCGCGCACCTCGTGTCGGCCGGCGTGCTCGCGACGCTCCCGGTCGACGAGCCCGCGCCGCGGCGATCCGCCGGCCTCGGGCGCGCGATCGTCGGCGGGCTGCGCTTCGTGCACCGGCATCCGCGGCTCGGCCCCTTCGCGCGCTGGACGCACGCGTGGTTCCTCTGCAACGGCGCCGCGATGACGCTGCTCGTGCCCCTCGTGCTGCTCGAGCTCGACGCCGGGCCGGCGGGCCTCGGGCTCGCGCTCGGCGTGCTCGGCGCCGCGACGCTCGTCGGCACGGCCCTCGCGGGCGTCGTCGCGGCGCGCCTCGGCATGGCGCGCACGGTGATCCTCGAGCACGCGACGATGCCGGTCGGGTGGGGCATGGTCGCGGCGGCCGCGCTGCTGCCGCTGCCGTCGGCCTCGCTCGCGCTCGGGCTCGTGCTCGCCGGGCTGGCGGTGACGGGCGTCGCGATGGGGCTCGCGAACCCGAGCGAGATGGCGCTCCGCCAGCGCGCGACGCCCGACCGGATGCAGTCGCGGATGAACGCGACGATGCGCACCGTCAACCGCGCCATGATCGTCGTCGCGGCGCCGCTCGGCGGGCTGCTGGGCGACGCGATCGGCATCGGGCCCGCGCTCGTCGCGGTCTGCGCCGGCTTCGCGATGACCGCGATCGGCATGGCGGCGTCGCCGCTCGCTCGCGGCCGCACCGCGGCGTAGCCGTCGGGCGCGGAGGGCACGCGGAAGACGGGGGCTTGTCGGCGCCCCCTGGGTGCGGGATCTTTGGCGGCAGCGGCCCCGGCACCTGCCTGGCCGCGCCTCGCGAAGGAGCGTCCCATGTCTCGCAGATCCCGGACGACAGCGACCGCGGCCACCGCCGCCCTCGTGCTCGGCTTGACGGCCCTCGGGGGCCTCCCGGCGAGCGCCGCCCCGCCCGGCGAGCCCGTCACCGTGGCGACAGGGCTGAACAACCCCCGCCAGCTGTCGATCGGCCCCGGCCACACCCTCTACGTCGCCGAGGCCGGCAGCGCGGCCGCGTGCGAGCCGATCCCCGGCGTCGACGCCGCCTACGCGCTCTGCGGCATGACCGGGTCGGTGACCGAGGTCAGCCGCTCCGGCCAGCGGCGCGTCGTCACCGACCTGCCTGCCCTCGGGTTCAACGGCGAGGTGCTGGGCGCATCCGACGTCCAGGTGCGCGGCACGAGCATCGCCGTGCTCATCGGCGGCATGGCCGGCGCGGCGACGGCGCGCGACGGCCTCGCCGACGCGTTCGCCGACTTCGGCACGCTGCAGACGGGGTCGCTGCGCTCGGCGCCGCTCACCGCGGACGACCTCGCCCTCGTGGCGGACATCAACGCCTTCGAGGTCGCGAGCAACCCCGACGGCAACGACCCGCCCGACAGCAACGCCGTGGGCTTCGCCCCGCTCGGCGCGAAGCACTGGGCGGTCACCGACGCCGGCGGCAACACGCTGCTGACCGCCGGTGACGACGGCGTGAGCACGGTCGCGGTGTTCCCGAACGGCGAACCCGTGCCCAACCCGTTCGGTCCCGGGATGATCCCGCCGCAAGCGGTGTCGACGGATGTCGCGGTCGGGCCCGACGGCGCGTACTACGTGTCGCAGCTGACCGGCTTCCCGTTCCCGACGGGCGCCTCGACCATCTGGCGCGTGACGCCCGACGGCCAGGTGTCCGCCTACGCGACGGGGCTGACGATGGTGACGAGCCTCGCCTGGCGCGATGGCGTGCTCTACGCCGTGCAGCTCGACGACGGCAGCTTCTTCGACGGGCACGTCGGATCGCTGCGCGAGGTGACGCCGGGAGGCTCGATGCACGACGCGGTCGTCGACGGGCTGTCGGCGCCCTACGGCCTGGCGATCCGCGGCACCTCCGCCTTCGTCACCGTCGACTCGGTGTCGTCGGGCGGGGGCTCGGTGCTGCAGATCGACCTGCGCTGAGCATCGATCGGGGGTCGCACGGCGCGTCTCGGGCGCGGGCGTAGGCTCGCGCCCATGGCCCAGGTGACGCTGGTGTGCGGCCCCTCGTGCGCGGGCAAGTCGACGCTCGCGCGCGAGCTCGAGGCCTCCGGCGCGCTCGTGCTGTCGTACGACCGCGAGGCCTGGGCGCGCGGCGTGTGCGACGGGCGGCCGTCGCAGGCGCTCATGGCGCAGATCGACGCCGACTTCCTCGAGCTGCTCGAGCGGGTGCTGCCCACCGGCCGCCCCGTGGTGCTCGACGCGTCGCTGTCGACGCGCGCGGTGCGCGATCGGTGGCGGATGCGGCTGGGCGCGATGGCGGTGGAGTGCGAGCTCGTGGTCGTGCGCGCGCCGTTGCCGACGCTGCTCGACCGGGCGCACGGTCGCGAGCCCGGGCCGGAGTCCGTGGTGCTCGACGACGCGGCGCTCACCGCCTACGTCGCGGGGTTCGAGTGGCCGGGGGAGCGCGAGGCGCACCGCCTGGTCGAGACCGGCTGACGCTGCCGGGCCCCGCGCATCCGCAACCCTCGGCCCCGTGCGTGCGGCCGCCCGCGTGCCAGGATGAGCGCATGGGACCGGTGCTCGCGATGTCGCTCGGCTCGCTCGCGCTCGCGCTCGCGCTCGCGGCGATCGCGATCGGCGTGGTGGTGCACCTCGCCGGGCTCGGGCGCATCGCGCCGGCCGGCCCGATCGGCCTGCCCGGCAGGCGGCTGCGGGCGGATGCGACGGCCTACGCGCGCTCGCACCGCGCGGCCACGCCGCTCACGTGGCTCGCGACCTCGGTGGCGGCCGTCGCGGCGCTCGGGTCGCTCGTCGCCGGCCTCCAGGCGGGGGTCGAGGAGTGGGCCGTGCTCGCCGTGCTCGCCGCGATCGTGCTCGTCGTGGGGCTCGCGCTCGCCACCTGGCGGGCGCACGCCTCGCTCTCTGACGCGGATGGCGCCGGGTAGCCTGGTGACGAGCCCGAGGGCGGGCTCGCGGACGAGGGAGCCGTACCCGCACAGCGACAAGACGGCCGGTGGGGACTCGTCATGTCGTGGGTGATCCTGATCGCGTCCGGCCTCCTCGAGGCCGTGTGGGCCGCTGCGATGCAGTCGTCGAAGGGCTTCCGCCGCTGGCGGCCGACCGTGCTCTTCGCCGCCGCCATGCTCGCCTCGATGGGCGGTCTCGCCTGGGCGATGCTCGAGATCCCGACCGGCACCGCCTACGCGGTCTGGGTGGGGGTCGGCGCCGTCGCGACGGTCGTGCTGCAGGTCGCTCGCGGCGCGGAGCGGCTCACGCTCGTGCGCGCGCTGCTGCTCGTGCTGCTCGTCGGCTGCCTCGTCGGCCTGAAGCTGGTGAGCTGAGATGCGCCCCCGCACCGCCTGGGCCGTGCTGCTCGGCAGCGCCGTGCTCGAGGCCGTCTGGGCGACGGCGATGGGGGCGTCGGAGGGCTTCAGCCGACCGGTCCCGACCCTGATGTTCGCCGTCGCAGCGATCGCGAGCTTCATCGGCCTCGAGCGGGCCGTGCAGACGCTCCCGCTCGCGACCGGCTACGCCGTCTGGACGGGCGTCGGCGGCGCCCTCACCGTGCTCTGGGCGATCGCCACGGGCGCGCAGCCGTGGAGCCCGCTGACGCTCCTCTTCCTCGCCGGGATCCTGGTCGCGGTGGCGGGCCTCGCGCTCACCGAGCGCCCGCATGCTGCGCCCGCGTCCCCGGACCGGCCCGCCGCATCCGACCCCGCCTGACCTGGCCCTCCGCGTCGCCTCGCCCTGAGTGGCGCTCCCGGCGATCGAGTGGCGCCCTGCAACATCGAGTGGCGCCTCCGGCGATCGAGTGGCGCCACTCGGTCGCGCAGCGCGCCACTCGATCGCGCGAGGCGCCACTCGGCAACGCGGCGTGGGGCGGCGGCGGACGGTGCCGAGGCCGCCGCGGTCAGAGCGAGCGGCTCAGATCGAGTACTCGATCTGCGGCAGCTCGGCGGGCGACGTGCGCGCGACCGGCTTCGCGGGCACGCCCACGAGCGTCGTCCCCGAGGGCGCGTCGTGCAGCACGACGGCGTTCGCGCCGACCCGCACGTCGTCGCCGAGCGCGATCGGCCCGAGGATCTTGGCGCCGGCGCCCACGAGCACACGGTGCCCGAGCGTCGGGTGCCGCTTCACGGCCGCGTTCGCCGTGCCGCCGAGCGTCACGCCGTGGTAGAGCATCACGTCGTCGCCGACCTCGGCGGTCTCGCCGATCACGACGCCCATGCCGTGGTCGATGAAGAACCGGCGCCCGAGCCGCGCGCCCGGGTGGATCTCGACGCCCGTCATGAAGCGCGCGAACTGGCTGCCGGCGCGCGCGATCGAGCGCGCGCCGGCGTGCCAGAGGCGGTGGTTGACGCGGTGGGCCCAGACGGCGTGGAGGGTCGAGTAGGTGAGCGCGATCGACAGCGCGCCGCGGGCGGCAGGATCGTGCCGCCGCGCGTTCTCGATGTCCTCGCGGACGTTGAGCAGGCCCATCCGTCCTCCGCTCAGGCCAGGTCGGCGTAGATCGGCATCGACAGGTAGCGCTCGCCGGTGTCGCAGACGATCGCGACGATCGTCTTGCCCGCCGACTCGGGGCGGCGCGCGATCTCGAGCGCGGCCCAGACGATCGCGCCCGACGAGATGCCCGCGAAGATGCCCTCCGTCGCGGCGAGCTCGCGGCCGACGCGCACGGCGTCGTCGAGCTCGACGTCGACGACCTCGTCGTAGATGCCGGTGTCGAGGATCTCGGGCACGAAGTTCGCGCCGAGGCCCTGGATCTTGTGCGGTCCGGCCTGGCCCTTCGTCAGCAGCGGCGAGTCGGCCGGCTCGACGGCGACGACGCGGATCTCGGGGTTCAGCTCCTTGAGGCGGCCGCCGGCGCCGGTGATGGTGCCGCCGGTGCCGATGCCCGCGATGAAGATGTCGACCTCGCCGTCGGTGTCGGCCCAGACCTCCTCGGCGGTGGTCTCGCGGTGCACGCGGATGTTCGCCTCGTTCTCGAACTGCCGGGCGAGGATGGCGCCGGGCGTCTCGGCGACGATCTGGCGGGCGCGCTCGACGGCGCCGCGCATGCCGTCGGGGCCGGGGGTGAGCACGAGCTCGGCGCCGTAGGCCTTGAGGATCGCGCGGCGCTCGACCGACATCGTCTCGGGCATCGAGAGGATCACGCGGTAGCCGCGGGCGGCGCCGACCATCGCGAGGGCGATGCCGGTGTTGCCGCTCGTGCCCTCGACGATCGTGCCGCCGGGCTTGAGGGAGCCGTCGGCCTCGGCGGCGTCGATGATCGCGCGGCCGATGCGGTCCTTGACGGATGCGCCGGGGTTGAAGGACTCGAGCTTCACGAGCACGGTCGCGTCGGTGTCGTCGAGCCGCTGGAGGCGCACGAGGGGCGTGCCGCCGATCGTGGCGGTGATGTCGTCGAAGATGCGCGCCATGCGGATTCCTTTCATCGGGTGGAAGCAGTGCTTCTCACCATACGGGACAGCACCCGAGCAAGCGCTCCGCGGCGGCTCCGCATTCCCGCAGGGCGCGGGCCCCTCGCGGCACTACCGTGGTGCCGTGACGGAACCGACGGTCGGCGATGCGGTGCGGCAGGCGCGCACGCGGCTCTCGGCCGCGGGCATCGAGGGCCCGGACGCCGAGCTGCTCGCCGCGTGGGCCGCGGGCAGCGGGCTCGGCGAGATCCGCGTCGACATGGCGATGGGCCGCTCGTTCGCGGCGGATGCGCTGGGCCGGTTCGCGCACGCGGTCGCACGGAGGGAGGCGCGGGAGCCCCTGCAGCGCATCACGGGCCTCGCGCCGTTCCGGCACGTCGACCTGCGGGTCGGGCCAGGCGTCTTCACCCCGCGGCCCGAGACCGAGCTGCTCGTCGACGTCGTGCTCGAGCACGTGCGCGGCACGGCCTCGCCGCTCGTGCTCGACGTGGGCACCGGCACGGGCGCCGTCGCGATCGCGCTCGCGCGCGAGGCCGGAGCCCGGGTCGTCGCCGTCGAGCAGAGCCCCGCCGCCTACGTCTGGGCCCGCCGCAACATCGCCGAGCTCGCGCCCGGCACCGTGCTGCTCCACGCCGACGCGCGCGACGTCGCGGCGCTCGCGGCCGTCGGGGTGCAGCCCGGCTCCCTCGACGCCCTCGTGTCGAACCCGCCCTACGTGCCGGCCGCATCCGTGCCCGCCGACCACGAGGTGCGGGCCTTCGATCCCCACGGCGCGCTCTACTCGGGCGCCGACGGGCTCGACCTCATCCGCGACCTCGCGCCGCTCGCGGCCGACCTCGTCGCCCCCGGCGGCATCGTCGCGGTCGAGCACGCCGAGCACCAGTCGGCCGCCGTGCGCGGCATGCTCGAGGACGCCGGGTTCACGGATGCGCGCACGCGGGTCGACCTGACAGGTCGCGACCGCGTCACCTCCGCCGTCCGCTGACGGCCCCGGCGGGCGCTCCCGGGCGGCACTACGATTGCGGGGTGGCCGCCACGATCTACGACTGCTCCGACCCCGCATCCCTGCTCGACGGGGTGCGCGCGGCGCGGACGGCGATCGCGGCCGGCCAGTGCATCGTGATGCCGACCGACACGGTCTACGGCATCGCCGCCGACGCCTTCTCGCACAGCGCCGTCGCGGGCCTGCTCGCGGCGAAGGGCAGGGACCGCGGCTTCCCGCCGCCCGTGCTCGTCGCCGACCGGCACATGGCCACCGCGCTCGCCGAGTCGGTGCCCGCGGCGATCGAGCCGCTGCTCGACGCGCACTGGCCGGGCCCCCTCACCGTCATCCTGCGCGCGCAGCCCTCGCTCACCTGGGACCTCGGCGACACCGGGGGCACCGTCGCGATCCGGGTGCCCGACCACCCGATCGCGATCGGCCTGCTGCGCGAGACGGGGCCGCTCGCGGTCTCGAGCGCCAACCTCCACGGCATGCCGGCGCCGACCGAGGCGGCAGCCGCGGCCGAGATGCTCGGCGACCACGTCGCCGCGGTGCTCGACGCGGGCGCCGTCGGCGGCAGCGCGGCGCCGGGGGAGCAGAACGGCTCGACGATCCTCGACTGCTCCACCGAGGGCGTCGTGCGCATCGTGCGCCAGGGCGTGCTGCCGCGGGAGACCGTCGCCGCCGCGCTCGGCGAGCTGCTCGCCCCGGAGTGACGCCGTGATCTTCCTGCTCATCACCGCGGTCGCGGCGGTCGTGACCTTCGTCGCGACGCGCGTGGTGCTGGCAGTGGCGCTCAAGCACGGCATCCACCCGCCCGTGCGCGACCGCGACGTGCACTCGCGGCCGACGCCGCGCCTCGGCGGGGTGGCGATGTGCATCGGCGTGCTCGGCGCGTTCGGCGTCGCCGCCCTCATCCCCGAGCTCTCGGGCGTCTTCGCCGAGCCCGCCCGCATCTGGACGCTGCTGGCCGGTGCGGTCGCGATCTGCGGCATCGGCGTGCTCGACGACCTCGTCGACCTCGACTGGATGCTGAAGCTCGGCGCGCAGATCCTCGTCGCCACCGGCGTCGCGCTCTTCGGCGTGCAGATCGTGAGCCTCCCGATCGCCGGCATCACGGTGCCGTCGGCGACCACGGCGATCATGCTGACGGTGCTCATCATCGTGCTCGTGATGAACGCGCTGAACTTCATCGACGGGCTCGACGGCCTCGTCGCGGGCACCACGATCATCGGCTCGACGGCGTTCTTCGGCTACATCTTCATCATCAGCCAGAACCTCGGGCAGCAGAACGCCTACTTCTCGCTCGCGAGCCTCATCACGTCGATCATCGTCGGCGTGTGCCTCGGCTTCCTGCCGGTGAACTGGCATCCCGCGCGCATGTTCATGGGCGACGGCGGCGCGCTCATGCTGGGCCTCCTCACCGCCGCGAGCGCCATCGCCGTCACCGGGCAGATCGACATCGGCACGATGGGCGGGCGCAGCCAGATCCTGCCCGCGTTCATCCCGGTGCTGCTGCCGCTCGCGATCCTGCTGCTGCCGCTGACGGACTTCGTGCTCGCGGTCGTGCGGCGCCTCCTGAACGGCTCGAGCCCCTTCGCCGCCGACCGCAAGCACCTCCACCACCGGCTGCTCGACATGGGGCACTCGCACCTCGGCGCGGTGCTCATCTTCTACGCGTGGACGGCGGTCGTCTCGGTCGGCTGCCTCGTGTTCCTCATGCAGCCCTGGTGGGTGGCCGTCGGTATCATGGCGGTCGGGTTCATCGTGTGCGCCCTGCTGACGGCGGCGCCCGTCAGCCGCAGGGTGTGGCGCACGTTCCTGCGCGTGCTGCGCGAGCGCCGTGCAGCTCGCAGGGGACTCGAGCCGACCACGATCGACGCCCGCGTCGAGACCAGCATCGACCAGGGGGAATCCCGGTGACCACCAACCAGATCATGCAGCGCATCCTGCTGTGGGGCGGCATCCTCGCCGCCGCCGTGGCCGTCGTGGGCGGGATCGTCGGCTGGCTGCTCGCCGCCGGCGCCGGGGTCGCCTCGGCGCTCGTGGGCACCGCCCTCGCGATCGTCTTCTGCATGCTCACCGCCGCGAGCATCCTGCTCGCCTTCAAGGTCTCGAAGGGCGCCATGATCTCGGGCGCCTTCTTCGGCATCGTGCTGGGCGGCTGGCTGCTGAAGTTCGTGCTGTTCATCGTGCTCGTGTTCGTGCTCGGCGACCAGGACTGGCTGCACCGCGGCGTCGCCTTCGGCGCGCTCGTGGTGGCGGTCATCGGCTCGCTCGTCATCGACTGCGTGGTCATCATGACGAGCCGGCAGCCGACGATCGACAGCGACGCCGACGACGAGACGCAGGGCCGTCCGGCCCGCGGCGCGCAGGCCTGAGCGCCGACCCGCGCAGGCGCCGCGCCGTGCCGCGTTCTGGTAGTGTCGTTCCTGCTCCCCCCACTGCACCGCTCACCATCGAGCGTGTCCGCGCGAGGGGGCGCACCGACGTCGAGACGGCGCCAGGCGCCATGAGGTTGAGGAAGAGACGCTGAACGCCCCTTTGTCGCTGCTGGCCTCTGCTGGAACCGAGCCCGAGCCGTTCCACCCGCCGTCGATCGCGGAGTTCTTCCCGCAGATCTTCCTGTTCGACGAGCCCACGATCGCGTGGCTCGGCGAAGAGGACCCGATCTTCGGCATCAACCGGATCATGCTCATCCGCCTCATCTCGGCGACGGCGATCATCCTCATCTTCGTGCTCGGCACGCGGCGGATGCGCCTGGTCCCGACGCGCGGGCAGAGCCTGGTCGAGATGGGCCTCGGCTTCGTCCGCGACGGCATCGCCTACGACCTGCTCGGCGAGAAGGACGGACGCCGCTTCCTCCCGCTCATCACCACCATCTTCTTCATGGTGCTGTCGATGAACGTGACCGGCATCATCCCCTTCTTCAACATCGCGGGCACCTCGGTGATCGGCGTGCCGCTGCTGCTGGCGCTCATCGCCTACGTCGCGTTCATCTACGCCGGCGTCAAGAAGCACCCGGGCGCCTTCTTCAAGAACGCGCTGTTCCCGCCCGGCGTGCCGTGGCCGCTCTACATCATCGTGACGCCGATCGAGTTCGTCTCGACCTTCGTGCTGCGCCCCATCACGCTGACGCTGCGACTCATGATGAACATGGTCGTCGGCCACCTGCTGCTCGTGCTGTTCTTCTCGGCCACGCACTTCTTCTTCTTCTCCGCCGGCGGCCTCTACACGCTGTTCGGCGCAGGCACCCTCGCCCTCGGCTTCGCGTTCACGCTCTTCGAGCTGCTGGTCGCGGTGCTGCAGGCCTACGTCTTCGCCCTCCTGACCACCGTCTACATCCAGCTCGCGCTGGCTGAAGAGCACTGACCCTCCGGGCAACCGGAACCGCAGAAAGGAAACACCGTGGACAACGCCACGACCGTTCTCGCCGAGATCAACGGCAACATCGCGACCGTCGGCTACGGCCTCGCGGCCATCGGCCCCGCCATCGGCGTGGGCATCGTCGTCGGCAAGACGATCGAGTCGGTCGCGCGCCAGCCGGAGCTGCAGGGCCGCCTGACGGTCCTCATGTACATCGGCATCGCGTTCACCGAGGCGCTCGCCTTCGTCGGCATCGCCACGTACTTCTTCATGGTCTGAGGCACTGATGCTCGCATCAGACCTCTTCCTGGCGGTGGAGGAGGAGGAGGAGCAGAACATCCTCCTCCCCGCCTTCTACGACATCCTCTGGTCGGCGGTGATCTTCACCGTCCTCCTGCTGGTCTTCTGGAAGGTCGTCCTCCCGCGCATGCAGGCGCTGCTCGACGAGCGCGCCGCTGCCATCGAGGGCGGCATCAAGAAGGCCGAGGAGGCGCAGGCCGAGGCAGCTGCGGCGCTCGAGTCGTACAACACGCAGCTCGCCGCCGCGCGCGCTGAGGCCAGCCAGATCAAGGAGCGTGCTCGCGCAGACGCCGCCAAGATCGAGGCCGACCTGAAGGCTCGTGCGAACGACGAGGCCGAGCGCATCACCGCGCAGGCGCACCAGCGCATCGAGGCCGAGCGCCAGGCAGCCTTCTCCTCCCTGAAGACCGAGGTCGGCACGCTCGCCCTCGACCTGTCGGAGAAGGTCGTCGGCGAGTCGATGGACGACAGCCGCTCGGCTGCGATCGTCGACCGCTTCCTGGCCGACCTCGAGCGCGACGGGGCGAACCGCTAGTGGGCAGCGCGACCAGCCAGGCGCGAGCCGGCATCGAGGGCGCTGTCAGCGCGCAGCCGCACGCGGGCATCGACGACGCGCGCGACCTGTTCCGGGCGTCGCGCGCCATCGAGCGGAGCCCCCAGGTGCTCTCGTCGCTGGCCGACCCCGCCTCGACGCCCGACGCTCGCGCGGCCCTCGCGGCGCGCGTGCTCGGGCAGCTCGGAGCACCTGCGGTCGCGATCGTCGCGCACCTCGCGCGCCAGCGCTGGTCCGCTCCCGCCGACCTGCTCGCGGGCATCGACGACGCGGCCATCCGCATCGCCGTGCGCTCGTCGCAGGCCGACGTCGCCGGCGAGATCGCCTCGTTCGAGCGCACCGTCGCCTCCGACGCGCAGCTCGAGCTCGCGCTCGGCGGCCTGCTCGGCTCCGCCGACGCCAAGGCTGCGCTCGTCGAGCGGCTGCTCGGCGGCCGGGCGAGCGAGGCGGCCGCCTCGATCCTCGATCACCTCGTGCGCGCGCCCCGCGGCCGTCGCATCGGCCAGCGGCTGCGCAGCACCGCGAAGCAGGTGGCCGAGGCCTCCGGCAGCTCGCTCGCGACCGTCACGACGGCCCGCGAGATCCCCGCGGCGCAGCTCGACCGACTCCGCGTCGGCCTCGAGCGGCAGTACGGCCGCGCCCTGCAGCTCCAGCAGATCGTCGACCCGGCCGTCCTCGGCGGCCTGCGCGTCGCGATCGGCGACGACGTCATCGACGGCACCGTCCGTTCCAAGTTCACCGACCTGCGCCTGAAGCTCGGCTAGGTCGACAGCCCACCAGAGGAAGACACATGTCAGAGCTCACCATCAGCCCCGACGAGATCAAGGGCGCACTCGCCGACTTCGTCTCGTCCTACGAGGCCTCGGCCTCGACGACGGCCGAGGTCGGCACCGTCATCGACGCCGCCGACGGCATCGCGCACGTCGAGGGCCTCCCCGGCGTCATGGCCAACGAGCTCGTCCGCTTCGCGGACGGCACGCTGGGCCTCGCCCAGAACCTCGACGAGTCCGAGATCGGCGTCGTGGTGCTCGGTGAGTTCGCCGGCATCGAGGCCGGCATGGAGGTCACCCGCACCGGCGAGGTGCTCTCGGTCCCCGTGGGCGAGGGCTACCTGGGCCGCGTCGTCGACCCGCTCGGCAACCCGATCGACGGCCTCGGCCAGATCGCCTCGAGCGGCCGCCGCGCCCTCGAGCTGCAGGCGCCCGGCGTCATGCAGCGCAAGTCGGTGCACGAGCCGCTCCAGACCGGCATCAAGGCGATCGACGCGATGATCCCGGTCGGCCGCGGCCAGCGCCAGCTGATCATCGGCGACCGCCAGACGGGCAAGACGGCGATCGCGATCGACACGATCATCAACCAGAAGTCCAACTGGGACTCGGGCGACGTCAACAAGCAGGTGCGCTGCATCTACGTCGCCGTCGGCCAGAAGGGCTCGACCATCGCCTCGGTGAAGGGCGCCCTCGAGGAGGCCGGCGCGATGGAGTACACCACCATCGTCGCCTCGCCCGCGTCCGACCCGGCCGGCTTCAAGTACCTCGCGCCCTACGCCGGCTCGGCCATCGGCCAGCACTGGATGTACGAGGGCAAGCACGTCCTGATCATCTTCGACGACCTGTCGAAGCAGGCCGAGGCCTACCGCGCCGTGTCGCTGCTGCTCCGCCGCCCGCCGGGCCGCGAGGCCTACCCGGGTGACGTGTTCTACCTGCACTCCCGTCTGCTCGAGCGCTGCGCGAAGCTCTCTGACGAGCTCGGCGCGGGCTCGATGACCGGCCTGCCGATCATCGAGACGAAGGCCAACGACGTCTCGGCGTACATCCCGACCAACGTGATCTCGATCACCGACGGCCAGATCTTCCTCCAGTCCGACCTGTTCAACGCCAACCAGCGCCCCGCGGTCGACGTCGGCATCTCGGTCTCGCGAGTCGGCGGCGACGCGCAGGTCAAGTCGATCAAGAAGGTCTCCGGCACGCTCAAGCTCGAGCTCGCCCAGTACCGCTCGCTCGAGGCGTTCGCGATGTTCGCCTCCGACCTCGACGCGGCCTCGCGCCGTCAGCTCGAGCGCGGCGCGCGCCTGACCGAGCTGCTGAAGCAGCCGCAGTACTCGCCGTACCCCGTCGAGGAGCAGGTCGTCTCGATCTGGGCCGGCACGAACGGCAAGCTCGACACGGTGCCCGTCAACCAGGTGCTGCAGTTCGAGTCCGAGCTGCTCGAGCACCTGCGCAGCAACAGCTCGGTGCTCGGCACGCTCCGCGAGACCAACGTGCTCGACGACGCGACGCTCGCGACGCTCGAGTCGGAGGTCGACGAGTTCGTGAAGAACTGGCAGGGCAAGCCGGAGTCGAGCATCACCGACCCGGGCACGGAGTCCGACAACCCCATGGTCGAGGACGTCAACCAGGAGCAGATCGTCAAGGGCCGTCGCTGACGCGAGCTCGCTGAGGAGGCGGAATGGGAGCCCAGCTCCGGGTCTACACGCAGAAGATCAAGTCTGCGCAGACGACCAAGAAGATCACGAAGGCGATGGAGCTCATCGCTGCATCGCGCATCCAGAAGGCGCTCGCACGCGTGCACGCGTCGACGCCGTACGCCAGGGCGCTGACGCGCGCCGTGAGCGCGGTCGCCACGTACTCCAACGAGGCGCACCCGCTCACGGTCGAGCGTCCGCAGCTCAAGCGCGCGGCGATCGTCGTGCTGACGAGCGACCGCGGCCTGGCCGGCGCGTTCAACTCGCAGATCATCCGCGAGGCGAGCGAGCTGCGGGCGAAGCTGGAGTCCGAGGGCAAGGAGGTCGACCACTACCTGGTCGGCAACAAGGCCGTCGGCTACTTCAAGTTCCGCAAGCGCGCGTCCATCCAGGCGTGGACGGGGCAGTCGGAGACGCCGAGCCCCGAGCTCGCGCAGGAAATCGCCGAGGCGGTGCTCGAGGCGTACGTCTCCGAGCAGGTCGATGAGATCCACATCGTCTACAACCGCTTCGTCAGCATGATGACGCAGGAGCCCACCTCGGTGCGGCTGCTGCCGCTGGAGGTCGTCGAGGCCGAGAGCGCCGAGAGCGCGGAGCACTTCCCGCTGTACGAGTTCGAGCCCGAGCCCGCACAGGTGCTCGACGCGCTCCTGCCGGTGTACGTCGAGAGCCGCATCTTCAACGCCCTGCTGCAGTCGGCCGCCGCGAAGCAGGCGGCGACGCAGAAGGCCATGAAGTCGGCCTCCGACAACGCCGACAAGCTCATCACCGACTACACCCGCCTGCGCAACAACGCGCGCCAGGCCGAGATCACGACGCAGATCTCCGAGATCGTGGGCGGCGCGGACGCCCTCGCCTCGGCGAAGTAGCCACGAAAGGCAAGCACCATGACCATCACTGACACCCCCGAGGTCTCGCAGCGGCAGGCCGGCGTCGGCCGCGTGGCCCGCGTGACCGGTCCCGTCGTCGACATCGAGTTCCCGCACGACGCGATCCCGCCCGTCTACAACGCGCTCAAGACGACCGTCGACTTCGGTGACGGCACCGAGCCGCAGGAGATCACGCTCGAGGTCGCGCAGCACCTCGGCGACGACCTCGTGCGCGCCATCGCGCTGAAGCCGACCGACGGCCTCGTCCGCGGCCAGGAGGTGCGCGACACCGGCGACCCGATCATGGTCCCCGTCGGCGACGTCACCAAGGGCAAGGTCTTCAACGTCATCGGCGAGGCGCTCAACCTCGGCGAGGGCGAGACGATCGAGGTCACCGAGCGCTGGTCGATCCACCGCAAGGCTCCCGCGTTCGACCAGCTCGAGTCGAAGACGCAGCTGTTCGAGACCGGCATCAAGGTCATCGACCTCCTGACGCCGTACGTGCAGGGCGGCAAGATCGGCCTGTTCGGCGGCGCCGGCGTCGGCAAGACCGTCCTCATCCAGGAGATGATCCAGCGCGTCGCGCAGGACCACGGCGGCGTCTCGGTGTTCGCCGGTGTCGGCGAGCGCACCCGTGAGGGCAACGACCTGATCCACGAGATGGAGGAGGCGGGCGTCTTCGACAAGACCGCCCTCGTCTTCGGCCAGATGGACGAGCCGCCGGGCACGCGTCTGCGCGTGGCCCTGTCGGCGCTGACGATGGCGGAGTACTTCCGCGACGTGCAGAAGCAGGACGTGCTGCTGTTCATCGACAACATCTTCCGCTTCACGCAGGCGGGCTCGGAGGTCTCGACGCTGCTCGGCCGCATGCCCAGCGCCGTCGGCTACCAGCCGAACCTCGCCGACGAGATGGGCATCCTCCAGGAGCGCATCACCTCGACGCGCGGCCACTCGATCACCTCGCTGCAGGCGATCTACGTGCCCGCCGACGACTACACCGACCCGGCCCCGGCCACGACGTTCGCGCACCTCGACGCGACGACGGAGCTGAGCCGCGAGATCGCGTCGAAGGGCCTCTACCCGGCCGTCGACCCGCTCACGTCGACCAGCCGCATCCTCGACCCCCGCTACCTGGGCGAGGACCACTACCGCGTCGCGACGACCGTCAAGCAGATCCTCCAGAAGAACAAGGAGCTGCAGGAGATCATCGCCATCCTCGGTGTCGACGAGCTCTCCGAGGAGGACAAGATCGTCGTGTCGCGTGCACGCCGCATCCAGCAGTTCCTCTCGCAGAACACCTACATGGCCAAGAAGTTCACGGGCGTCGAGGGCTCGACGGTGCCGCTCAAGGAGACCGTCGAGTCGTTCGACGCGATCGCCAAGGGCGAGTTCGACCACGTGGCCGAGCAGGCGTTCTTCAACGTCGGCGCGATCTCGGACGTCGAGGCCAAGTGGGCGCAGATCCAGAAGGAGAACGGCTGATGGCTCTGACCGTCAGCATCGTGTCGGCCGCCTCCGAGGTGTGGTCGGGCGAGGCCTCGCAGGTCATCGCCCGCACCACCGAGGGCGAGATCGGCATCCTGACGGGCCACGAGCCGGTGCTGGCCGTGCTCGCCGAGGGTCAGGTGCGCGTCACCGACTCGACCGGCACGGTGCACAGCGTCGAGGCCGAGGACGGCTTCCTGTCGGTCGACCACGACCGCGTGGAGATCGTCGCCAGGAACGCAAAGCTCGCTTGATCGTCCTGCTGCCGCCCAGCGAGACGAAGGCGGCAGGCGGGACGGCGGAGCCGCTGTCGACGGCCAGCCTGGGGTTCCCCGGGCTGGCCGTCGCCCGTTCTCGGGCCCTCGCGGCCCTCGACCGCCTCGTCGCCGCCGGCCAGGACGTCTCGACGCCCGCGAAGGCGCGCGCCGCCGCCGACAACGCCGCTGTGCGCGATGCGCCGACGATGCCGGCGATCGAGCGCTACACGGGCGTGCTCTACGACGCGCTGGGCGCCGCATCCCTCGACGCCGATGCGCGCGACTGGGTCGACGCCCACGTCGTGATCCAGTCGGCCCTGCTCGGCTTCGTGCGCGCATCCGACCGCATCCCCGCCTACAAGGTGTCGGAGCACACGCGCCTGCCGGGGGAGCGGATGCGCGACCTGTGGTCGGGAGCGGGCGACGCGATCGAGGGCTTCGCGCTCGACCTGCGCTCGAAGGCGTACGCGGCCCTGGCGCCGGTCGCCGGCGCCGTGCCCGTCGAGATCGTCTCGCCGGAGGGCAGGGCGCTCAACCACTGGAACAAGGCGGGGAAGGGCGCGCTCGTGCGCTCGCTCGCGGAGGCGACCGTGGAGGCGCCGTCGGTGGATGCGCTCGTGGCGTGGGCGGCGTCGGCCGACGTGCCGCTCACGGGCGCCGAGGGCGGCCTGTTTCTCGTCGTCCAGGATCCGCGGCTCGTCGCCGCGCGCTGAGGCGGGCCCGGTGCAGGCCGTGGTCAGGCGGCCGACCTAGCATCGCTGCATGCCTGTCCGCACCCCTCGCGACGATGCCCGCCCCGACGCGGAGGGGGCGGCCGACGACCGGATCCTGGAGGCGGCGCGCGGCTACGGCTGGCCGAGCCTCCGGCCCGGGCAGGCCGAGGCCGTGCAGGCGCTGCTCGACGGCCACGACGTGCTCGCCGTCATGCCGACCGGGCACGGCAAGTCGGCGATCTACCAGCTCGCCGCGAAGCTCCTCGACGGGCTGACGGTGGTCGTCTCGCCGCTCATCGCGCTGCAGCACGACCAGGTCGAGCAGCTCGAGGGCCTCGGGGCCGACCCGGCGGTCGCCGTGAACTCGTCGCAGCGCGTCGGCGAGCACCGCGAGGCGTGGGAGGAGCTCGAGGCCGGCGAGGCGGCGTTCGTCTTCCTGGCGCCCGAGCAGCTCGCTCGCGACGAGGTGCTCGAGCGGCTCCGCGAGCTGCGGCCGTCGCTGCTCGTCGTCGACGAGGCGCACTGCGTCTCGGCGTGGGGCCACGACTTCCGGCCCGACTACCTGCGGCTCGGGCACGTCGTCGAGGCGCTCGGGCATCCGACCACCGTCGCGCTGACGGCGACCGCCGCGCCGCCCGTGCGGGAGGAGATCGTCGAGCGGCTGCGCATGCGCGACCCGCGGCAGGTGGTGCGCGGGTTCGACCGCCCCAACATCTTCCTCGAGGTGCAGCGGCACAGCGACGACGACGAGCGGCGCGAGGCGCTCGTCGCGCGAGCGGTCGCCGAGGCGAAGCCGGGCCTCGTGTACGTCGCGACGCGCAAGGACGCGGAGCGCTACGCGGCCGACCTGTCCGCGGCCGGCGTGCGCGCCGAGGCGTACCACGCCGGGATGGCGCGCGCCGAGCGCGAGCGGGTGCACGCCGCGTTCAGCGACGGGAGCGCCGAGGTCGTCGCCGCGACGTCGGCGTTCGGGATGGGCATCGACAAGCCCGACGTGCGGTTCGTGCTCCATGCCGCGCCGCCCGACTCGCTCGACGCCTACTACCAGGAGATCGGCCGCAGCGGCCGCGACGGCGAGCCGGCGCTCGCGGCGCTGCTGCACCGGCAGGAGGACTTCGGGCTGCACCGCTTCCGCACCGGCGGGACCGCCGACGAGGAGATGCTCTCGGCCGTCGCCTCGCGCGTGCGGCGGGCGAAGCAGCCCGTGCCGCCTGCGCGCCTGCGCGAGCGGCTCGAGGTCGGGGCGAGCCGGCTCACCGCGGCCGTGAACCTGCTCGAGCAGGTCGGCGCCGTCGAGACGACCGACGAGGGCGAGCTCGTCTGGAGCGCGGGCGCCGTGCGGCCCGCTGTCGAGGAGGCGGCGCAGATCGCCGAGGCGCGGCGCCGGGTCGACCGCTCGCGGGTCGAGATGATGCGCGGCTACGTCGAGACCGGCGGATGTCGCCGCCGCTACCTGCTCGGCTACTTCGGCGAGGAGCTGCCGGAGCTGTGCGGCGCGTGCGACACGTGCCGCTCGGGCTCGGCGGCGCGGGTCGAGGAGGCGCGCGCGGCCGCTGACGAGGCCACCGGGGGAGCGGACGACTGGCACGTCGGCCAGCGCGTGCGGCACGAGGCGTGGGGCGAGGGCGGGGTCGTGAGCGACGACGGCGACCGCATCACCGTGCTCTTCGACGAGGAGGGCTACAAGACGCTCGCGGTCGAGGTGCTCGCCCGCACCGGGGCGCTGCAGCCCCTCTGACCCCTCCCGCCGCTCCCGCCCCGCTGGTCGAGCCGCGGCGCCGCCGCTCCCGCCCCGCTGGTGAGCCGCGGCGCCGCCGCTCCCACCCCGCTGGTCGAGCCGCGGCGCCGCCGCTTCCACCCCGCTGGTCGAGCCGCACGGCCGCCTCCACCGCTGGTCGAGCCGCGCGGCCACCTCCACCGCTGGTCGAGCCGCGCGGCCGCCGCAGGCGGCCTCGCGAGTCGAGACCACTCCGCAGCGTGCCCGCCCGCTCCCCATCCCGCTTGGTCGAGGAGCGCGCGGGCGCAGCCCGCTCGCGTCACGAGACCACGTGCGGCCGGGCGTGGAGTGGTCTCGAGACGGCCGGCTCCGCCGGCCTCCTCGACCAGCGGATGGGGGCGGATGCCATGTCAGTGCCCCGTGGTTTCATGCCTGCATGGACGGCGACTGGGGCCTCGACGCGGAGGACTACATCGCGTCGATCCGCGCCGGCGCGATCGACCCGTATGGCCGCACCGCGGCCGAGCTCGAGGACGAGCTCGCCGCGTTCGACCGGGACTGGGGCGAGCGGCTCGCGGCGCTCACGCCCGACGAGCTGGAGGCGGTCGTCGAGGGGCGCATGCAGGTCCCGCCGTTGCCCGGCCCGGCCGAGTCCGAGCGCGCGGCGTGGCTGCGCCGCGAGGAGCAGTTCACCGGCCAGATCAAGGCGCTGCAGGCGCAGCGGGCGCGCCTCGAGGCGCGCGAGCGGGAGCTGCTCGCCGGCCGCTTCCAGCGCGTCCGCGACGAGGGCGGCGAAGTCGTGACGGCGCTCAAGGAGGCCGCATCGATCCTCGCCGCCGAGCTGCGCCAGTCCGACCGCGGCATCGAGCAGCGGATGGCCACCGCGTGGCAGATCGTCACCGAGCTGCCCGCCGCGCACGAAGCCCACAAGACCGGCCGCATCAGCGCCGGCCACCTGCGGGTGATCGAGCAGGCCACCCACCCGCTGCGCATCGACGTGGACGCCGACCCCGCCGAGCGCGCCCGCGTGGAGGCGGAGCTGGTCGCGATCGCGGAGACGACGACGCCGTCGCGCCTGCGGTCGCGGTCGAAGCGGATCGTGGACCGGGTGCTCACGCAGCCGCTGCAGCAGCGGCACCGGGTGGCGATGGAGCGGCGCGACGTGTGGATGGTCGACGCGGGCGACGGGATGGTCGACATCGGCGCCCGCGTGCCCGCGGTCGTCGGCGCCGGCATCTTCGACCGGCTGACGCAAGCCGCCCGATCGAAGCCGAAGGACGACCCGCGCACCTGGGACCAGTTCCGCGCCGACGCGCTCTGCGAGCTGCTCCTGACCGGCCAGACCCCCGACGACCTGCACGCGACCAACGCGCTGACGGCCACCATCGCGATCACCATCCCGGCGACCGAGCTGCTGCGCGAGACCGACGACGCGGACGAGCCGCAGCTGCGGTTCCCGGCGCTGCTCGACGGCCGCGTGCTGGTCGACCCCGCCACGGTGCGCACGCTCGCCGCCGACACCGCCACCTGGGAGCGGCTCTTCACCCATCCGGTGACGGGACTGCCCGTCACAGTCGACACCTACACGCCCAACCGCGCCCAGCGCCGCTGGCTCCGCGCACGCGACGGCCGCTGCCGCTGGCCCGGCTGCGACAACCCCGTCAACCGAGCCGACCTCGACCACACGATCGACCACGCCTCTGGCGGACCGACCAGCATCGAGAACCTGGCGCACCTCTGCCGAAGGCACCACACCATGAAGCACAGCACACGATGGAGCGTCCGGCAGCTGCCCGACGGCGTGCTCGAGTGGACGACACCGCTCGGCAGGGCCGTCCGCGACGAACCCGAACCTCAGGGGCCGCGCTTCGCCGAGACCGACGCGCCCTGGGGCACGCTGCCGGACGACGGCGGGCCGCCAGGCGAGGCGCCACCCGAGCGGGCGCATCCGCCGGACCTCGTCCCAGCCGTACCCTTGCCCTCGCCGGCGCCAGGCCGGAGCATCTGAGCATGCCGAACGCACCCGAGACGCTGGAGCGCATCCAGGACGCCTTCGACCCGCTGCCCGTGCGGCTGCGCGCGATGTTCGGCGAGCATGCCATCTACTGCGACGACCGGATCTTCGGCTTCATCTGCGACGACACGCTGCTGCTGAAGCTCGTGCCCGAGGCGGAGGAGCTCACCGCGGCCCTCCCGCGCGGCGAGGCCTACCCCGGCTCGAAGCCCTACGGCATCGTCGACGACGATCGGCTGAGCGACGTCGAGTGGCTGCACGAGGTCGCGCAGACCATCGCGGCGACGCAGCCGCCCAAGCCCGCGCGAGGCCCTGGCGCGGGGCCGAGGTAGCGACCGGGGAGCGGCGGGCGCACACCGGCCTCGAGGTCGAGGCCGCCTAGGGTGGAGGGCATGACGCGCACACTGGGAAGCTCCGGCATCGAGGTCTCGACCATCGGCCTCGGCTGCAACAACTTCGGCCGCAAGGGCACCCGCACCGAGGACCAGGCCGGCACCGACGCCGTGATCCACGCGGCCATCGACCACGGCATCACGCTCTTCGACACCGCCGACATCTACGGCAACCCGGCCACCACCTCCGAGACCCTCATGGGCGTCGCCCTGCAGAAGGCCGGCAGCGCCGCGCGCGACAAGGTCGTGCTGGCGACGAAGTGGGGCCACAGCGGCCTGGCGATCGAGGGCACCGAGACGTGGGGCGCGAAGGGCGCTCGGCAGTACATCCGCAGCGCGGTCGAGGCATCGCTGCGCCGGCTCCAGGTGGAGCACATCGACCTCTACCAGATGCACACGCCCGACCCGTCGACGCCGATCGAGCAGACGGTCGCCGCGCTCGACGAGCTCGTCGCCGAGGGCAAGATCCGTGCCTACGGCCACTCCAACTTCTCGGCCGAGCAGATCGCCGCCGCCGCAGCCGTCGAGAGCCCGAACGGGTTCGTCTCGGCGCAGGACGAGTACTCGCTCGTCTCCCGCGGCGTCGAGCGCGAGGTGCTGCCGGCGGTGCGCGAGGCCGGCCTCGGCTTCCTGCCCTACTTCCCGCTCGCCAACGGGCTCCTGACGGGCAAGTACTCGCAGGGCTCCGGCCCCGACGACGCCCGCCTCACGCGCCTCAAGCCGCAGGTGCTCGAGGAGACGGACTGGAGCCGCATGGCCGAGTACGAGCGCATCGTCGCCCGCACGGGCTCGACGATGCTCGAGGTGACGTTCCAGTGGCTGCTCGCGCAGCCTGCGGTCACGAGCGTCATCGCCGGCGCCACCCGACCCGAGCAGATCGCCCAGAACGCGGCTGCCGGCCGCGGCGAGCTCGACGCCGGCACCGTCGAGGAGATCTCCGAGCTCTTCGCCTGAGCCTAGGGCGCGTAGTCGTCGCCGTGGGCGGCGACGTACGCGCGCACGTCGCCCGCGCGCAGCGCCTCGCCGAGCGCGGCGGTGCGCGGCTCGTCGACGATGTTCACGGATGCCCCGGCGCGGCCGGTGAACCCGGCCAGCGGGGCCATGAGGCTGAGGATGTCGTCGCGCTCGAGCTCCCGGCTGAGGGCCGCGAGCGCGACCATGTCGTCGATCTGCAGGTCGCCCGTGATGCGGACGGCCGAGGCGATGTGGACGAGCGCCGCCGTGAGCGCCGGCGGGTCGGCGGCCAGCTCGTCGAGGCGCTCGAGCAGGCCGATGATCGAGGCGCGCGCCCGCTCGGCGCGGTCGAGGTCGCCGTAGGGCAGGTCGATGCGCTGCCGCACGAAGTAGATGCCGTCGCCGTCGTCGAGCAGCAGGGGGTCGGCGGTGAAGTCGTAGTAGCGGCTCGCGCCGCCGTCGATCGCCCCGTCCACGAACCGGGCGACCGACGGGTTGCGGTTCTCGACCCAGAAGCCGTCGACCGCCTCGATGAGGCTCACGAAGCCCTCGTAGTTCGCCTGCACCACGTAGTCGATCTCGAGCCCGCCGAAGAGCTCCGACACCGTCGTCCGCATCAGCTCGGTGCCCCCGGCCGGGAACGCCGCATTGATCTTCGCCTCGCCCACGCCCGGGATGGTCACCCACGAGTCGCGCGTGACCGAGATCAGCGCGAGCGTCTGCCGGTCGGCGGAGAGCTGCGCGACGACGATCGTGTCGGGCCGGCCGCCCCAGCTGCCCGGCTCCTGCGCATCGGTGCCGAGCAGCAGGGCGGTGACCGGCCCCTCCGGGAGCGGATCGACCGTCGGGCTCGGGGTCGGCGTCGGCGTCGGGGAGGGCTCGGAGGTGGGCGCCGGGGCGGCCGTCGGCGACTCCGTCGCGCGCGCGTCGGCGGTCGGCGTGGGGGAGGGCTCCGCGGGGCCGCAGCCTGTGGCGGCGACCACCGCGACGAGCGCGACCAGCCCGAGCCGGCGCATCCGCGCCCCTGCGCCGCGTGCTCGCATCATCGCCCCCTGCCGAGTCCGCGCTCAGGCTAGCGGCGCCGCGGCAGGTTTGGGAACAGCGTTACATCAAGGGACGTACCCCGTGCCGTGCGCGTCGACGTAGGGCTGGATGTCGCCGGCGCGGAGCGCATCGCCGAGCGCGGCCGTCTGCGCGGTGTCGACGACGTTCACCGACTGCCCGCCCTGCGTGCCGAAGCCGGTGATGGGCGCCATGAGGCTCACGACGTCGTCGCGCTCGAGCTCCTGGCTGAGGCTCGCGAGCGCGACCATGTCCTCGATGCTCAGCTCGCCGGTGATCTTGAGCCGGCCGGCGAAGTGGCCGAAGAGCTCGGGGAGCGCAGCCGGGTCGGCTGTCGCGATCTCGTCGATGCGCTCGAGCATGCCGGCGACGGCGGCGCGCTGCCGCTCCGCGCGGTCGAGGTCGCCCGCGGGCAGGCCCTTGCGCTGGCGCACGTAGATGAGGCCGTCGGTGCCCGACAGGTGCACCGGGTCGGCGGTGAAGTCGACGACCCGGCCGGTGCTGTTGACCGTCACCTGGGTCGGGTGCTGGTTGGCCGCGTCGAAGCCGTCGAGCGCCCGGGTCAGCGCGATGAAGCCCTCGAAGTCCGCCTGCACCACGTAGTCGATCTCGAGCCCGCCGAAGAGCTGCGAGACGGTGTCGCGCATCATGGGCGTGCCGCCGATCGCGAACGCGGCGTTGATCTTGCCCGCGCCGGCACCGGGGATCTGCACCCACGAGTCGCGCGTGATCGACACGAGCGTCAGCGTGTCGCGGTCGGCCGAGATCTGGGCGACCATGATCGCGTCGGCGTTGCCGGTCATCGAGCCGGGCGTGCGCGAGTCGGTCCCGAGCAGCAGGGCGGTGACCGCGCCGTCGGGGAGCGGGTCGCCCGGCGCCGTGGGCGTCGGGCTCGGCGCGGCCGTCGGCGTCGGGGCGACCGCGCTCGGGCTCGGCGTCGCGGTCGGCGTCGGGAGCGGCTCCGACTGCGGCCCGCAGCCCGTGATCGCGAGCGTCGCGGCGAGCGCGACCGCCGCCCATCGCGCCGCCGCCGGCCCCGTGCGCGCTCGTCGGGTGCGTGCCTGCATCGTGTCGTCTCCTCGGGTCGTCGCGCTCCCGAGGCTAGCGGGCCGCCTCAGCGCAGCGCGGCGTAGCCCTGCTCGTCGCGCGCGTTCGACGCGGCGCGGATCGTGCCGTCGGGCTCGTGCGACGCGAACGAGAGCCGTCCGAGCGACCAGGCGCCCGCATCCGTGAGCACGTGCCCGCGGCGCGCGAGCTCGGCGAGCACGTCGTCGCCGAGCCGCGACTCGACGTGCAGCCCGCCCGGCTCCCACACCCGCGGCTCGAACGACGACACCAGGTGCGTCACGTGCCACGAGGGGGCGTCGATCGCCGCCTGCGGGTCGAGCCCGAGCACCCGCATGCCGAGCAGCATCGTGAGCTGCCACTGGTCCTGCTGGTCGCCGCCCGGCGTGCCGAGCGCCGCGGTCGCGCCGTCGTCGTCGACGAGCATCGTCGGCGAGAGGGTCGTGCGGGGGCGGATGCGCGGGGCGAGGCTCGTGGCGAGGCCGTCCTCGAGCCAGAGCATCTGGGCGCGCGTGCCGAGGCAGAAGCCGAGGTCGGCGATCGTCG
The DNA here is from genome assembly GCF_022983135.1 of Agrococcus sp. SCSIO52902. Taxonomy (GTDB): domain Bacteria; phylum Actinomycetota; class Actinomycetes; order Actinomycetales; family Microbacteriaceae; genus Agrococcus; species Agrococcus sediminis. The sequence goes on from NZ_CP095269.1 coordinate 1,787,271, forward strand.
GGCTCGACTGCAGCCAGCCGCCGGAGGGCGTTGCCGAGATCACCATGCCGTCCTTGTCGACGACGTCGATGTGGCAGGTGTCGCCGCGGGTCGGCTCGCCCGTGCCCGCCTCCTTCGGTACCGCGCCCGCCGTGCCGACCACGGGCATCCGCGGCTCGCCGCGCAGCGCGCCGGGGCGCAGCTCGAGCGACGCCGCCTGCTCGATGAGGGCCCGTCGCTCGGCGAGGTAGGCGTCGTCGAGCAGGCCGGAGATGTCGGCGCCGTCGCCGAACCACGCGTCGCGGTCCGCGAGCGCCAGCTTCATCGCCTCGGCTGCGGCGTGCACGATGTCGGCGTCGAAGGCGTCCGCGCGCTCCGGGAGCAGCGGGTCGAGGATGCCGAGCGCCTCGAGCAGCGCCGGGCCCTGCGTCCAGGCGCCGGCCTTGTGCACGGTCGTGCCGCGCCAGGGCATCGCGAGCGACGGCTCCCACGTGGGCCGCCACGCGGCCATGTCGTCGCCGGTGAGGAGGCCCTGGTGCGCGTCGCCGGAGGAGTCCATCGCCGCCTCGCGCCCGTGCCGGTCGACGGCCTCGGCGACGAAGCCCTCGCTCCACGCCGAGATCGCCGCGTCGCACGCGGCCTCGCGCCCCATGCCGCGGCCCGCGTCGGCGAGGCGGCGGTACGTCTCGGCGAGCGCGGGGTTGCGCACCACGTCCCATGCCTCGGGGGCCGGGTCGGCCCAGAGCGCCGCGGAGGCGGCCCAGTGCTCGCGGAAGAAGTCGGCGCGGCCGGCGATGGTGCGTGCGACGCGCGGCAGCACGCGGTGGCCGCGCTCCGCGAGCTCGATCGCGAACGCGAGCACGTCGGCCGGCGCCCACCTGCCGTGGTCGCGCACGAGGGTGAGCCACGCGGGCACCGCGCCCGGCACGACGGCGGCGAGCAGGCCGGTGCCGGGGATGTGCGCGATGCCCTCGGCGCGCATCCGCTCGATCGTGGCGGCGCCGGGCGTCACGCCCTGGCCGCACAGCACCTGCGGCTCCTGGCCGGGCAGCCGCACGATCGCCGGCAGGTCGCCGCCGGGGCCGTTCAGGTGCGGCTCGACCACGTGCAGCACGAAGCCGGCGGCCGCGGCCGCGTCGGCGGCATTGCCGCCCCGCTCGAGCACGGCCATGCCGCTCGACGAGGCGAGCCAGTGCGTCGAGGCGACGGCTCCGAACGATCCCTGCAGCGGCGGTCTGGTGCGCATCATGCGCGACACGCTATCGAGCGGCGCTGGCTGCCGGGTCGAGGTCGAGCCGCCGCAGCAGCTGCGCGTTGAACGCCACGACGATCGTCGACAGCGACATGAGCACGGCGCCGACCGACATCGGCAGCACGAAGCCGAGCGGCGCGAGCACGCCCGCGGCCAGCGGCACCGAGATGAGGTTGTAGCCCGCCGCCCACCACAGGTTCTGCACCATCTTGCGGGCGCTCGCGGTCGAGAGCTCCACCACCGAGAGCACGCTGCGCGGGTCGGAGCTCGCGAGGATCACGTCGGCCGAGGCGATCGCCACGTCGGTGCCGGCGCCGATCGCGAGGCCCACGTCGGCGCGCGCGAGCGCGGGCGCGTCGTTGACGCCGTCGCCCACGAACGCGACGGTGCGCCCCTCCTGCTGCAGCCGCGCCACCTCGCGCTCCTTGTGCTCTGGGCGCACGTTGGCGGCGACGCGGTCGATGCCGAGCTCCGCCGCGACCGCCTGCGCGACGGCGTCGGCGTCGCCCGTGACCATCGCGACCTGGATGCCCCGCCGGTGGAGCGCATCCACCGCCTGCCGCGACTCCGCCCGGATCTCGTCGGCGAGCCGCAGCGCACCGGCGACCCGGCCGTCGACGACGACGTGGAGGATGATCGCGCCGGCATCCCGCCACGGCTCGACCTCGGGTAGCTCGTCGGCGCCCTCCTCCTGCAGCATGTGCGGGCCGCCGACCCGCACCGTGCTGCCCTCGACCGCGGCGGTGACGCCGACGGCGGGGGAGGAGGTGAAGTCGGATGCGCCGGGCACGTCGAGCGCGCCGTGCTCGGCCGCGCGCACGATCGCCCGGGCCAGCGGGTGCTCGCTCTGCGACTCTGCGGCGGCCGCGAGCCGCAGCAGCCGGTCGACGTCGCCGTCGACCGCGTGCGCCTCGACGACCGCGGGCTCGCCGGCGGTGAGGGTGCCCGTCTTGTCGAACAGCACGACGTCGACGCGGCGCATCGTCTCGAGCGCGAGCCGGTCGGCGATCAGCACGCCGCCGCGCGCCGCGCGCTCGGTGGCGATCGACACGACGAGCGGGATCGCGAGGCCGAGCGCGTGCGGGCAGGCGATCACGAGCACGGTGACCGCGCGCACGACCGCGTCGTCGGGCATGCCCGCGACCGACCAGACGACCGCGGTGATCGCCGCCGCGGCGAGCGCGAACCAGAACAGCCAGCCGGCCGCGCGGTCGGCGAGCCGCTGCGCACGCGACGACGAGGCCTGCGCCTCGGCGACGAGGCGGCGGATGCCGGCGAGCGCGGTCTCGTCGCCGGTCGCGTCGACCTCGACCCGCACGCCGGAGTCGGTCGCGACCGTGCCGGCGACGACGCGGTCGCCCACGCCGCGCTCGACCGGCCGGGACTCGCCCGTGATCATCGACTCGTCGAAGCTCGCGGCGCCGCCGACGATCGCGCCGTCGGCGGGCACGCGGGCGCCGGGGCGCACGACGATCACGTCGCCGACGCGCAGCGCATCGGGGGCGACGCGCTCGGTGCCGCCGTCGACCTCGCGCTCGGCCTCGTCGGGGAGGAGCGCCGCGAGCGAGTCGAGCGCGGAGGAGGTCTGCGCGAGCGAGCGCATCTCGAGCCAGTGGCCGAGCAGCATGATGGCGACGAGCAGCGCGAGCTCCCACCAGAAGTCGAGCTGGTGGTCGGCGATGCCGAGCGTGGCCGCCCAGGACGCGACGAAGGCCACGGTGATCGCGAGGCCGATGAGCAGCATCATCCCGGGCTTCCGCGCGCGGAGCTCCTCGACGGCGCCGGTGAGGAAGGGCCGCCCGCCGACCACGTACATGATGGTGCCGAGCAGCGGCGAGACCCAGGCGAGCCACGGCCAGTCGGGCAGGTCGTAGCCGACGATCATCGCGAACATGCCGCTCAGCAGCACGGTCGGCACCGCGAGCACGAGCATCGCCCAGAAGAGCCGCCGGTAGGTGGCGACGTGGTCGCCGTGGCCGGCGTGCCCCATGTGGCCGTCGGCGTGGCCCTCGCTGTGGCCCTGGGTGTGGTCGCCGTGGCCGGCGTGCGCCGGCTGCACGGCGTGGCCCGCGTGCTCGGCGGTGACGGCCGGGGTCGCGCCGTGCTGCCCGTGGTCCTGCCCGTGCTCGTGGCCCTGGCCGTGGTCGTGATGCTGGTGGTTCCCCTGCGTCCCGCTCATGCGCGCACCATATACCCCTGGGGGGTATAGCGCAAGGGGCTGCGCACGGTGCTTCTCCACAGGGTCGTCGGCCGGCGGCGCGCGCTGCCTGGCCCATGCCGCACTGTCCCGCCATGGAGACCGTCCGCATCCGCACCCCGCAGTCCCTGCTCCGCCTGCTGCCGCACCTCGTCGGCGCCCCTGAGCCCCCGTGCCTCGTCGCGCTGCCGTTCGCCGGCGGGCGCTCCGGCATGCCGATGGTGCTCGACCTGCCGGATCGCAGCGCGGTCGCCGCGACCGCGCGGGCGGTCCGCGGCGGTGCGCGCGGCGCCGACGCAGTCGTGCTCGTCGCATGCCTCGCCGACCCGCTCGGAACCGGTGCGCTGCCGCGGCGGCTCGAGCTCGCGCGCGTGGCCGAGCGGCTCGAGCGCGCCGGCCTCCGCGTGCTCGACGCGCTCGCGCTCGGTCCCGACTCGTGGGGCGACTACGCGGCGCCGGATGCGGCGAGGGGCCCGCTCGCCGAGCTCGACCTGCTCGACGACCCGGCGCCCGGCGTGCCGCTGCCGGCACCGATCCCCGGCGCTCCGGAGACGGGCGACGACCGCTCGATCGCCGCGGTGCTCGGCTGGATCGACGCGCTCGGCGTCGCCGAGGTCGATGCCGCGCGCGACGACCCGATCGCCGCGCTCGAGCTCGCCGTCGAGCTCGCGCCCGGGCTCGGCAGCGGGCCGGGCGCGCTCGGCGTCGACCCGGCGAGGGCCGCCGCGCTCGCGATCGGCCTCGTCTGGAGCCCGCCCGTGCGCGACCTCGCCATCGAGCTCGCGCTCGACGGCGTCGACGCGGCGCGGGCCACGCTCGCCGCGCTCGACCGCGACGGCGACGTCGCGGGCGATGCCGCCGCGGCCCGCTTCCTCGGCACCGGCCCGGCGCCCGACGCCGCGCGCCTGCTCGACCGGCTGCGCCGCTGGAGCGCGATCGCCGAGGCCGCCCCGCTCGAGCTGCGCGCCCCGGTGCTCGTCATCGTCGGCTTCCTGCACTTCTTCGCGGGCCGGGGCCGCACGGCCGGCCGCTGCGCCGAGCTCGCGATGGCGATCGACCCGACGCTCACGATGGCCCCGCTGCTGCGCGACATCGTCGACGCCAAGGGCGCACCCGACTGGGTGCTGCGCCCAGCCGACCCGGAGTAGCGTCGCGGCATGGCGAGCGAGCAGCGGCATGACGTCCTCATCATCGGCGGCGGCAACGGCGGGCTCTCCGCCGCGGCGCACCTGCTGCGGCGCGGCTGCCGCGACGTGGCGCTGATCGAGCCGGCCGAGCAGCACGTCTACAAGCCGCTGCAGCACTACGTGGGCACCGGCATCGCATCCCAGCGCGAGCTCTCCCGGCCGCAGGCGTCGCTCATCCCCGACGGCGTGCGCTGGTACCGCAGCGCCGCGGTCGCCGTCGACGCCGAGCGCCGTGCGGTGCGCTGCGCCGACGGCACCGAGGTGCGCGGCGCCGACCTCATCGTCGCGCCCGGCGCCCGCATCGACTGGTCGCGCCTGCCCGGCGCCGAGCGCGCGCTCGCCGAGGGCACGGCCGTCACGACCTTCGTCGACGACCAGCTGCCCCGCACGAGGCAGCGCCTCGACGCCCTCGACCGCGGCCGCGCCGTCTTCCAGGTGCACGAGCAGCCCGCCTCGGGCCGCGAGACCGCGTTCAAGCCGCTGCTCATCTCGTGCGACCGCTGGCGCGCCCGCGGCGTGCTCGACCGCATCGAGGTGGTGCTCGTGCACGAGGGCGTGCGCCTGCACCCGGTCGCCGCGATCGAGGCGGAGATCCGCCGCCACCTCGACGACTACGGCATCGACGTGCGGCTCGGCACGCGCATCCGCAGCATCGGCGGCGACGCCGTCGAGCTCGAGGGGCCCGCGGGGGAGACGACGCTGCAGGCCGATCTGCTGCACCTGCACCCGCCCTACGCGGCGCCCGCCTTCCTCGCCGAGTCGGGGCTCGACGACGCGAGCTCCGGCGGCTTCGCCGCGGTCGATCCCGAGACGCTCCGGCACCGCCGCCACCCGCGCGTGTGGGCCGTCGGCGACGGCGCCGACCTCGGGGACGCCCGCACCGGCGGCGCGCTCCGCGAGCAGGTGAAGACGGTGGTCGAGAACATCCGCCGCAGCCGCGCCGGTCAGCCGCTCGAGCGCTACGACGGCTACACAGTGGCGCCGATCGCCACCGCGCGGCGCAGCCTCTCCTTCGGCGAGTACGACCGCGCGCTGCGGGTGCGGCGCTCGCTGCCCGTGCCCGACGAGATCCGGTCGAGGCTCGTCTGGCACCTGCTCGACCGCTACGGCCTGCCGAAGGTGTACTGGCACCGCATCCTCAAGGGGCGGCTGTGACCGCGCGGTGCGAGAGTCACCGGCCGAGCATGGGAGACTGGAGGACGTGACCCACATCGGAGCTGCGACCGGCGAGCACGCCACCCAGGGGCCGGAGGCCCGGCAGTTCGCCGTGCGCTGGGCGGGGATGACCGACACCGGCTTCCGCCGCCAGCACAACGAGGACTCGCTCGTGACGCAGCCGCCCGTGTTCGCGGTGGCCGACGGCATGGGCGGCCACTCGCACGGCGACCTCGCGAGCCGAGCCGTCGTCGAGCAGCTCGGCACGCTCTCGACGCTCGAGAGCGTCGAGCCGATCGACGTCGTCGAGGCGCTCCGCCGCGCGACCGACGAGATCGAGAAGCTCGGCGAGGGCGAGGGCGCCGCGGGCACCACCGTCACCGGCTGCGCGTTCGCGATGCACGAGGGCGCGCCGCACTTCGCGGTCTTCAACGTCGGCGACTCGCGCACGTACGCGATGCTCGGCGAGCGGCTGACGCGCATCACCATCGACCACTCCGTCGTGCAGGAGCTCATCGACGCCGGGCTCCTCACCGAGGAGGAGGCCGAGACGCACCCCGAGGCCAACGTCGTCACGCGCGGCGTCGGCGCCGGCATCGACCCGGTGCCCGACTACTTCCTGCTGCCGATCATGCCGCAGCTGCGCCTGCTCGTCTGCTCCGACGGCCTCACGAAGGAGGTGCCCGACATCGAGATCGAGCGCCTGCTCTGGGAGCACGCGGAGCCGGCGGCAGCCGCGAACGCGCTCGTCAGCGCCGCGCTCGACAGCGGCGGCCGCGACAACGTCTCGGTCATCGTCGTCGACGTCACGAAGGCGCCCTCGGTCGACGACGTCGACCGCACCGTGCCGCGGACGACGCTGCGCGACGAGGAGACGCGGCGGGCCTGATGGCGAGGCGGCTCCCCTCCGCGCCGCCGGTCCTGCCCGGCTTCTCGCACCTCCACGTGCTCGGCACGGGCGGGTACGCCGATGTCTTCCTCTACGAGCAGGCGCTCCCGCGCCGGCCCGTCGCCGTCAAGGTGCTGCTCGCCGAGCTCGTCGACGAGGACGTCCGCCGCTCGTTCCGCAGCGAGGTCAACCTCATGGGCCGCCTCTCGGCGCACCCCGGCATCCTCACCGTCCACAGCGCATCCGTCGCGAGCGACGGCCGCCCCTACCTCGTGATGGAGCTCGCGAACCCCGAGCTCGGCGAGCGGTTCCGCTCCGAGCCGCTCCAGCCCGAGGCGGCGCTGCGCGTCGCGATCCGCATCGGCGCGGCCGTCGAGACCGCCCACCGCGCGGGCGTGCTGCACCGCGACATCAAGCCCGCCAACATCCTCAGCACGGCCTTCGGCCACCCGGTGCTCAGCGACTTCGGCATCGCCGGCCTCCAGCACGACGCGACCGAGGCCGCCGGCGTCTCGGTGCCGTGGGCGGCGCCCGAGGTGCTCCGCGGCGAGACGGGCGGCACCGTGGCGACCGAGGTCTGGTCGCTCGCCGCCACGATCTTCTCGCTCATCGCCGGCCGCAGCCCCGCCGAGCACCCGGGGCGCGCCAACGACCACGCGGCGCTCACCGAGCGGATCCTGGCCCACGACCTGCTGCCGTCGCGCGCCATCCCGGCGCCGCTGCGGCGCGTGCTCGACAAGGGCCTCGCCGCCAAGCCCTCCGACCGCTACGCGCGCGTCGAGGACCTGCTCGTCGACCTGCAGGCCGTGCAGCGCGAGCTCGGCTTCGAGGAGACGCCGATCGAGGTCGAGATCGACGCGTGGGCAGCCGAGGCGCCCGCGCCCGACGCGGGCATCGACGAGGACTCGGATGCGCTGCGGCTGCGCCAGCGCCGCTCCCGTCGGTCGGCGGGCATCACGGGCAGCCGGGTCGACATCTCGCAGTCGACGGGCCGGCGCGAGCCGCAGAAGCCCAAGCGCTTCGCCATCGGCCTCGGCATCGCCGTCGCGAGCGCGGTCGTGCTCGGCATCGTCGCGATCGCCGCGATCGCGCTGTCGAGCGTGTCGTCGCAGATCCCGCTCGTCGCCGAGATCGCCGTCGCGCCCGACTCGGGCCGGGTGTCGTTCAGCTGGGAGGACCCGGGCCTCGTCGACACCGACACGTACCACGTGCGCACGTCCACGGGCGACGCCCTCATCCAGGGCGGGCGCGAGTTCACCCTCACCGGCGAGCCGGGCGAGGAGCTGTGCATCGAGGTCGCGGTCAACCGCGACGGCGCGACCGGCGAGGCGACCGAGGCCTGCGGGGAGCCGCTGCCGTGAAGCGCGGCACCGCGGGCGCCGCGCTCGGCACGCTCCTCGTCGCCGGTGTCGTCGCGGGAGCGGTGCTGAGCCCCGGCTACGCCGCCGTGGAGCCGCAGCTCGACGGCTCGAGCGTGTGGATCGCCGACGGCGAGGCCGGCGCGATCGGCCTCGCGAACACCGCGAACGCGACCATCGAGCGCGTGGTCGACGTCGGCGGCGTGCACGAGGCCCACCAGGCGACGAGCGGCACCGTCATCGTCGACCGCGACGCCTCGACCATCCGGGTCGTCCGCGACGGCGCCACCCGCGCGGGCGCGGCCGTGCCGATCGCCTCGGGCGCCGACGTGCACGTGCGCGACGACCGCATCCTCATCACCTCGTCCTCCACCGGCGACGTGTGGCGCACGACGGTCGGCGCGGTCGCCGAGGGCGCGCGGCTCGAGGAGGAGGTCGTGGCGCTCGGCCGCGGCGGCGTCGCCGTGCTCGGCGAGCGCAGCGTGCTCGCCGCCTCGCCGGGCCTCGGCCGGGTGCTGCGCATCGACAGCGCGGGCGAGGTCGTCGCGACCGAGCGCGCGCCCGTGTCGCCCTCGGCGCCCGACCTGCAGCTCACGGCGCTCGGCGACGACTGGGTGCTCTACGACGCCGGCTCCGGCGTGCTCTCGACGAGCACGTGGCAGACGTCGGTCGACGCGAGCGGGGTGCGGCTGCAGCAGCCGGGACCCGCGGCGCCCGAGGTGCTGTACGCCGCCGACGGCACGCTCGTGCAGCAGGTGCTCGGCGTGCAGTCCTCCGAGGTGCTCGCCTCCGGGGCGAGCGGCCGAGCGGCGCGGCCGGTGGTGTCCGACGGATGCGTGTTCTCGGCCTGGCGGGACGGCACGGCCTGGCGCGCCTGCGACGGCCAGGAGCCGGTCGTGCTCGGCCTCGACGGCGTCGGCGCCGAGGCCGACCTCCGCATCGTGCAGCGCGGCAGCGCGACGGCGCTCGTCGATCCCGCGAGCGGCGACGCGTGGGCGATCGACCGCGACGGCGAGCGCATCGAGGGGTGGCAGGTCGAGAGCGACGAGCCGACCCCCGAGCAGCCGACCGAGGGCGAGACGGTCGAGGAGACGGTCGAGGCGGCCCCGGCGCCCCCGGTCGCCGAGGACGACGAGCTCGGCGCCCGCCCCGGCGCCGTCACGGTGCTGCCCGTGCTGCTCAACGACAGCGATGCGAACGGCGACCCGATCGTGATCACCGATGTCACCGCGACGCCCGACGTGATCCCCGCCTCGATCACCCCCGACGGTCGCGGCATCCGCCTCGAGGCGCCGGAGGAGGGGGGCGTGCAGATCGCCTACCGGATCTCCGACGGCACCGCCGGCGACGAGGCCGTCGCGACCGTCAGCATCCGCTCGGGCAACGAGCCGCCCGAGCTCGTGCGGCCGGCGCAGGCGACGCTCGAGGCCGGCGGCACGGTCGTGCTCGACGCCCTCGACGGCTGGCTCGACCCCGACGGCGACCAGCTCGCGGTCGTCGAGGCGACGGCCGCGGCGCCCGACCGCGTGAGCGTGCGCGCCGACGGCAGGCTCGAGTTCCGCGACGGGGGCGCGGGCGCGCAGCGCGAGGTGCAGGTGACCGTCACCGACGGGCGCACCACCGCGACCGCGCCCATCGCGCTCACCGTGCACGCCGGCGCCGTGCCGATCAGCGCGCAGCCCGTGACGGCCGTCACGCGCGTCGGCCAGCAGCTCGTGCTCGAGCCGCTGCTCGCGGCGCAGGGCGGCTCGGGCGAGCTGAGCCTGCACAACGTGGTCGCGAGCGGCCTGCCCGTGGAGCCGAGCCTCACCGAGGGCACCATCGCGGTCACGCCCACCGAGCCCGGCCTGCTGCGCTTCACCTACGTCGTCTCCGACGGCACGACCACGCAGGACGGGCTCGTGGCGGTGCGGGTGCTCGAGGGCGCCGACGCCTCCTCGCCGCCCGTCACGATGCCCTCGCGCGCCGCGCTGCCCTCGATCGGCTCCGTCGAGCTCGACGTCGACGACCTCGCGTTCGACCCCTCGGGCGGTGTGGTCGCGCTCTCGCTCGCCTCGAGCGGCTCCGACGCGGTGCGCGCGGAGGTCATCGACGGCGAGCGGCTGCGCCTCGGCCTGGCCGACGAGCTCGAGGGCGAGGCGACGGTGCGGTACACCGTCACCAACGGCATCCAGAGCTCCGCGGGGGAGCTGCGCATCTCGGCCGCCGGCGGCGCCTCGGTGCAGGCGCCCATCGCCCGCGACGACGCGGTCTCGGTGCGGCCGGGCGGGCTGGTCGAGATCCCGGTGCTCGTGAACGACGAGCATCCGGACGGCCTCGCCATCGCGCTCGAGCCGCAGGTGGTGGCGACGCCGGAGGCGGGCCTGCTCTTCGTCGACGGCGACCGGATGCGCTACGTCGCCGGCGAGGAGCCGGGCACGTTCACGGCCACCTACGCGGTCCGCGGGCCCGACGGGCAGACGGCCACGGCCGACATCGCCCTGCAGGTCGCGGCCGCGGCGCGCACGACGAACGCCGCGCCGGAGGCCCCGACCGTCGAGGCGCGCGTCGTCGCGGGTTCGAGCGTCGACCTCGAGCTGCCGATCTCGAACGCCGACCCGAACGGCGACCCGGTGCAGCTGCTCGGGCCCTCGACGGCCCCCGCGCTCGGCTTCGTGACGCAGGCCGGCCGGTCGACGCTGCGCTACCAGGCGGGCGACTACTCGGCGGGGACGGACGAGTTCCGCTACCGCGTCGTCGACGACCTGGGCGCGGTGGGCGAGGGGGTCGTGCGCGTCGCCGTGGTCGAGCCGTCGCCCGCGCTGCCGCCGGTGCTCGGCGCCGACGAGGCCGTCATGCGCCCCGACTCGACGCTCGTCGTGCCGGTGCTCGGTAACGACCGCGACCCGGCCGGGCTGCCGCTCGAGATCGTCGGGGTCGACACGGCCTCGCCGGGCGCCTCCGCCGAGGTGCGCGACGGCGCGGTGCACGTCGCAGCCGGCCCCGACAGCGCCGACATCGGCATCGTCGTCACGGTCGAGAACTCCGCCGGCACGTCCGCGGCGAGCTGGCTGCGCGTGGAGGTCGACCCGGCCGCGCCGCCGCCGCCGCCCGACGTCGAGGACGTGCAGGTGGCCATCCAGTCGATCGCCGACGCCGACGCCGTGCGCATCGATCCGCTCGCGTACGCGAGCGTGCGCGATGGGCGCTCCGACGTGCTCGAGGCGACCCTGCCGATGGCGGCCGCCGGCGTCGAGCTGCGCGAGGACGGCACCGTCGAGATCCCCGTCGGCGAGCGCACGCGGTTCGTGCCGTTCACGGTCGTGCGCACCGACGACCCCTCCGCCGTCGCGACCGGCATCATCGCGGTGCCCGGCAGGCTCGACGCCCTGCCGCAGCTGCGGCCCGGTGTGGCGCCGCTGTCGGTGCGCTCCGGCGAGACGCTCGAGATCGCGATCGACGACGTGGTCGACACCGTCGACGGCGACGGCGCGGTGCTCACCGACGCGAGCGCCGTGCGCGCGTCGCCGACGGACGGCTCCAACCCGGTGATCGACGAGCGCACGCTGCGCTTCGTGCCGCCGCCGGGCTACTACGGGCCGGCGAGCATCACCTTCGAGGTCACCGACGGCGACAGCCCGACCGATCCGGACGGGCGGGTCGGCACGATCGTGCTGCCGATCGAGGTGCTCGCGGGCGACGACGTGCCGCTCACGGTGCAGGGGGCGTACGTGCAGCTCGAGCCCGGCACCGAGCGCGTCATCGACCTGACCCGCATCACCCGCGCGCCCGACCCGGACCGCCTCGACGGCGCCGCCTGGGAGGTGCTCGGCGACGTGCCCGCCGGTTTCGAGACCTCGGTGTCGGGCGCCGAGCTGACGGTGCGCGCGCTCGAGACCACGCCGGCCGGCACCACGGCCGAGCTGCAGCTCGGCGTGAGCGACGGCGCCGGGGAGGGCGTGCCGGGCGGCATCGTGCTCTCGGTGATCTCGTCGACCGCTCCGCGGGTGGCGCCGCTGCCCGACGAGGTGACGGTGCAGCGCGGCTCGAGCGCGCAGGTGGCGCCGCTCGCCAACGACGAGTCGTCGAACCCCTTCCCCGGCACGCCGCTGCGGCTCGGCGACCTCCGCACCCCAGGCGCCGCCGAGCGCGGCGTCGAGGCGAGCCTCGACGGCGGCACGGTGACGATCTCGGTCGGCGCGGGAGCCTCGATCGGCGCGACCATCGTGCAGGTGCTCGTGCTCGACGCCACCGGCGACCCCCGCCGCGGCGTGTGGAGCCCCATCACCGTGACCGTGCAGGACGTGCCGGATGCGCCGGCGCCGCCCGTGCAGGCGTTCGACGAGCACGTCGACGGCGTGGTGTTCATGACCATCGAGCCCCCGGCGGCGAACGGCAGCCCCGTGACGGGGTACCGGATCGTCGGCGACGGCGTCGACGTCGCGTGCGGCGCGGAGCCGCGCTGCCGCATCGACGGGCTGCCGCTCGGCCGCGACGTGCGGCTGCGCGCGATCGCGACGAACGCGCTCGGCGCGAGCGAGGCATCCGCCCCCTCCGAGCCCGTGCACGCCGACCGGCTGCCCGCGGCCGTGCCGCGCATCAAGGCGACCCCGGCCGCGCAGCCCGGCGCCGTGCGCGTGCAGTGGCAGGGGGTCGCGCAGCCGCAGGGCGGCACGCCCATCGAGGCCTACCTCGTGCGCATCACGGGCAGCGGCGTCGACCAGGTCATCCGCGTCGGCGCCGCCGAGCGCACCGTGACGGTGCCCGATCTCACGCCCGGCCGCGCGTACGCGGTCGAGGTGGCCGCGACGAACGACGCGGGCGTGCCCGACGCCGCGTGGCGCTGGCCCGCCGCGCCGGTGCCCATCACGGCGGTGGGGGAGCCCGGCACCGCGCCGGTGCTCATCACCGGACGCTCCGGCGGCTCGGTCACCGTGCGCTGGTCGGCCGTCGACGCCGGCGGCGCCGCCGCGGTCGGCTACACCGCGCGGATCGTGCCGGTCGCCGACGCCGCGTCCCTCGACTGCGCGAGCACCGGCACGGGCACGCCCGCCGGCAGCGCGCAGCTGAGCGCCACGCTCTCGGTCGCCCAGGGCTCGCGGGTCGTCGTCGCGGTCACCGCCGACAACGGCTGGCACTGCTCGGTGTCGGTCTCCGATCCCGTCTTCGGCACGCCGGCGCCGATCGACGCCTCCCAGGTCGAGGTCGCCTCGGGCGACGCGCAGGTGCGCGACGACGCGCGCGACCTGCAGCTCACCCGCGCGCCCGCCGTGCCGGAGGGGCAGTGGATCGAGGCGCGCGTGCGCCAGTCGCCGCAGGCCACCGAGCCCGGCTGGCGCCAGGTGGCGCAGGGCGCGTGGCTCACGCCCACCACCACCTCGTTCGTCTACGGCCGCGACGCGAGCGTCGAGCTGCGCGCGTGCGCGCCGTCGGGCGCCGGCTCCGGCTCGGTGTGCTCGGCGCCCACGACCGTCGGCAGCGCGATGCCGCTGAGCCTGAGCGCGATCGTCACCGCCTGCCGGCCGCTCGTGCCGCTCGAGGCGACGGCGCCCCAGAACGCGACGCTGTCGGCGCGCGGCAGCGTCGTCGCCTCGTACCTCGTCGACGGCGCGTGGACGGCGGAGCAGCCCGCGAGCCAGCGCGTGCCCGCCGGGGCGACGCGGGTGCGGGCCACGGGCGTCGTAACCTATCTGGAGTCCGGGCCCCACAGGGACCCCGTGCCGACCGTGGCGGGATGCGGGCTGTGATCAAGAGTGAGGAGCCTGCCGTGAGCGTCGACGTCGCGAGCATCCAGGAGCTGGCGGAGCACGTCGTCGAGCGCGTCGAGCGGGTGCTGGTGGGCAAGCCGCACGTGGTGCAGCTCGCGCTCACCGCCATGCTCAGCCACGGCCACCTGCTCATCGAGGACAACCCGGGCACGGGCAAGACGTCGCTCGCCCGCGCGCTCGCCGCGTGCATCCACGGCACCGCGAGCCGCATCCAGTTCACCCCCGACCTGCTGCCCGGCGACATCACCGGCGTCAGCATCTGGAACCAGGGCACGCGCGACTTCGAGTACCGCCCGGGTCCGGTGTTCGCGAACGTCGTGCTCGCCGACGAGATCAACCGTGCGAGCCCGAAGACGCAGTCGGCGCTGCTCGAGGTCATGCAGGAGGGCCGGGTCACCGTCGGCGGCATCACGCACCCGGTGCCGCAGCCGTTCATGGTGATCGCGACGCAGAACCCCATCGAGCACGCGGGCACCTACCAGCTGCCCGAGGCGCAGCTCGACCGCTTCGCGCTCAAGGCGTCGATCGGCTACCCCGACCACGCGTCGACGCTGCGCATCCTCGCCGACTCGGGCGACGAGCAGTCGCCCGACGAGATCGTGGCGGTGGCGGATGCGCGGGCCGTGCAGGAGATGGCGGCCCGGATCCGGCAGGTCCACGTCGAGGCGTCGATCGTCGACTACGTGGCGCGGCTCGTCGAGGCGACGCGCGAGGCCGACGAGGTGCGGCTGGGGGTCTCCGTGCGCGGCGCGCTCGCGCTCGTGCGCACGTCGCGGGCATGGGCGGCCATCCACGGCCGCGACTACGTGACGCCGGACGACGTGAAGGCGCTCACGGTGCCGGCGCTCGCGCACCGGCTCGTGCTGCAGCCCGAGGCCGAGTTCGACGACGTCCGGCCCGAGAGCATCGTGCAGCAGCTCATGCTCACGGTGGCGCCGCCCAGGCGCTGACGTGCGCTGGCTCGACGCCGCCACGCGAGCGATCACCCCGTGGGGGTGGGCGCTGCTGGCGACCGTCGCGATGGGCGTCGTGCTCGCGCGCTCGCTCGGCTGGACGGAGGCGCTCGTCGCCGCCGTCGCGGCTGCGGTGCTCGTGCTCGGCGCCATCCCGTGGATCGTCGGCGAGCGCTGGGCGCGCGCCCGCATCGGGCTGAGCGCCGAGCGCGTGCCGGTCGGCACCGAGGCGCTCGCGCTCGTCGAGGTGTCCCGCCCGACCCGCGCGGCGACGCCGCGGCAGGTCGACCTCGACATCGGCGACGAGGAGGCGGTGCTCGAGATCCCGCCGCTCGAGGTCGGCGGCCGGGTGCTGCGCAGCGTGCCGCTCGACACGAGCAGGCGCGGGCTGCGCTCCATCGGCCCGGCGACGATCATGCGCACCGACCCCTTCGGCGTGCTCGAGCGCCGGCACCGGCTGACCGAGACGCGCACGCTCGTCGTGCACCCGCGCGTCGTGCGGCTGCCGGGCGGCGCGGGCGGCATCGTGCGCGACCTCGACGGCGAGGCGGCCGCGGAGCGCACCGCCGACGACGTCTCGTTCCACAGCCTGCGCGAGTACGCGCCGGGCGACGACCGACGGCTCGTGCACTGGCGCTCGAGCGCCCGCCACGGGGCGCTGCTCGTGCGGCAGTTCGAGCCGTCGCGCCGCGCCGACACCCTCATCGTGCTCTCCACCGACCCCGCCGAGTACGACGGCGACGACTTCGAGCTCGCGCTGTCGCTCGTGGGCACGCTCGGCCTCGCGGCGATGGCCGACCGGCGCGCGCTCCGGGTCGTCGAGAGCCCGCGCACCGAGCGCGGACCGGCGCAGCCGGTCGACTCGGCCACCCGCGAGCGCCTGCTCGACGCGCTCGCGGTGCTCGAGCCGCGCAGCGGCCACGGCATCGCCCAGGCGGCGCGCGCCTCGCGTGGCGCCGCGGCCGGCAGCGTCGCGTGGCTCATCACCGGCTCCACCGTGCCGCCGCGCACGCTCCGCACCGCGGCGAACGGCATGCCCGCGGGCGTCGTCTCGGTCGTCGTGCGGGCCGCGGTCGGCGCGCTGCCGTCGCGCGCGCGGCTCGGCGACGCCGACGTGGTCACGGTCGGCGCGATCGAGGACCTCTCGCGCGGCATGGGCTCCGCTGGCGGCACCCGATGATCGCGCGCGCCCCGAGCGTCGGGCTGCTGCTGCTCGCCATGGTCGCCGCGTGCCTGCCGATGTGGTGGATCTTCGGCACCCTGCAGCTCGTCGTGGCGCTCTCGGTCGCGCTGCTCGTCGGCACCGCCATCGCCTGGCTCGGCGCCGTGCGCCGCTGGACCTCGCTGTCGATGCTGCTCACCGGGCTCGGCGCGCTCGCGCTGCTCGCCGTGCCGCTCACCGCCCCGCAGCGCATCGCGCGCGGCGAGTGGGCGCCGGCGCTGCTCGACGCGGGGGCGGCCGTCGTGCTCTCGTGGCGACGGCTGCTGACCATCGGGCTGCCCGTCGGCACCGACGACGCGCTGCTCATGGCGCCGGTGCTCCTCGTGCTCTTCGGCGCGATCATCGGCGTCGCGATCGCGCTGCGCTCGCCGCGCGCCGAGGTGGCGGTGCTCGTGCCCTCCGCGATCGCGACCTGGAGCATCCTCTGGGGGCCCCGAGACCTGCCGCTGCCCTGGCTCTCGGCGCTCGTGACGCTCGCCCCGCTCATCGCGTACGTCACGGTCGTCCGCCAGGCGCGTCGGCGCAGCCGGGCACCCCGCGCGCTGTCCTCCCTCGCGCGCCGCGTCGGCGCGGGCACCGTCGTCGCCCTGCTCGCAGCCGGGGCGGCGGGCGCGGCCGGCGCGGTCGCCGACCTGCCGGAGCGCATCGTGCTGCGCGGCGACAGCCCCACGTCGGTGACGCTCGACGGCGCGTCGCCGATGGCCGCCTACCGCGGCTTCTGGGAGGCCGAGGCGCGCGACGCCGGACAGCTCACCGCCACCGGGCTCGAGGCCGGCGACCGCATCCGCCTCGCCGTGCTCGACCGCTACGACGGCGAGGTGCTGGGCGTCGCGCGCGCCGAGTTCGAGCGCGTCGCGAGCGCCGAGGAGGGCGAGGGCCGGCTGGTCGGCGTCACGGTCGGGCAGCTCGCGAGCCAGTGGCTGCCGGTCGTCGGCACGCCGTCGGCGATCCGATTCGTCGGCGAGCGCTCCGACGTGCTCGCCGCCGGCCTGCACCGCGACGAGGCGCTCGACGCGGTGCTGGTCGAGCCCGGCATCCGGTCGGGCGACGGCTACCAGCTGCTCGTGCAGCCGGGCCCGGCGGTCGTCGGCGCCGAGGCGCTCGCGGCGCTCGAGCCCGCCGACCCGGTGCAGGGCGTGCCGGCGCTGCCCGACGACATGCTCGCCGCGCTCGCGGCGTGGACGGGCGACGCCGCCGCGCCGGGCGCGCGCCTCCAGGCGATGGTCGAGGGCCTGCGGGCCGACGGCTACGTGAGCCACGGCGTGCTCGAGGAGGAGGCGCCCTCGCGCCCCGGGCACTCGCTCGAGCGGCTCGACCGGCTCTTCGACGAGACGATGATCGGCGACGCCGAGCAGTACGCGACCGCCGCGATGCTGCTGGCGCGCCAGCTCGGCTTCGACTCGCGCGTCGTGCTCGGCTTCACGCCAGAGATCGTGCCCGGCCAGCCGACGACGGCCGTCGGGTCGGACGCGGATGCGTGGATCGAGGTGCGCACGGAGGCCGGCTGGGTGGGCGTCGACGTCGTGCCCGAGGAGCGACCGATCCCGGAGCAGGAGCAGGGCGCGCCCGCGGTGGTGGAGGAGCCGCCCGCGCAGCAGGCGCCCGCCCCGGCGCCGGGCGGGCAGGAGCAGGGCGCGGACCCGGCCGCGCCGAGCGCGCCGGAGGACACCGGTGCGGGCCTGTCGCGCCTGCTCGAGACGCTCGCCGCGATCGCGGCGGTGCTCGGCATGCTCGCGCTCATCGCCGCGCTGCCGGTCGGACTCATCGTCGCGAAGATCGTGCGCCGACGTCGGCGACGGCGCGCCGACGAGCCGCGCGACCGCGCGGTGGGCGCGTGGGCCGAGGTCGTCGACGGGCTGCGCGACCGCGGAGAGCTCGCCGAGGCCGAGGGCACGCGCGTCGAGCAGGCGGGGGCGGATCCCCGCATGCGCGAGCTCGCGCACCGGGTCGACCGCGCCGTGTTCGCCGCGCAGCCGCCGACCGAGCCCGAGATCGACGCGGCCTGGTCGCTGAGCGCCGCGGTGCTCGCCGCGCGCGACGAGGGCGGCAGGCGGCTGCGGCCGCTGCTCGCCCGGCTGAACCCCGCCTCGCTCGTGCGCCGGTAGCGCTCTCCACAGGTGCGGGCGCGCGCCGTGCGTGCCGGGGTCGCCGCGGCGCATCCTGCCGCCATGGAGACCCGCATCGACCTGCCGAGGCCGCCCGTCGACCCCGAGCCCGCCTCGTTCCCGGTGCTCGCGAGCCTCGCGCCGGTGCTCGGCGCCGGGGCGATGTGGCTGCTGCTGCAGACGCCCACGGTGCTGGTGTTCGCGCTGCTCGGCCCCGTGATCGCGCTCGCCTCGCTCGGCGACGGCCGGAGGGTGCGCCGCCGGCGCCAGCGCCGGGAGGCGGCGAGGTGGCGCGCCGAGATCGCCGACGCCGAGGCCCGCGTCGACGCGGCGCTCGACGAGCGGCGGCGCGAGCTCCGTGCTGCGAGCCCCGGCCCGCGCGCGGTCGCGGCGAGGCCGCCGCACGACCCCCACCGCTGGCGTCGCTCGGCGGATGCGCCGGTGCCCGTCGTGCTCGGCACGGGACCGCTGCCGAGCGGCATCGTCGTCGACGGCGCCGTGCCCGCCGCCGACCCCGCGGTGCGGCGCCTCGGCGCGGCCGAGCAGGCGGCGCGGCTGCGGTCGGCGGCCGCGGTCGTCGACGGACCCGTCGTCGCCGACGCGCGCGACGGTCTCGGGTTCGTCGGCCCGCTGCCGATCGCGACCGCGCTCGCGCGGTCGGCGCTCGTGCAGGCGCTCGATGCGGTGCCGCCGGACGCCGCGGAGGTGATCGCGCCCGACGACGCCGCGTGGGACTGGCTCGACGGCGTCCCGCACCGGCTGCACCGCGAGCCCGGCACCGCGGTGCGCGTCGTGGGCGACGGCGTGGAGGTGACGATCGCCGTCGCGCCGGACGCGTCGCTCCTGCCGCGCGAGTGCCGCACGGTCGTGCGCGCCGCGCTCGACGTCGCGCGCACGGGGGAGCGCTCATGCGCGCCGGCCGCGATCACGGCGCTCGAGGCGGCGCAGGCGGTCGGGACGCTCGCGGACGCCGCCGAGCACGCGGGCCTCAGGCGCTCCGGCGGGCTGCCGTCGCACGTCGAGCTCGAGGCGCTCCCGGTCGCCGCGGGCGGGCTCGCGGCCGCGTTCCTCGCCGCCGAGGCTCCCATCGAGCTCGACCTCGTGCGCGACGGCCCGCACGCGGTGGTCGGCGGCACGACGGGCTCCGGCAAGAGCGAGCTGCTCATCGCCTGGGTCGCCGCGATGGCGGCGGGGCGCTCGACCGAGGAGGTCTCGTTCCTGCTCGTCGACTTCAAGGGCGGGGCCTCCTTCGCGCCGCTCGAGGGGCTCGCGCACTGCGTCGGCGTCATGACCGACCTCGACGAGGGCGGGGCGCGGCGCGCGATCGAGAGCCTCCGCGCGGAGCTGCGCCGGCGGGAGCGCCTCCTCGCGGGGCAGGGGGCGCGCTCGATCGACGAGGCGGTCGGCGTGCCGCGCCTCGTGATCGTCGTCGACGAGTTCGCGGCGATGCTGCAGGAGCTGCCCGACCTGCACCGGCTGTTCGTCGACCTCGCCGCCCGCGGACGCTCGCTCGGCGTGCACCTCGTGCTCTGCACGCAGCGGCCGGCCGAGGCGGTGCGCGACGCGCTGCTCGCCAACTGCGGCATCCGCATCTCGCTGCGGGTCACCGACGAGCACGACGCCGTCGCCGTCACCGGCAGCGCCGAGCCGGCCGCCATCCCGCTCGACGCGCGCGGACGCTGCATCGTGCGCGTCGCGGGCGGCGAGACCCGGGCGGCGCAGGCGGCGCTCGCGAGCCCCGCCCACCTCGAGCGGCTCGTCGCCGCGTCGGCGGGCCTGCCGCGCCCCGCGAGGCCCTGGTGCGAGCCGCTGCCGGCGCGGCTGCCGCTCGCCGACGTCGATGCCGAGTACGGGGCGAGCCCAGGCGCGGGCGGCGCGGTGCTGCTCGGGCTCGTCGACCGGCCGGCCGAGCAGCGCGTCGCACCCGTGCGCTGGCGACCGGCGCTCGACGGGCCGCTGCTCGCCGTCGGCGGCGCCGCGAGCGGCCGCTCCACGCTCGCCGAGCTCGTCGCGGCGCAGCTCGGCACCGCCGTCGTCGACCGCGAGGATGCGCTGTGGGACGCGCTCCAGGAGCCCGGCCCGCTCGTCGTCGACGACCTCGACCTGCAGCTCGCGCGGCTCGGGGAGGAGCAGCAGGCGGTCGTCGTGCAGCTGCTGCAGCGGCGCATGCGCGAGGGCACGCCGGTCGCGCTCACCGCCCGCCGCGTCTCGAGCGCGATGGCGCAGGTCGCGCCGCTCGCCGAGCTCCGCATCCTGCTGCGCATCGCGAGCCGCCAGGAGCACATCGTCGCCGGCGGCACCGGCCAGCTGCACGACGCCTCCCTGCCGCCCGGCGCCGGCTGGCTGCACGACGAGCGCGTGCAGCTCGCGCTGCCCGAGGCCCCCGTGCCGCGCCGACGGCCGCGCTCGGTGCCGCTGCGCTCCGAGCGGGTCGCGGTGGTGCTGGGGGCGGGGGCCGACGTGCCGGCCGCGCTCGCGCGGGCGGCGGCCAGGCCGGGGGCGGATGCGTCAGCCGACGTCGTGCTCGGCACGGTCGGGGAGTGGGAGGCCGCGTGGGGCGAGCTCGACCGGCTGCGCGCCGAGCGCCCCGTGGTCGTCCTCGGCGTCGACGAGCGCCAGCTGCGGCAGGTGCTGCGGCACGCGCCCGCGCCGCCGCCGATGCGCACGGCGCCCGCCTGGGTGCTCGAGGGCGGTCGCTTCGAGCGGCTCCGCTACGCCAGCAGCGAGGCGACCGGTGCGGCCTGAGCGCCGAGCGCCGACGCGACGCCCTCGTGGGCCACGTGGCCGCCGGCCGTGTTCAGGCCCGCCGCCAGGCCCGCATCCGCTCGCAGCGCCTCGCGCCAGCCGAGGTCGGCGATCCGGGCGGTGGCGTGCAGCGTCGCGTTCGTGAGCGCCTCGGTCGACGTGCGCGGCACGGCGCCGGGCAGGTTCGCGACGCACGCGAAGACCGTCCCGTGCACGCGGAAGCTGGGCTGCCGATGCGTCGTCGGACGGGAGTCGGCGAAGCAGCCGCCCTGGTCGATCGCGATGTCGACGAGCACGGAGCCGGGCCGCATGCGCGCGACGAGCTCGCTGGAGACGAGCTTCGGCGCCCGCGCGCCGGGGATGAGCACCGAGCCGATCACGAGGTCGGCGTCGGCGACCGCCTGATCGACGGTGACGCGGTTGGAGTGCAGCGTCTGCACGCGGCCGCCGTAGAGGGCGTCGAACTGGCGCAGCCGCGGCAGCGACACGTCGAGCACCGTCACGCGCGAGCCGAGGCCGACGGCCATCTCGACCGCCGCCGTGCCCGCGACGCCTCCGCCGAGCACGACGGTGTGGCCGGCGCGCGTGCCCGGCACGCCGCCGAGCAGCAGCCCGGCGCCGCCGGCGGGCGCGGTCAGCAGCGAGGCGCCCTGCGTCACCGACAGGCGGCCGGCGACCTCGCTCATGGGCGCGAGCATCGGCAGCGAGCCATCGGGCGCCCGCACCGTCTCGTAGGCGATCGCGGTCGTGCCGCGCTCGAGCAGCGCCTGCGCGAGCTCCGGCGCCGCGGCGAGGTGCAGGTAGGCGAAGAGCGTCAGGTCGTCGCGCAGCAGGCCCAGCTCGTGCTCGACCGGCTCCTTGACCTTGAGCACCAGCTCGGCCGACCACGCCTCCTCGGCCGTCGCGACGATCCGCGCGCCGGCAGCCTCGTAGGCCTCGTCGGGGATGCCGCTGCCGGCGCCCGCGCCCGTCTCGACCAGCACCTCGTGGCCGTGCGCCACGAGCTCCGTGGCGCCGGTCGCGGTGAGCGCGACCCGCGCCTCGTCGGTCTTGATCTCGCGCGGGACGCCGACGAGCATCAGGCCGTCTTCGACGACGCCATCGCGCGGTCGATCACCTCGACGGCCTCGCGGAGCTGGTCGTCGGTGATCGCGAGGCTCGGCAGGAACCGCAGCACGTTGTAGTCCGTGCCCGCGGTGAGCACGAGCACGCCGTCGAGGCCCGCCGCCTGCGAGATCGGCGCGGCGGGGATCGGCGCGCCCGACTCGGGGTCGATGAGCTCGACCGCGAGCATCGCGCCGCGGCCGCGCACCTCGATGATCTCGGGGTGGCGCTCGGCGAGCTCGTCGAGCAGGGGCCGCAGCACGCGCTCGATGCGCTGCGCCTCGCCGTTCAGGTCGTTCGCCTCGATCTGCTCGAAGACCGCGACGGCGGCCGCGCACGAGACGGGGTTGCCGCCGAAGGTGCCGCCGATGCCGCCGGTGTGCACGGAGTCCATGATCTCGGCGCGGCCGGTGACGCCCGCGAGCGGCATGCCGCCGGCGATGCCCTTCGCCGAGAGCACCATGTCGGGCACCCAGCCGAAGTGCTCGGAGGCGAACGTCGCGCCCGTGCGGCAGATGCCGGACTGCACCTCGTCGGCGATCATGACGACGCCGTTGGCCGTGCACCACTCCTGCATCGCCGGCAGGTAGCCGTCGGCGGGCACGATGAAGCCGCCCTCGCCCTGGATCGGCTCGATCACGAGGCACGCGAGGTCGGAGACGCCGACGTGCTTCTCGAGGTAGTACTGGGTGCGCTCGGCCGCCTCGGCGCCGTCGAGGCCGTCGTGCAGCGGGTAGGAGCCCGGCGCGTGGAAGATGTCGGAGGCGAGCGGGCCCATGCCGGTGGCGTAGGGCGCGGGCTTGAAGTTCATCGTCATCGTCAGGTTCGTGCGGCCGTGGTAGCCGTGCTCGACGACGGCGACCGCGCGGCGGCCGGTGAACTTGCGGGCGATCTTCACGCCGTTCTCGACGGCCTCGGAGCCGGAGTTGACGAAGAACGACTTCTTGTCGTGGTCGCCGGGGGTGTGGGCGGCGAGGTACTCGGCGACGCGCACGTACGGCTCGTAGGGGGTCGTGCCGAACAGCGAGTGCGTGAGCTTGCCGACCTGCTCGCGCACGGCCGCGACGACCGCGTCGTTCGTGTGGCCGACGGTCGTGACGCCGATGCCGCAGCCGAGGTCGATGAAGCGGTTGCCGTCGACGTCGGTGATGATGGCGTCGTGCGCCTCCGCGATGAACACGGGGAGCTGGTGCGGGACGCCCTGGGGCACGGCGGCGGCCTTGCGCTCGAGGAGCGCGCGGCTGTTCGGGCCGGGGATCTCGGTGACGACGGAGCGGGACGGCGCGGAAACGGCGGTGTCGGTCATGTGCCCGATCCTACGCCGCCGCGCGGCCTACGCTGGGGCCATGCCGATGCGCCACGCCTACGCCGTCGATGTCGAGTGGACCGGTGCCGGTGCCGAGGGCACCAGCACCCACCGCTCCTACACCCGCGACCACGTGGTGCGGGTCGAGGGCCTCCCCGACATCCTCGGCTCCGCCGACCCGACCTTCCGCGGCGACCGCGGCCGGCACAACCCCGAGCAGCTGCTGCTCGCGGCGCTCGCGCAGTGCCACATGCTCAGCTACCTCCACCAGGCGGCGAGCCGCGGCATCGTCGTCACCGCCTACCGCGACGCGGCGACGGGCGAGATGGAGACCTCCGGCACCGGCGGCCGCTTCACGCGCGCGGTGCTGCACCCGGTGGTGACCATCACGGATGCGGGCCGGGCGGCGGACGCACTCGACGCGCACCTGCAGGCCGGCCGCGACTGCTTCATCGCCGCATCCGTCGCCTTCCCCGTGCTCCACGAGCCGACCATCGTCGTCGACGGCGAGGTCGTCGCCCGGCACGGCGCCGCGACCGGCGGGGAGCTCTGATGGCCGAGCGCGCGCCGAGCGGCGAGCGCCGCCGCATCCTGCTGCTCGGGTCGACCGGCTCGATCGGCACGCAGACGCTCGACGTCGTGCGCGCGAACCCGCGCCGGTTCGAGGTCGTCGGGCTCGTCGCGGGCAGCGACCGCGCCGGCCTCGAAGCACAGCAGGCCGAGTTCGGCGGCGAGGCGGCGCTCGGCGCCGACGCGGCCGTGACGATGATCGAGTCGGTCGAGTGCGACGTCGTCGTCAACGGCATCACCGGCTCCGTCGGCCTCGCGCCGACCCTCGCCGCCCTCGACGCCGGCCGCACGCTCGCGCTCGCCAACAAGGAGTCGCTCATCGCCGGCGGCGACCTCGTGATGTCGCGCGCGGCGCCCGGGCAGATCGTGCCGGTCGACTCCGAGCACTCCGCGATCGCGCAGTGCCTGCGCGCCGGCGACCACGGCGAGGTGCGCCGGCTCGTGCTCACCGCGTCGGGCGGCCCGTTCCGGGGCTGGAGCCGCGAGCGCATGGCGGCCGTGAACCCGGCGGATGCGCTGGCCCACCCGACGTGGGACATGGGCCCGATGGTCACGACCAACTCGGCGACGCTCGTGAACAAGGGGCTCGAGGTGATCGAGGCGCACCTGCTGTTCGACATCCCGCTCGACCGCATCGACGTGACCGTGCACCCGCAGTCGATCGTGCACTCGATGGTCGAGTTCGTCGACGGCTCGACGATCGCGCAGGCGTCGCCGCCCGACATGCGCCTGCCGATCTCGCTCGGCCTCGACTGGCCGCACCGCGTCGCCGGCGTCGGGACGCCGCTCGACTGGACCCGCGCATCCTCCTGGACCTTCGAGCCGCTCGACGAGGCGGCGTTCCCGGCCGTGGCGCTCGCGAAGAGCGTCGGCCGCTCGGGCTCGACCTACCCGGCGGTCTTCAACGCCGCCAACGAGCAGGCGGTGCGCGCCTTCCACCTGGGCGAGATCGGCTTCCTCGACATCATCCCCGCGATCGAGCGCGTGCTCGAGCAGCACGAGCCAGGCGGGCTGACGCTCGAGGGCGTGCTGCAGGCGGAGCGCTGGGCGCGCCGCGCGGCCGACGAGATCTGCGGCGTCGGCCGGTGACGATCGAGGTGCGCCGGGCGACAGCGGCGGATGCGTTGCGGCTCGCGGCATCGGAGCCTGCCGGTGCTGGTGTGGCCGCGTCCCATCTCCGCGCCCAGGAAGCGGGGGAGTCGATCTTCCTCATCGCACTCGAGGCCGATGAACCGATCGGTTCCGGGGTGCTGATGCTCGCCGAGGTGCCGGAGCTCCGGCACCTCCACGTGCACGAGGACGCGCGCGGACGCGGTGCTGGCTCTGCGCTCGTCGCGGCCGCCGAGCGCGAGGCGGGCCGCCTGGGCGCGACTGCGGTCGACCTCGGCGTCGGCGTCGAGAACGCTCGCGCCGCGGCGCTGTACCGGCGGCTCGGCTACGTCGATACGGGCGAGCGATCCACGACGACCTACTCGTACGTCGACCGCGACGGAGCGCGCCGCACCGCGACGGAGACCGACGTGCACCTGCGCAAGCACCTGCAGATCTGACACGCCGACGCGCGGCGGTGGCCGCGCACAACGCAAGCCCGTGTGAGCCGTCCCCCGGCGTGGAGAGCGACGGGCCGTTCCGGCCCGCGCGAATCGCGCCGCGGGCTTGCGTCGTGCATCGGGTCTCGGCGGAGCTAGGCCGGGTCGACGACCACCACGGCGTCGGAGGCGTCGATCGCCTCCACGACCGCGCCCGCGTCGTCCCACCAGCGGGCGTAGTGGTCGGGGTCGCGGTTGATCTGCACCGCGTGCGCGACGCGCGTCGGCGGCAGCGCGTCGCGGCCCTCGAGCTCGGCGAGCGCCCGGTAGAAGAGCACGGCCGAGCCGTACGCATCCATGCGCACCTCGTACGGCCCCCACGGGTCGCGCTGCTGGAAGAGGCCGCGCGAGTCGGGCCCCGCCCGGTCGCCTCGGTCGAGCACGCGCAGGCTCGACTCGCCCATCGCGGTCATCACGGCCACGCGCACGTCGCGCTCCGACATGCCGAGGTCGCGCCCGGCCTGCATGACGATCGCGGCGTTCGCGAGCTGCTGCCCGCGCCAGCCGCCGACCGACGCCGGCAGCCTGCCCTCGACGGTCGCGCTCTGCTGCGCGGGGTCGGGCGCGGGGCGCGCGACGATCCACGCGAGCACCACCACGAGCAGCAGCCCGATCGCGCCCAGCACGATGCCGCGGCCGTCGGAGGACGACCGGGGGACGCGCTCGGCGACGCGTGCAGGGCCAGCTGCCATGCGCGTCAGCGTAGGCACATCGGCTATGGGGCTAGCCTGAGCGGCGATGGAAGCCGTCCTCCTCTACATCTTGGGCGTGCTCGTCGTCGTGGTCGGCCTCGCCGTCTCGATCGGCCTGCACGAGCTGGGCCACCTGTGGCCCGCGAAGGCCTTCGGCGTGCGCGTCGGCCAGTGGATGATCGGCTTCGGCCCGACCCTGGTCTCCTTCCGCCGCGGTGAGACCGAGTACGGCGTGAAGGCCATCCCGCTCGGCGGCTACATCTCGATGTCGGGCATGTTCCCGCCGCTCAAGGCCGGCGGGGAGTCGAGGGATGCGTCGACGGGCTTCTTCGACACGCTCGTGCAGGATGCGCGGGCCACGAGCGCCGACTCCATCCACGAGGGCGAGGAGGGCAGGGCGTTCTGGCGCCTCGCCACCTGGAAGCGCATCGTGATCATGCTCGGCGGGCCGCTCATGAACCTGCTGCTCGCGATCGTGCTCTACGGCGTCGTGCTGAGCGGCTTCGGCATCGCGGTGCCGTCGACGACCGTCTCGACCGTCTCGGAGTGCGTGATCCCGGCGTCGGAGGAGCGGCAGGAGTGCGAGGCTGCCGATCCGCTCGCGCCCGCGGCCGAGGCGGGCATGCTCCCGGGCGACACGATCGTCAGCATCGGCGGCGAGCCGGTCGCCGGGTGGGAGGACGTGCAGACCGCGATCCGCGAGCTCGCGGGCCGCGAGACGGCGTTCGTCGTCGAGCGCGACGGCGCCGAGCGGACGCTCCAGGTGACGCCGCTCGCGACAGAGCGCTACGTCTTCGACGACCGCGGCGAGCAGGTCGAGGTCGACGGGGAGCCCATGACCGAGACGGTCGGCTTCGTGGGCGTCGGCCCGCAGTACGTCGTCGAGCAGCAGCCGCTCGGCGCGGTGCTGCCGGCGGTCGGCGACAACGTCGTGCGCGTGGGCGAGCTGATCCTCAACCTGCCCCAGCGGCTCGTCGACGTGGCCGAGGCGGCCTTCGGGCCGGGGGAGCGCGACCCGAACGGGCCCATGTCGGTCGTCGGCGTCGGCCGCATGGCGGGCGAGATCGCGGCGCTCGACCAGGTGCCGGTGCTCGAGCGCATGAGCGCGATGCTGCAGCTGCTCGCGAGCCTCAACGTGGCGCTGTTCGTCTTCAACCTCATCCCGCTCATGCCGCTCGACGGCGGGCACATCCTGGGCGCGATCATCGACGCGGTGCGGCGCGGATGGGCGAAGGTGCGCGGCACCGTGGCGCAGCCGCTCGACACGGCGAAGTGGGTGCCGGTGACGCTCGTCGTCACGGGCGTGCTCGGCGTGATGAGCGCGCTGCTCATCTACGCCGACATCGTGAAGCCCATCAGCCTCTTCGGCGGGTAGGGCTGCGGCTCAGCCGTTGCGCCGGCGCGCTGACTCGTCGTCGAGCAGGTCGAGGCCGTCGAAGAGGTCGGGGGCGGGCGCGGCGGGAGGCGCGGATGCGGCCGGCGCCGCCGACGGCGCGGCGCGCGTCACGCCGCCGAACCCGGGCCCCGCATCCGGCACCAGGCCGCGCTGGTAGGCCGCGGCCGCGCCGTTCGCGAGCCGATCGGCCGCCTCGTTGAGCGGGTGGCCCGCGTGGCCGCGCACCCACTCGAAGCGCACCACGCCGCCCTCGGCCTTCCTCGCAGCCATCAGCCGGTCGAGCTCCTCGAGCAGCTCGCGGTTCATCACCGGCTTGCCGTCGGCCTTCCGCCAGCCCTTGCGCTTCCAGCCCGCCATCCACTTCGTCACCGAGTTGATGACGTACTGGCTGTCGCAGAGGATGAGCAGCTCGTCGACGCCGTCGCTCTGGCGCAGCAGGTCGACGACCGCGGCGAGCTCGCCGATGTTGTTCGTGCCCTGCGGCTGCCCGCCCGCGGCCCAGCGCGCCTCGTCGACGTACCACCCCCAGCCGGTGGGGCCGGGGTTGCCGAGGGAGGAGCCGTCTGCCGCTGCGGTGATCACCCGTCGATGATGCCAGCCGATCGCGGCGCTCCTGACAGGAGCGGAGCGTAGGCTTGCACCATGGCAGCCATCAACCTCGGGAGCCCCGCCCCGCTCACGCTCGCGCCGCGTCGCAAGACCCGGCAGATCAAGGTGGGGAAGGTGCTCGTCGGGGGCGACGCGCCCGTGTCGGTGCAGTCGATGACGACGACCAAGACCACCGACATCAACGCGACATTGCAGCAGATCGCCGAGCTCACCGCCACCGGCTGCGACATCGTGCGCGTCGCGGTGCCGAGCCAGGACGACGCCGACGTGCTGCACATCATCGCCAAGAAGTCGCAGATCCCGGTCATCGCCGACATCCACTTCCAGCCGAAGTACGTGTACCAGGCCATCGACGCCGGCTGCGCGGCCGTGCGCGTCAACCCCGGCAACATCCGCAAGTTCGACGACCAGGTGGGCGAGATCGCCAAGCGCGCGAAGGCCGCGGGCGTGAGCCTCCGCATCGGCGTGAACGCGGGCAGCCTCGACCCGCGCCTGCTCGAGAAGTACGGCAAGGCGACGCCCGAGGCGCTCGTCGAGTCGGCGGTCTGGGAGGCGAGCCTGTTCGAGGAGCACGACTTCCACGACTTCAAGATCTCGGTCAAGCACAACGACCCGGTCGTGATGGTGAAGGCCTACCGCATGCTCTCCGAGCGCGGCGACTGGCCGCTGCACCTCGGCGTCACCGAGGCCGGCCCTGCCTTCCAGGGTACGATCAAGTCGGCGACCGCCTTCGGCATCCTGCTCTCCGAGGGCATCGGCGACACCATCCGCGTCTCGCTCTCGGCGCCGCCCGCCGAGGAGGTCAAGGTGGGCCTGCAGATCCTGCAGTCGCTCAACCTGCGCGAGCGCAAGCTCGAGATCGTCTCCTGCCCCTCGTGCGGCCGCGCGCAGGTCGACGTCTACACGCTCGCCGACGACGTCACCGAGGGCCTGAAGGACGTGCAGGTGCCCCTGCGCGTCGCGGTCATGGGATGCGTCGTGAACGGCCCGGGCGAGGCGCGCGAGGCCGACCTCGGGGTCGCCTCGGGCAACGGCAAGGGCCAGATCTTCATCAAGGGCGAGGTCGTGAAGACCGTGCCCGAGTCGGAGATCGTCGCGACCCTCATCGAGGAGGCGCGCAAGCTCGCCGACGAGCAGGGCCTGCCCGCGGGCGAGGCCGAAGTCATCACCGTCTGACGTGACGGCCGCGCCCGAGGAGCAGCCGGCGGCGCATCCGGCGCAGCGCCGCACGCTCACCGTGCTGTCGATCGCGCAGGCGCTCGGCGGCCTCTCGAACGGCGTCGCGCTCGGCGTGGGCTCCCTGCTCGTCGCCCAGGTGACCGGGCGGGAGGAGCTCGCGGGCCTCGCCGCGACCCTGCTCACGCTCGGCGGCGCGGCGCTCGCGGTGCCGCTCGCGAAGCTCGCGCAGCGGCGCGGGCGCCGCGTGTCGCTCACGACCGGCGCGCTGCTCGCGCTCGCCGGCGCCGTGACGCTCGCCGTCGGCGGCGCGCTCGAGGCGCCGTGGATCGTGCTGCCGGGCTTCTTCGTGCTCGGCGGCGCGATGGCCGTCAACCTGCAGTCGCGCTTCGCCGCCACCGACCTCTCGACGCCCCAGCGCCGCGGCCGCGACCTCGCGCTCGTCGTCTGGATGACGACCATCGGCGTGATCGTCGGCCCCAACCTCATCGGGCCGGGCGATGCGCTCGGCGTCTCGCTGGGGCTGCCGAGCCTCGTCGGGGCGTACGTCATCTCGGCCGCCGCGATGGCGGTCACGGCGGCGGTGCTGTGGTCGTCGCTGCGGCCCGACCCGCTGCTGGAGAGCCGCATGGGCGTGCCCGTCGAGGCCGAGGCTCCGCGCCTGCGCCTCGCGGCGCATCCGCGCGCCCTCGCCGCCGTCCTCGCGGTCGCTGCGGCGCACGCGACCATGGTGGGCGTCATGGCGCTCACGCCGGTGCACCTCGACCACGCCGGCCAGGCGCTCGGCGGGATCGGCTTCACGATGAGCGCCCACACCGCCGGCATGTACGCCCTCTCGCCCGTCTTCGGATGGCTCACCGACCGCGTCGGGGCGCGGGCGACCGTGCTCGCGGGCGCGGGCATCCTGCTGCTGTCGGTGCTCGCCAACCTGCTGCTGCCCGTCGCGCTCGCGCCCGTCGGGCTCGCGCTGCTCGGCCTCGGCTGGAGCGCCTCGACCGTCGCCGGCTCGACGCTCGTCGCCGCCGCCGTCGAGCCGCGCCTGCGGCCCGCGCTCCAGGGGCGCAGCGACCTCGTGATGGGGCTCTCGGGCGCCGCCGCCGGCGCCGCCGCCGGCCCGCTGCTGGGCCTCGCGGGCTACGGCGGGCTCAACCTCGCGATGCTCCCGGTGATCGCGACGGTCGCCGTCGCGGCGGTGCTCGCCACCCGCTCAGCACGAGCAGATAGCGTGACCGGGGCGACAGCCCCCACGACCGACTGAAGGAGCGCCGCGTGTCCAATGCAGTCCCCGGCAGGGACCCGATCACGCCCGAGGAGCTCGAGCGCGCCAAGGCCATCGTGCGGTCGATCGAGCAGTCGTTCCAGTCGACCGTCGTCGGCCAGCACCAGCTGCTGCGCTCCCTGCTCGTCGCGCTCCTGACGGGCGGCCACGTGCTCATGGAGTCGGTGCCGGGCCTCGCGAAGACGACCGCGGCCGCGACCCTCGCGCGCTCGGTCTCGGCCTCCTTCCACCGCATCCAGTGCACGCCCGACCTGCTGCCGAGCGACATCGTCGGCACGCAGATCTACGACCAGCACTCGGGGGACTTCCGCACGCAGCTCGGCCCCGTGCACGCGAACTTCGTGCTGCTCGACGAGATCAACCGCTCGAGCGCGAAGACGCAGTCGGCGATGCTCGAGGCGATGCAGGAGCGGCAGACGTCGATCGGCGGCGAGACGCACGCGCTGCCGGAGCCGTTCCTCGTGCTCGCGACCCAGAACCCCATCGAGCAGGAGGGCACGTACACCCTGCCCGAGGCGCAGCTCGACCGCTTCCTGCTCAAGGAGGTGCTCACCTACCCGACGCCGACGGAGGAGGCCGAGATCGTGCGGCGCGCCGAGACCGGCGTGTTCGAGCGCGGCCACGACGGGCCGGTCGCGTCGCTCGACGACGTGCGGTTCCTGCAGTCGCTCGTGAAGCGCGTCTACGTCGACCAGGCGATCACGAACTACGTCGTGCAGCTCATGTACGTCACACGGCACGCCGAGGAGTACATCGGGGCGCAGCTCGCGGGCTACATCGAGTACGGCGCGAGCCCGCGCGGCTCGCTGTCGTTCTCGATGGCGTCGCGCGCGCTCGCGCTCGTGCAGGGCCGCGACTGGGTGATCCCGGAGGACGTCAAGGACCTGCGCCACGCCGTGCTGCGCCACCGCCTCATCCTCGGCTACGAGGCCGAGGCCGACGGCGTCGCGAGCGAGCAGATCATCGACGCCGTCTTCGGCGCCGTGCGCACGCCGTAGGAGCGGTCGATGGAGCGACGTCTGCGCAAGGTGAAGACCACCATGTCGATCCACGCGCACCGCCGCACCCTCGAGCTGCTCGACGGCGAGTACGCCTCGATCCACCACGGCCGCAGCCACGACTTCGACGACCTGCGCGAGTACCAGCCGGGCGACGAGGTCAAGGACATCGACTGGAAGGCGACGGCGCGCAGCCACGTGCCGCTCATCAAGCGCTACATCGCGTCGCGCCAGCACACGCTGCTGCTGGTGGTCGACTCCGGCCGCAACATGGCCGCGACCGCCGAGTCGGGGGAGTCGAAGCGCGAGATCGCCATCCTCGTCGCCGGCGTGCTCGGCTACCTCGCGACCCGGCACGGCGACCGCGTCGGGCTGCTGATGGGGGATGCGTCGCGCACCGAGAGCATGCAGGAGGGCGGCTCGGAGGCGCACCTGGAGCGCATGCTGCGCCGCGTCGACGACGCGATCGGCCTCGACGGCCCGCACTCGCACCTCGAGGTCGTGCTCGAGCACGCCGTGCGGCGCATGCGGCGGCGCTCGCTCATCGTCGTGATCGCCGACGACCTCGCGTACACGCACGACCTCGACGTGCACCTCGGCAGGCTGCACGCCCGCCACGAGGTGCTGTGGGTGTCGATCGGCGACGCCGACCTCATGGCGCGCGCCGGCGACCACCGCGACCTCGTCGGCGTCGACTCCGGCGTCGGGCTGCCGCCGTTCCTCCGCCGCGACCGGGGCCTCCGGCGCGCGTTCGACGAGCAGACCGCGCTCCGCCGCGAGCGCCTCGAGGCGGGCCTGCGCTCGCTCGGCATCGCGTCGGTGCGCATCGGCTCCTCGGCCTCGGCGATCGGGAGCCTCTTCCGCCTGCTCGAGAGGCACCGCCGTGCGCGCCGCTGACGCGCAGGCGCTCGCGCTGCTGCCGGCGCCCGACACGTACGGCCCCTTCGGCTACGGGCCGTGGTGGGTGCTCGGCGGCGTGCTGCTGCTGCTCGTGCTCGCCGCCTACGCCTTCGCCTGGCTCTGGACCCGGCCGCGGGGCCTGCTCGAGCCGCCGCCGCCCCCGCCGGTGCCGATCGACGTGCGGAGCGTCAAGGAGAAGTACCTGGGCCTCATCGACGAGGTCGCCAAGGAGCACGCCGACGGCGAGCTCGACCCGCGGGCGCTCGCGCAGCGGCTGAGCCTCGTGCTGCGGTTCTTCGCCCACGAGTCGACGGGCGTCGTGGCCGAGGTGATGACGCTGCGCGACCTGCGCTCGGCCGACCTGCCGACCGTGCAGGGCGCGGTCGAGCAGTACTACCCGTCGTCGTTCCGGCGCGCCGCGAAGCACGACCCCGACGCGGCGATCGCCGCCGCCCGCCAGGTGGTGGCGACGTGGATGTGACGCTGCTGTGGCCGTGGGTGCTGCCGGTCGTGCTCGTGGTGGGCATCGCCCTCGTGGTGGTGGGGCTCGTGCTGCCGCGGCGCCGTCGCGACCGCGGCCTGCCCGTCGCCCACGTCGACCGGATGACGGGCCTCGCGGCCTTCCGCGGCGCCCTCCTGCGCTACCGGCTCTGGATCGCCGGCGCCCTCGTCGCCACGATCGCCGGGCTCGCGGTCGCGGGCACGGTCGCGTCGCGGCCGTCGGGCGTGCACGCGAACCAGGAGGACGACTACAAGCGCGACATCGTGCTGTGCCTCGACGTGTCGGGCTCGATGGTCGACGTCGACGCCGAGATCCTGGGCGTCTACCAGCAGATCGCCGCGGAGCTCGACGGCGAGCGGGTCGGGATGCGCATCTTCGACGCGTCGAGCGTGATGGCGTTCCCGCTCACGAGCGACTACGACTACATCCAGGAGCAGCTGGGCCGCTACGTGCGGGCGCTGAACGGCACGCTCGGGCCCGACGAGCAGTTCAACTACCTCGCGGGCACCGCGAGCGGGCTGGGCGCGTCGCTCGTCGGCGATGGCCTCGCGTCCTGCGTGCTCGACTTCGCCGACCTGGAGGCGAGCGACCGGCCGCGGTCGATCATCCTCGCCACCGACAACGTCGTGAACGGCCAGCAGATCTACTCGCTGCCGCAGGCCGGCCAGCTGGCGGTCGACAACGAGGTGCGCGTCTACGCGATCAACCCGTTCGACTTCGGCGGCGACCAGTACTCGCAGGAGCTGCGTGAGACGGCCGAGGGCACCGGCGGCGCGTACTTCGCGCTCGACTTCGCGCAGACGGTGCCGCAGATCGTAGACCGGGTGAACGCGATCGAGGCCGGCTACATCGAGACGCCGCCGCAGATCCAGGTCGTCGACCGGCCCGGCGCCCTGCCGCTCATCGCGCTCGTGCTCGTCGCCGGCGTCTGCCTGATCGCCTGGAGGGTGCGGCTGTGATCTCGTTCCACCCGACCCTGCCGGTGCTCGTCGCCGTCGTCGGTGTCGCGCTGCTGGCCCTGTGCGCCTGGCAGCTCGTCGCGGCGCGCGGCAGGCGCATGGCGTGGCTGCGCCGCACGCTGCTCGTGGCGCTCGCGGTCGCGATGGCCTTCCGGCCCGCGCTCCCCGGCGGCGAGGTGCCGACCGCGTCGATCCAGGCGCGCGTGTTCGTGATGGTCGACACGTCGCAGTCGGTCGCCGCGGAGGACTGGGGGAGCGAGCCGCGGCTCGTCGGCATGCAGGAGGACGTCGTCGAGATCGCGCGCTCCTTCGCGGGCGCCGACATCTCGGTGATCTCGTTCGACTCGACCGCGTCCCTGCGCGTGCCGCTCACCGACGACGGCTCCGCGGTGATCGAGATGGTGCGGGCGCTGCGGCCGGAGATCGCGCAGCAGTCGCGCGGCACGTCGGTCGCGGCCGCGCACGACCTGCTGCTCGCCGAGCTCGAGCGCAGCGCCGCCGAGGAGCCCGACTCGCCCGCGATCGTCTTCTACCTCGGCGACGGCGAGCACACCGCCGAGGAGCCGCCGCAGTCGTTCGACGACGTCGCCGGGCTCGTCGACCGCGGCTTCGTGCTCGGCTACGGCACCGAGGAGGGCGGGCGGATGCGCGTGTCGAGCTTCGACCCGACCGACGAGGCGTACCTGCAGGATCCGGCGGGCGGCGACGCGATCAGCCGCATCGACGAGCAGCAGCTGCAGTCGATCGCCGACGAGCTGGGCATCAGCTACCTCCACCGGCAGCCGGGCCTGCCGCTCGCCGACGCGCTCGGCCCCATGGCCGTGCTCGACGGGGAGGCCGACCTCGACCGCACGGAGGAGGCGCGGCTCGAGGTGGCGTGGGTGCTCGCCGGGCCCATCGCGCTGCTGCTCGCCTGGGAGGGGCTCAGCCTCGCCCGCTCGCTGCGCTCGACGCGCGGCATCCTGCGGGAGGAGGCGCGATGAGGCTCCCGGGGATCCGCCGCCGCGTGCTCACCGACCGGCAGCGCCGCACCCTGCGGTGGTGGCTCATGCTCGGGCTCATCCCCGTGGCGCTCGCCGTGCTCGTGCTGTCGACGAAGCTCATCAGCGTCAACGCGCTCTCGCAGACGGCGATCGACCGCTTCGAGGGCCGCGCCTACGGCCAGGCCGCGGAGGCCGCCCGCGGGCTCGAGCTGTGGAACTGGATCGAGCCGTGGAAGGCGCCGTTCGACCTGGGCGTCTCGCTCGTGATGGGCGGCTCGCTCGAGGAGGGCAGGGCCGACATCGAGGAGTCGCTGCAGCTGCACGGCGAGCCCGAGACGCCCGTCCAGCTGCACGAGCACTGCATCATCGTCGCCTCGCTCGTCACGGCGATCGAGAAGCAGGGCGATGTCGCCCGGGAGGCCGACGACACGCAGGCCGCGAACGGCTTCTACGGCGAGGCGCTCGCCCTCATCGACGGCCTCCCCGAGGGGTGCCTCGACGAGCCGCGCGAGGGCGAGGCCGACACGCAGGCGCAGTTCGAGGCCGCCCAGCCGCGCATCGAGGAGAAGATCGAGGACGAGTCGTCCGACGAGGGCGAGGGCGACGGCGAGGGCGAGGGCGAGGGCGAGCAGGAGCCGCAGACGCCCGAGGAGCAGCTCGAGGAGCAGAACCAGGACGCCCAGACCGAGCAGCAGCAGCAGGACCAGTACGACGAGGGCGGCGAGCAGGAGGGCGGCGGCTCGGGCGTCGAGCGGCCCTGGTGAGCCCCGCGCGCCGCCTAGACTCGCAAGGGTGATCCGCCTCTCCGAGCTCTTCTTCACCACGCTGCGCGAGGACCCGGCCGAAGCCGAGGTCGCGAGCCACCGGCTGCTGCTGCGCGCCGGCTACATCCGCCGCGCGGGTGCCGGGCTGTACTCGTGGCTGCCGCTGGGCCTGCGCGTGCGCCGCAACATCGAGCGCGTCATCCGCGAGGAGATGACGGCCGCGGGCGCCCAGGAGGTGCTGTTCCCGGGGCTGCTGCCGCGCGAGCCGTACGAGCGCACCGGCCGCTGGACGGAGTACGGCGACGGCATCTTCCGCCTCCAGGACCGCAAGGGCGCCGACCACCTGCTCGCGCCGACCCACGAGGAGGTCTTCACGCTGCTCGTGCAGGACCTCGTGTCGAGCTACAAGTCGCTGCCGCTGACGATCTACCAGATCCAGGACAAGTACCGCGACGAGGCGCGGCCGCGCGCGGGGCTCCTGCGCGCGCGCGAGTTCACGATGAAGGACGCCTACTCGTTCGACGTCGACGACGCCGGCCTCGACGCCTCGTACCAGCGCCAGCGCGACGCCTACGAGCGGATCTTCCAGCGGCTCGGGCTCGAGTACGTCATCGTCTCGGCCGACGCGGGCGCCATGGGCGGCTCGAAGTCGGAGGAGTTCCTGCACCCGACGCCCGTGGGCGAGGACACCATCGTGCGCTCGGCGGGCGGCTACGCGGCCAACGTCGAGGCGTTCGAGACCGTCGCCCCCGACCCGCTGCTCGTCGAGGGCCTGCCCGCCGCCGTCGTGCACGACACCCCGGACACGCCCACGATCGAGACGCTCGTCGCCGACGCGAACGCGCGCTTCCCCCGCGAGGACGGCCGCCCGTGGACGGCCGCCGACACGCTGAAGAACGTCGTGCTGCGCCTGACGCACCTCGACGGCTCGAAGGAGCTCGTCGTCGTCGGGCTCCCCGGCGACCGCGAGGTCGACGACAAGCGCGCCGAGGTGGCGTTCCAGCCCGCCGAGGTCACCGCCGCGGACGAGACCGACTTCGCGGCCAACCCGGGCCTCGTGAAGGGCTACATCGGCCCGTGGTCGGCCTCCGGCGCCGTGCTCGGCGAGCAGGGCTCCACGCGCATCCGCTACCTGCTCGACCGTCGCGTCGTCGACGGCACCGCCTGGATCACGGGCGCGAACGAGCCCGGCCGGCACGTGTTCGGCCTCGTCGCGGGCCGCGACTTCGCGGGCGACGGATGGGTCGAGGCGGCCGACGTGCGCGAGGGCGACCCCGCTCCCGACGGCTCCGGCCCCGTCACCCTCGAGCGGGGCATGGAGATCGGCCACGTCTTCCAGCTCGGCCGCAAGTACGCCGAGGCCCTCGGGCTCAAGGTGCTCGACCAGAACGGCAAGCTCGTCACGGTGACGATGGGCTCGTACGGCATCGGCGTGACGCGCAACCTCGCCGCGATCGTCGAGCGCTCGCACGACGAGAAGGGCATCATCTGGCCCCGGGAGATCGCGCCGTTCGACGTGCACGTCGTCGCCACCGGCAAGGACCAGGCTGCGTTCCGGGTCGCCGAGACGGTCGTCGCCGACCTCGAGGCGCGCGGGCTCGAGGTGCTCCTCGACGACCGGCCGAAGGTCTCGCCCGGCGTGAAGTTCGGCGATGCCGAGATCATCGGCGTGCCGCAGATCGTCATCGTCGGCCGCGACGCCGCCGCAGGCCTCGTCGACGTCTGGGACCGCGCGACCGGCGACCGGCAGCAGGTGCGGATCGAGGAGCTCGAGGCGGCGCTCGGCCGCTGACGGGCTAGCGGCGCGGCCGTCGGTCGGCCTCGTCGGCCGGCAGCGCCTCCCACTGGCCGGTGACCGACTCCACGCTCTCCCACACCTCGACGCCCTGCACCTCGGGGAGCATGTCGCGGGTGAAGACGGGGTCCTTGCCTGCGCGTCGCTGCTCGTCGAAGTTCTTGAGCAGCTTGAACGCGACGCCCGAGAGCAGGCCGATCGCGATCAGGTTGACGATCGCCATGACGCCCATGAGCATGTCGGCCGTGCTCCAGATGGTCGCGGTCGCCACGACCGAGCCGCCGAGCACCGCCGCCACCGCGAGCACGCGATAGGCGGTGAGGGCCGCGCGGCGCTCGGTGATGAACTCGATGTTCGACTCGCCGTAGTAGTAGTTGCCGATGATCGACGAGAACGCCAGCAGGAAGACGATCACCGAGAGCGCGACGCCCGCCCACGCGCCCAGCTGGCCGGTCACCGCGTCGAAGGTGAGCGCGATGC
The DNA here is from genome assembly GCF_022983135.1 of Agrococcus sp. SCSIO52902. Lineage (GTDB taxonomy): Bacteria > Actinomycetota > Actinomycetes > Actinomycetales > Microbacteriaceae > Agrococcus > Agrococcus sediminis. Next base: position 1,825,162 of record NZ_CP095269.1, read on the forward strand.
CGCCCTCGGCGCCGGTGAGGTCGGGGGTCGAGACGAGGATGATGAAGGCCGTGATCGAGCAGACCAGGAAGGTGTCGAAGTAGACGCCCAGCGTCTGCACGAGCCCCTGCTTGACCGGGTGGGTGACGGCGGCGGAGGCGCCCGCGTTCGGGGCGGAGCCGAGACCCGCCTCGTTCGAGAACATGCCGCGCTTGACGCCCTGCATGATGATCGTGCCGAGCGCGCCGCCCGCGACCTGCTGGAAGCCGAAGGCGCCGGCGTAGATCTCGCCGAGCACCCGCGGCACCTCGGAGACGTTCATCGCGACGATGATGATGCCGAGGATCAGGTAGAGCAGCGCCATCGCGGGCACGAGCGACTCGGTCACCTTCGCGATGCGGCGCACGCCGCCGAAGACGATGAGGCCCGTGAGGGCGGCGACGAGGATGCCGACCACCCAGGGGAGCCACTCGGCGTCGGTGCCGATCGTGGACGAGACCGTCGCGACGATCGTGTTGGCCTGCAGCGACGAGAAGGCGAAGGGGAAGCAGATGATCAGGATGACGGCGAAGAGGACGCCCATCCACCGCTTCCCGAGGCCGCGCTGCATGTAGTACGCGGGGCCGCCGCGGAAGCCGTCGGCGTCGCGGTGCTTGTAGAGCTGCGCGAGCGACGACTCGATGAAGGCGGACGCGCCGCCGACGAACGCCATCGTCCACATCCAGAAGACGGCGCCGGGGCCGCCGAACGCGATGGCGGTCGCGACGCCGGCGATGTTGCCGACGCCGACGCGGCTCGCGGCCGAGATCGTGAACGCCTGGAACGACGAGACCGACTGCGCGTTGCCGTCGCGGTCCTTCGGCGTCCTGTCGGTCAGCACGCGGAACATCGCCGGGAGCAGCCGCAGCTGCACGACGCCCGAGCGGACGGTGAAGGAGATGCCGAGCACCGCCAGCACGGGGAGGACGATCCACGTCCACCAGAAGTCGCCGGCCGTCACGATCAGTTCGTCGAGTGCTTCCACGGGCGACCACACTAGCCGCCGGCGCGGTAGGATGGCCGGTCGGCATCCCGTGCCGTGAGCGAGCAGCAGAACAAGGAGTCCACAAGTGAAGATCGATCTGAGCGTGCTGAAGACCGTCGAGCGCGAGCGGGAGATCTCGTCGGACGACCTGATCCGCATCATCGAGCAGGCGATCCTCCAGGCCCACGTCCGCTCGGGCGAGAAGCACGACGCGACGGCGCCGCAGCCGCGCGTCGAGGTCGACCGGAAGACCGGCGAGGTCACCCTGTACGAGCCCGAGCTCGACGAGGACGGCAACCGCATCGGCGAGTCGATCGCCACGACCGACGACTTCAGCCGCATCGCCGCGACCGCCGCGAAGCAGGTCATCTTCCAGGCGCTGCGCGACAAGAGCGACGAGTCGGTGCTGGGCGCCTACAAGGATCGCGAGGGCGACATCATCGCCGGCGTCGTCCAGCAGGGCACGAACCCGCGCATGGTGCACGTCAAGCTCGGCGACGACATGGAGGCGCTGCTGCCGCCCGAGGAGCAGGTCCCGGGCGCCGAGTACAAGCACGGCCAGCGCCTGCGCGTCTACATCACGAAGGTCGAGCGAGGCCAGCGCGGCCCGCAGGTGACGGTGAGCCGCACGCATCCGTCGCTCGTCCGCCGACTGTTCGCCCTGGAGGTGCCCGAGATCGCCTCGGGCGCTGTCGAGATCGTCGCCATCGCGCGCGAGGCCGGCCACCGCTCGAAGATCGCGGTGCGCGCGACGCAGCCCGGCATCAACGCCAAGGGCGCCTGCATCGGCGAGCTCGGCGCCCGCGTGCGCGCCGTGCAGGCCGAGCTCGGCGACGAGAAGATCGACATCGTCGACTTCTCGGAGGACCTGCCCGCGTTCGTCGCGAGCGCGCTGAGCCCGGCTCGGGTGTCGGATGCGTTCATGCTCGACGAGAAGACGAAGGCCGTGCGGGCGCTCGTGCCCGACTTCCAGCTCTCGCTCGCCATCGGCCGGGAGGGCCAGAACGCGCGCCTCGCGGCGAAGCTGACGGGGGCGAAGATCGACATCCAGCCCGACTCCGTCATGGAGGACTGAGCGGTCTCCCTGCGTCCCGGGCGTGTCGTGCGGTACGATGGGGACATCCGAACGTGTCTTGGCTGTCGCGCGCGCACTGAACCCGCACATCTCGTGCGGATCGTCGCGCAGGGCGACGCGGCGGTCGTCGATCCCGATCGACGGCTTCCCGGCCGAGGCGCGTGGGTGCATCCGACGCAGCAGTGCGCGGAACGCGCGCTCCGCGCGCTTCCCCGGGCGCTGCGCCATCCGCACCTGGACACCTCGCCCATCGCACGATGGGCACAGGACGGGCTCGACCCGAGCCCCGACCGAAGGAATGAACGGCACATGGACAACTGATGAGCAGCTCGAAATGAGACCCGTCAGCTAATCGTCCGCCCTGTCCTGGGCGGACCAGGACAGGAGAGAAGTGGCAAACCCACGCGTGCATGAGATCGCCGCCGAGATCGGCGTCGAGAGCAAGGTCGCCATGGCCAAGCTCAAGGAGATGGGCGAGTTCGTCAAGGGACCCGCCTCGGCGATCGCACCCCCGGTCGCCCGCAAGCTCAAGGCCGCCCTCGAGGCGGAGGGGCACACCGCTGCCCCCGCGGAGCCCGCGAAGGCGCCCGCAGCCAAGGCCCCGGCGACGAAGGCTCCGGCCGCGAAGCCGGCGGCAGCTGCTCCGGCGCCCGCGCCGGCACCCGCCGAGCCCAAGGCCGACGCCGCCCCGGCGCCGTCGCCCGCCCCCGCAGCGGCGCCCGCGCCGCGCGCCGAGACGCCCGCACCTGCGGCGCCGGCAGCACCCGCGGCGCCTGCCTCGCCCGCTGAGGCCGCCCCCGGCGGCGACGCGTCGGGCAGCAGCATCCCGCGCCCGATGGCGCGCCCGGGCGCTCCCCGCCCCGGCAACAACCCGTTCGCCTCGAACCAGGGCATGGGCCGCCCCCGTGGCGGCAACAACCCGTTCACGAGCAAGCAGGGCGCTCCGCGCCCCGCGGCTCCGCGCCCCGGGGCACCTCGTCCCGGCGCACCGCGTCCCGGCGCCCCGCGCCCGGGCTCGCCCCGTCCGGGCGGCGCAGGCCGTCCCGGTGCCGGCGGCGGCGGCGGCGCGTTCCAGCGTCCCGGTCAGGGCGCGCCCGGTCGCGGCGCTCCCGGTCGCGGCGGTCCCGCGTTCGCGGGTCGTCCCGGCCCCGGCGGCCGCGGCCGCGGCGGCACCGCCGGCGCGTTCGGCAAGGGCGGCGCCAAGGGCAAGTCCCGCAAGTCGAAGCGCACGAAGCGGCTCGAGTTCGAGATGCGCGAGGCGCCGTCGATCGGCGGCGTCAAGGTCCGGCGCGGCGACGGCACGACCGTCATCCGCATGCGTCGCGGCGCATCCATCGCCGACTTCGCCGAGAAGATCGACGCGAGCCCCGGTGACCTCGTCACCGTGCTGTTCCACCTCGGCGAGATGGCGACGGCGACGGAGTCGCTGGACGAGACCACGTTCGAGCTGCTCGGCGCCGAGCTGGGCTACAAGATCCAGATCGTCAGCCCCGAGGACGAGGACAAGGAGCTCCTGGAGGGCTTCGACATCGACCTCGAGCAGGAGCTCGAGGACGAGAGCGACGAGGACCTCGAGTACCGCTCGCCCGTCGTCACCGTCATGGGCCACGTCGACCACGGCAAGACGCGCCTGCTCGACGCGATCCGCGGTGCGAACGTCATCGACGGCGAGGCCGGCGGCATCACCCAGCACATCGGCGCCTACCAGGTCTGGCAGGAGCACGAGGGCGAGGACCGCGCGATCACGTTCATCGACACCCCGGGCCACGAGGCGTTCACCGCCATGCGCGCCCGAGGCGCTCGCGTCACCGACATCGCGATCCTCGTGGTCGCGGCGGACGACGGCATCATGCCGCAGACGATCGAGGCGCTGAACCACGCCCAGGCGGCCGACGTGCCGATCGTGGTCGCGGTGAACAAGGTCGACAAGGAGGGCGCGAACCCGGCGAAGGTCCGGCAGCAGCTCACCGAGTACGGCCTGGTGGCAGAGGAGTACGGCGGCGACACCATGTTCGTCGACGTCTCGGCGCTGGCCCGCACGGGCATCGAGGACCTCCTCGAGGCCGTGCTGCTCACGGCCGACGCCGGCCTCGACCTGCGCGCCAACCCGCACAAGGAGGCCCGCGGCGTCGCCATCGAGGCGAAGCTCGACAAGGGCCGCGGCTCGGTCGCGACCGTGCTCATCCAGTCCGGCACGCTCCGCGTCGGCGACGCGATCGTCGCGGGCACGGCCTACGGCCGCGTCCGTGCGATGGTCGACGACCGCGGCGAGCTGGTCGAGGAGGCCGGCCCGTCGATGCCCGTCCAGGTGCAGGGCCTCTCGAGCGTCCCGCGCGCCGGCGACACCTTCATCGTCACCGAGGAGGACCGCACGGCCCGGCAGATCGCCGAGAAGCGCGAGGCCGTCGAGCGGAACGCCATGCTGGCCAAGGCCCGCAAGCGCCTGTCGCTCGAGGACTTCAAGCTCGCCATGGAGCAGGGCAAGGTCGAGACGCTCAACCTCATCATCAAGGGCGACGTCTCGGGTGCCGTGGAGGCGCTCGAGGAGTCGCTGCTGAAGATCGAGATCGACGACACCGTCGACCTGCGCATCATCCACCGCGGCGTCGGCGCGATCACCGAGTCGGACGTGAACCTGGCGACGGTCGACTCGGCCGTCATCATCGGCTTCAACGTGCGCCCCGACACGAAGGCCCGCGAGCGCGCCGCCCGCGAGGGTGTCGACGTGCGGTTCTACAACGTGATCTACGCGGCGATCGAGGATGTCGAGAACTCGCTCAAGGGCATGCTGAAGCCCGAGTACGAGGAGGTCCAGTCGGGCGTGGCCGAGATCCGCGAGGTGTTCCGCTCCTCGAAGTTCGGCAACATCGCGGGCTGCATCGTCCGCTCCGGCACGATCACCCGCAACGCCAAGGCTCGCGTCATCCGCGACGGCGTCGTGCTGGCCGATGGCCTCGCCATCGAGTCGCTGCGCCGCTTCAAGGACGACGTCACCGAGGTCCGCACCGACTTCGAGTGCGGCATCGGCCTCGGCAGGTTCAACGACCTGCAGATCGGCGACGAGATCGAGACCACCGAGATGGTGGAGAAGCCGCGCGTCTGACGTGCGGAACGAGGTGTGGGGCGGCTGCGGTCGCCCCACACCCGTCTGAAGCGAGAGGAAGTCCCATGGCCGAGAACCCCAGGGCGAGGAAGATCGCCGACCGCATCCGCGAGATCACCGTGCGCGCGCTGGAGCGCGAGGTGAAGGACCCGCGGCTCGGGTTCGTGACGATCACGGATGTGCGCGTCACCGGAGACCTGCAGCACGCGTCGATCTTCTACACGGTGTACGGCACCGACGAGGAGCGGGCCGACACCGAGACCGCGCTCGCGAGCGCCAAGGGCGTCGTGCGCCGCGAGATCGGCAAGGGCATCAGCCTGCGGCTGACGCCGTCGATCGAGTTCATCCTCGACGCGCTGCCCGAGAGCGCGGCGTCGATCGAGCACCTGCTCGACGAGGCGCGCCAGCGCGACCTCGCCGCCCAGCAGGCGGCCGCGGCGGCGCAGTTCGCCGGCGAGCCCGACCCGTACCGCAAGCCGCGCGAGGAGGACGAGGAGGCCTAGCGGGCCTCCTCGAAGCGCAGCCGCCGCTCCGCCAGGTCGGCCTCGACCAGGCGGGCGCGGATGCGCTCGCCCGGCTCCGCCGACGTCGCGCACGCGGCCTCGGCGGGCGGGTCGAGCAGCTGCACCGTGGCGCCGTCCTTCCGGGTCTCCACGACGACCGCATCGAAGTCCTCGCCGACCCGGTGCCGCAGCATCGCGATCTCGACCGCGTCGATCGACTCCCGCTCGAGCCGGCTCGCGATCTGTCCCGACTCCTGCATGATCTCCGGCAGCCCGACGAGGCCCTCCGACGCCCACGCCGGGATGTCGCGGCCGTTCGCGATCGCCTCGCAGTGCGCGAGCACGTACCGGTCGACCAGGCGCCGCAGCGGCGCCGTCGTGTGCGCGTACGGCGCGCCGATGGCCGCCTGGATCAGCGACGCATCCGATCCGCCGCCGGGCGCCGCCGTGCCGTCGAGCACGGTGTAGCCCGCGCCGCGGAACAGCCGCCGCGCGACCTGCAGGATCGCGAGCGTCGTCGGCTTCGAGCGGTCGAGGCGGCGCAGGAACGCGCCGTAGTGCTCGCCCTCGGCCCACTCCTCGCCGATCGCGCGCACCTCCTTGCGGAAGCGCCGCACGTCGCCCTTCGGGGGCCGCGGCATCGTGCGGAGGATGCCCCGCCCCGCGCCGAGCATGAGGTTCGCCGCCTCCATGCCCGTCATGAGCGAGACCTGCGCGTTCCAGCGCTCGACGGGCAGCAGCTCGCGGCGCTCGAGCCGGTAGTCGTCGCCGTGGCGGGCGATCTCCTCCTCGGGCATGTCGAGGCTCGCGCCGTCGCGCGCCTCCTCGAGCGCGATGCGCAGCTCGCCCGCCTCGCGAAGCAGCCCCAGCATCGCGTCGCCGCCGTCGATGCGCGCCTGCGCCTCGCGGTAGGTGAGCTGCTCGCGCGAGCGCACCCGGGCGCGCTCGAGCGTCGTCCCCGTGACGTCGCCCGACGCATCCAGCCGCATCGTCCACACGTACGCGGCGCGCTCCTGCCCCTCGAGCAGGCTCGCGGCGCCCTCGCTCACGACGGGCGGGTGCAGCGGCACCCGGCCGTCGGGCGCGTACATCGTCTGGCCGCGGCGGCGCGCCTCGGCGTCGATCGCGCCGCCGGGCTCGACGAACGCTGCGACGTCGGCGATCGCGTAGTGCACGACGAAGCCGTCGCCGTCGCGCTCGAGGTGCAGCGCCTGGTCGAGGTCGGTCGAGCCCTCGGGGTCGATCGTCACGAACGGCACCTGCGTCCGGTCGGGCTCCGGCAGCCGCGGGTCGGCGGCGTACGCCGCCGCCTCAGCCTCGGCGGCGGGCGGGAACTCGGCGTCGAGGCCGAGCTCCTCGCGGATCGCGGCGAGGGCGGCGGCGAGCTCGTCGCTCGCGGCGGGACGGTCGATGAGGCGCTGGTGTCGTGCCGGCATGGCGCACAACCTAGTCGGGCAGCCTGACCGCCCCGTGCTCGCGCAGCACCAGGCCGTCGGCCGCGAGCGAGGCGACGGCGCGCTCGAGCTGCGCCGCGTCGGGCCAGAGCGCCGCGAGGTCGGCCTCGGCGAGCGGCACGTCGACGGCCCGGAGCGCCCGCAGCACCGTGCCGCGCGCCTGCCGGTCGCTCCCGGCGAACGCCGCCTGCCGAGGCGCGCGCCGGCCCTCGTAGGGCGGGTAGCCCGCCGCGCGCCACGCGCACGCGTCGGCGATCGGGCACGCGTCGCACCTCGGCGCCCGCGCGGTGCACACCAGCGCCCCGAGCTCCATGAGCGCGATGGAGACGACGGATGCGTCGGCGGGGGAGGCGGGCAGCAGGGCCTCGACGTCGGCCAGGTCGCGCTTCGCCGCCGGCGCCGCCTCGCCGCGGCCGTGCACCGCGCGGGCGACGACGCGGCGCACGTTCGTGTCGACGACCGGGTGGCGGTCGCCGAAGTGGAAGACGGCGACGGCCCGCGCCGTGTAGTCGCCGATCCCCGGGAGCGCGAGCAGCGCATCCACGTCCCTCGGCACCTCGCCGCCGTGCCGCTCGACGATGGCGCGCGCGGTGTCCTGCAGGCGCAGCGCCCGCCTCGGGTAGCCGAGCGTGCCCCACTGCCGCAGCACCTCGTGGGTGGGCGCATCGGCGAGGTCGGCGGGCGTCGGCCAGCGCTCGAGCCAGCGGTCGATCTCGACCGCGACGCGCGCCGCCTGCGTCTGCTGCAGCATGATCTCGCTCACGACCGTGCCCCACGCGTCGAACTCCGGCCGCCGCCACGGCAGGTCGCGGGCGCTCGCGCGGTACCAGGCGGCGAGCGCGGGCAGCGAGCGGCCGTCGAGCATCCCGCCAGCGTACCCAGCGCCTAGGCTGGCGGCATGGTCGACCGCGCGCTCCTCATGAAGGCGGCCTCCTGGACGCCCGAGCAGAAGGCCCTGTACACGAGCCTCGTCGAGCAGCTGCTGCGGCGGAACCCGCGCGGGCGGCGGCTCATCGCGGTCGAGGGGCGCGACGGCGTCGGCAAGACGCGGTTCGCGGATGCGCTCCAGGTGGCGTTCGCGCGCGCCGGCGTCGAGGCGTTCCGCGCGAGCGTCGACGACTTCCACCGGCCGCAGGCGTTCCGCTACCGCCAGGGTCGCGACTCGTCGAAGGGCTACTACGAGGACGCGTTCGACATCGAGCTGCTCGACCGCGTGCTGCTGCAGCCGTTCCGCATGGGCGGCTCGACCGGCTTCCAGACGGCCGCCTTCGACCTCGCGACCGACCGCAGCATCGAGATGGAGTGGCAGACGGCGGGGCCGGATGCGGTGCTCATCGTCGACGGGGTCTTCCTGCAGCGGCCCGCGCTCGCGGGCAAGTGGCACGCGGTGCTGCTGCTCGAGGCCGACGACCGCGTGCGGGGCGAGCGGATGCGCGCGCGGGACGGCGCGCACCCCGACGTCGGGCACGAGTCGCACCGCCGCTACCGGGAGGCCCACGAGCACTACGAGCGCACGGTCGTGCCGCGCCGCCGGGCCGCGTTCATCGTCGACAACACCGACTGGCGGGCGCCCCGGCAGAGCTTCGCCGACAGCTGCTAGGCGAGCCGCCGCACCGCCGACGCCGGCAGGAAGCGGCCCGTCCGCTCGACCTCATGCACGAGCTCGACGAGCGCGGCGTTGACGGGAGCCTCCCGCCCGAGGCGCGCCGCCGCATCCACCACCGCGCCGTTGATCAGGTCGACCTCGGTCGGCTGCCCGCGGCGGATCGACTGCTGCGTCGAGCCGAGGTTCGGCACGTCGCCGAGCCGGTCCTTGATGCGCAGCGGCACCTGCTGCGCGATGCACCGCGGCGCGAAGGCCACGAGCCGCACGAGCAGCGGCGTGAGCCCCTGGAGCGGCTGGAAGCGCACGCCCGACGCGAGCCCGATGCGCGCCGTCTCGCGCATCGACGCGAGCATCACGCGCCGCAGTCCCGGGTCGCGGATGACGTCCTGCACCGAGTGGCCGACGATCGTCGGCAGGGCGTTGACCATGTTGATGAGCAGCTTCGTCCACTGCGCGCCCTCGATCGAGGGGGTGAGCGACGTGGGCAGCGCCTCGCCGAGCAGCGCCGCGAAGCGCTCGCCCTCGGCGCCGCCGACGATCGTGTCGCCGGCGGCGGTGACGGTGACGACGCCGGGCTCCATGGAGTTCGCGGCCATGAGCGCGATGCCGCCGGCGACCCGGTCGTGCCCGAGCAGGCGCGCGGCGGCCCGCTCGCCGCCGAGGCCGTTCTGCACGACGAGCAGCGGCACGCCCGCGAGGGCCGCCCGGCTCGCCTCGAGCGCCGCCGCCGTGCCCGTCGCCTTGGTCGCGAGGATGGCGACGTCCGGCGCCTCGGCGAGCGACTCGAGCGCGGTCACGCGCGCCGTGTGCGCGCCGTACGCGCCGCGCAGGCGCAGCCCGTGCTCGCGGATCGCGGCGAGGTTCTCTCCCCGCGCCGTGACCGTCACGTCGTGCCCGATCTCGTCGAGCCGCGCCGCGATCGTGCCGCCGATCGCCCCCGCGCCGATCACCGCGACGCGCTGCCGCGCCGTCGCATCCGCCGTGCCCTCATGCGCCATGTCGAGGAGGCTATCGGCGGCTAGGCTCGTCGGGTGCCCGACGCCCCACCCGCCCCCGACGGCATCCTGCTCGTCGACAAGCCGCAGGGCATCACGAGCCATACCGCCGTGAGCCGCGCGCGCCGCGCCCTCGGCACCCGCAAGGTCGGCCACGCCGGCACGCTCGACCCGATGGCGACGGGCCTGCTCATCCTGGGCGTCGGGCCTTCTACTCGCCTGCTGACCCACATGGTCGGCCTCGACAAGACCTACGCCGCCACCATCGCGCTCGGCGCCGCCACGAGCACCGACGACGCCGAGGGCGACGTCACGAGCACGGCGGATGCGTCGCACCTGTCGGGCGACGACCTCGCGGCGCCGATGGCGCGCCTCACGGGCGACATCGAGCAGGTGCCGTCGAGCGTGAGCGCCATCAAGGTCGACGGCGAGCGCGCGTACGCCCGGGTGCGAGCGGGGGAGCAGGTCGAGCTGCGGGCCCGCCCGGTCACCGTCGCGCGCTTCGAGGCGCTCGCCTTCCGGCCTGGCCCCCTCGCCGAGGTCGACGTGGTCGTCGACTGCTCGAGCGGCACGTACATCCGCGCGCTCGCGCGCGACCTCGGCGCCGCGCTCGGGGTCGGCGGGCACCTGACGGCGCTGCGCCGCACGCGCATCGGGCCGTTCGACGTCGAGGGGGCGCCGATCGCCGACGCCCTGCCCGAGCAGGGCGCGAGCGGTCTGCTGCTGACCCCGGCCGAGGCGGCGTCCCGCATCCTGCCCGTCGCGCTGCTCGACGACGAGCGCGCCGCGAACCTCGCGAGCGGCCGCCGCACCGTCGCGCTCGAGGGGGAGTCGGGCATCGTCGCCGCCGTCCACGGCGACCGCCTCGTCGGCATCGCGCGCATCGACGGCCGGCGCATGCTGCCGGTGACCAACTTCCCGACGGGCGCCGCGGCCGAGGGGGCACGATGATCAGCTGGGTGATGCTCGCGCAGGCGATCGGCCTGGGCGTGATCGGCGGCGTCGTCGCGATCGTCGGCCTCACGAGGCGGCCGTTCGGCGACGGGGTCCTCGCTGCCGCGGCGCTCACGCTCCTCACCCTCGTCGTGCAGACCGTCGCATCCGTCGTCGCCCCGATCATGGGCGCGGGCCCCACCGGCGACCTGCTCGAGTACTGGACCTACCTCATCACCGCGCTCGTCATCCCGCCGGCGGCGGTCATGTGGGCGCTCGTCGACAAGAAGGGGGAGTGGTCGACCCTCGTCGTGGGCGTCGGCATCCTCGCGGTCGCGGTGATGGTCTACCGGATGCACCAGATCTGGTTCGTGCAACTGGCCTGATCGCGGCGATTAGACTCGCTTCCGATGAGCGAGCGCAAGCATGCCGGGATCGGGCGGGTCCTCATCGCGGTGTACGCGGTGCTGGCGATGGCGGCGACCGGTCGCTCGTTCGTGCAGATCGTGCAGCGCTTCGACGAAGCGCCGCTCGCCTACTCGCTGAGCGCCGTCGCCGCGGTCGTCTACCTGCTCGCGACGGTCGCGCTCGCGATGCGGGCGGATGCCTGGCGGCGCGTCGCGCTCGCGGCCGTCTGCTTCGAGCTCGTCGGGGTGCTGGTCGTCGGCACCCTCTCGCTCGTGGCGCCCGAGCTCTTCGCGCACGACACCGTCTGGAGCCGCTTCGGGATGGGCTACCTCTTCATCCCCGCCGTGCTGCCGTTCCTGGGCCTGTGGTGGCTACGCGCGAGCCGCGAGCGGGTGGCGGCGTGAGCGGCGATCGCGGGGCCGGCATGGACTGGATCGACGCGCTCGAGGCCGTGCCGAGCGCGGTCACGATCGGCAAGTTCGACGGCGTGCACATCGGCCACCAACGGATCATCGAGCAGCTGCGCGCGCTCGCCGAGCCCGAGGGCCTCGCGACCACCGTCGTCACCTTCGACCGCAACCCGCTCGAGATCGTGCGGCCCGACCGCGCGCCGCTGCCGCTCGTGTCGCTGCCGCACAAGGTGGAGCTGCTGCGCGCCGCGGGGGCCGACCGGGTCGTGGTGGTGCCGTTCACGGCCGAGACGGCGGCGCAGCCCGCCAAGGAGTTCGCCGAGCGCGTGCTGCTCGACGGGCTGGGCGCGCGCGTGCTGCTCGTCGGCGACGACTTCCGCTTCGGCCACCGCGGCGCCGGCGACGCGGCCATGCTGCGCGCGCTCGCCGAGCCGCGCGGCGCCCGCGTCGAGTCGATCGACGACATCTGCTTCGCCGACGGCCGGCGCGTGTCCTCCACGTGGATCCGCGAGGCGCTCGAGCTCGGCCGCGTGCAGGAGGCCAACGGCATGCTCGGCCGCCGGCACGTGCTGCGCGGCGACGTCGTGCGCGGCTTCCAGCGGGGGCGGGCGCTCGGCTTCCCGACCGCCAACCTCGGCGCGCCCGTCGAGGGCTTCGTGCCCGCCGACGGCGTCTACGCGGCCCTCGCCCACGTCGACGCCGGCACGTTCCCCGCCGCCGTCTCGATCGGCGACAACCCCACGTTCGACGGCGTCGCCGCGAAGACGGTCGAGGCGTACCTCCTCGACGTCGACCTCGACCTCTACGACCGGCCCATCAGCCTCGAGCTCGTCGACTTCGTGCGGCCCATGCACCGCTTCGAGAGCCTCGACCAGCTCATCGCCCAGATGTCGCGCGATGTGGACCGCACGCGCGAGCTCGTCGCGGCCGCCACGGCCTGACCTGTCCGGACAGGGCTCCGCGGCCGGTAGACTGCCCAGCACCCCCGTACGCCGCGACACACCTGGCGGACGACCGCACCGCGGCGGGAAGAAGGATCAGCGTGACCACACCCAGCGCAGCGCTCGCGCCCGCAGAGCGCGCCGTCCAGCTGCTCGGCGGCGACCTCTCCGAGGTCGCACTCCGCCGACACCTCGAGGGCCTGCCGGCCGTCGACGCCGTGGGCCTCGAGGCCCGCGCCGCATCGCTCGGCACCCGCTCCATCAAGACGAGCTCCAAGCAGGCGGCGCTCGACCTCACGATCCGCATGATCGACCTCACGACCCTCCAGGGCAACGACACCCGGGGCAAGGTGCACTCGCTCGTCGCGAAGGCGCTCGTGCCCGACGCATCCGACTCCTCGACGCCGCGCCCCGCGGCCGTCTGCGTCTACGGCGACATGGTCGGCAACGCGGTCGAGGCGCTCGGCTCGGCCTGGAGCAACGGCCGCGACGACGGCATCAACGTCGCCGCCGTCGCGACCGCGTTCCCGTCCGGGCGCGCGAGCCTGCCGGTCAAGCTGCAGGACACCCGCGACGCGGTCGCGGCCGGCGCCGACGAGATCGACATGGTCATCGACCGCGGCGCGTTCCTCGAGGGCAACTACGGCAAGGTCTTCGACGAGATCGTCGCCACCAAGGAGGCGTGCCGTCGCACCGACGGCACCTTCGCGCACCTCAAGGTCATCCTCGAGACGGGCGAGCTCGTGACGTACGACAACGTGCGCCGCGCCTCGTGGCTGTCGATCCTCGCCGGCGGCGACTTCATCAAGACCTCCACCGGCAAGGTGCAGCCCGCGGCCACGCTGCCGGTGACGCTGCTCATGCTGCAGGTCGTGCGCGACTGGGAGCGGCTGACGGGCGAGCGCATCGGCGTGAAGCCCGCGGGCGGCATCGCCACCGCGAAGGACGCCATGAAGTACCTCGTCACGGTCGCCGAGACCTGCGGCGAGGCGTGGCTCGACCCGCACCTGTTCCGCTTCGGCGCCTCGAGCCTGCTGAACGACGTGCTGCTGCAGCGCCAGAAGCTCACCACCGGCCGCTACTCCGGCCCCGACTACGTCACGATCGACTGAGGCTCCCCATGGCATTCCTCGACTACGCGCCGGCTCCCGAGTCGACGTCCATCCTCGACCTCCGCGACGAGTACCGGCTCTGGATCGGCGGCGAGTGGGTCGCTGGCGGCGGCGCGAGCTTCGCCTCCGTCTCGCCCTCGACCGAGCAGCCCATCGCCACGTTCGCGACCGCCGACGAGGGCGACGTGGATGCGGCGGTCCGGGCCGCGCGCACCGCGTTCCGCACCGTCTGGGGCCCGATGTCGGGCCGCGACCGCGGCAAGTTCCTCTTCCGCATCGCGCGCATCCTGCAGGAGCGCGCGCGCGAGCTCGCCGTCGCCGAGTCGCTCGACAACGGCAAGCCGATCAAGGAGACGCGCGACGCCGACGTGCCGCTCGTCGCCCAGTGGTTCTTCCACTGCGCCGGATGGGCCGACAAGCTCGACTACGTCGGCCTCGGCGCCGCACCGCAGCCGCTCGGCGTCGCCGCGCAGGTCATCCCGTGGAACTTCCCGCTGCTCATGCTCGCGTGGAAGGTCGCGCCGGCGCTCGCCGCCGGCAACACCGTCGTGCTGAAGCCGGCCGAGACGACGCCGCTCACGGCGATGCTCTTCGCCGAGGTGTGCGAGCAGGCGGGCCTGCCCGCCGGCGTCGTCAACCTCGTCACCGGCGCGGGCGAGACGGGCGCGGCGCTCGTGCGCCACCCCGACGTCGACAAGGTCGCCTTCACGGGCTCCACCGCCGTCGGCCGCGAGATCGCGAAGGCGCTCGCCGGCACGCCGAAGCGGCTGACGCTCGAGCTGGGCGGCAAGGGCGCGAACATCGTCTTCGACGACGCGCCCCTCGACCAGGCGATCGAGGGCATCGTCAACGGCATCTTCTTCAACCAGGGCCAGGTGTGCTGTGCGGGCAGCCGCCTGCTCGTGCAGGAGAACGTGCACGACGCGGTGCTCGAGCGCCTCAAGGAGCGCATGGCGACGCTGCGCCTCGGCGACCCGCTCGACAAGAACACCGACATCGGCGCGATCAACTCCTCCGAGCAGCTCGCGCGCATCACGCGCCTCGTCGACCAGGGCGAGGCCGAGGGCGGCGAGCGCTGGGCGCCCGACTGCGAGCTGCCGGCGAAGGGCTACTGGTTCCCGCCGACCGTCGTCTCGGGCGTCGAGGCGTCGTCGACGATCGCCCGCGAGGAGATCTTCGGACCCGTGCTGTCGGTGCTCACCTTCCGCACGCCCGACGAGGCGATCGCGAAGGCGAACAACACCCCCTACGGCCTCTCGGCCGGCATCTGGAGCGACAAGGGCTCCCGCGTGCTCGCGGTCGCCGACAAGCTGCGCGCCGGCGTCGTCTGGGCGAACACGTTCAACAAGTTCGACCCCGCGAGCCCGTTCGGCGGCTACAAGGAGTCCGGCTACGGCCGCGAGGGCGGCGTGCAGGGCATGCAGGCGTACCTGAAGGCAGGCAAGTGATGGCGACCACGACGAAGACCCCGGCCCGCACGGCGACGCGCCTCGACGTGCCCAAGACCTACAAGCTCTTCATCGGCGGCGCGTTCCCGCGCAGCGAGTCCGGGCGCGTGACCGAGGTGCTCGACAAGCGCGGCGCGTTCGTCGCGAACGTCGCGAAGGCCTCCCGGAAGGATGCGCGCGACGCCGTCCGCGCGGCCCGCAAGGCCCAGCCCGGCTGGGCGGGCGCGACCGCGTACAACCGCGGCCAGGTGCTGTACCGGGTCGCCGAGGTGCTCGAGGGCCGCAAGGCGCAGTTCGTCGACGAGCTGCAGCGCACCGAGGGCCTGACCGCCGCGCGCGCGCAGCAGCAGGTCGAGGCCGCGATCGACCTGTGGGTGCTGCACGCCGGCTGGACCGACAAGATCGCCCAGATCGGCGGCCACGCCAACCCCGTCGCCGGCCCCTACTTCAACCTGTCGGTGCCCGAGCCGACCGGTGTCGTCGCGATCATCGCGCCGCAGGAGCAGGGCCTGCTGGGCCTCACGTCGGTCGTCGCGCCGGCGCTCGTGACGGGCAACGCGGTCGTCGTGGTGCCCGCCGCGGTCTCGCCGCTCGTCGCGATCTCGCTCGCCGAGGTGCTCGCGACGAGCGACCTGCCTGGCGGCGTCGTGAACGTGCTCACGGGCGACCCGGCCGAGCTCGCGCCGTGGCTCGCGGGCCACGCCGACATCAACGCGCTCGACCTCACCGGCGCCGGCGACCTCGACTGGGTCGAGCTCGAGGTGATCGCGGCCGACACGCTGAAGCGCGTGCTGCGCCCCGAGCCGGGCCTCGCGCCCGAGACGCCGCAGCGCATCCTCGCCCTCACCGAGACGAAGACGGTCTGGCACACGAAGTCCCGCCTCTGACCGCCTGAGCGGCGCCCTGCGCAGGGCGCCGCTCGGCCGTCTGCGCCTCAGCCGAGCGCCGCGACGAACCCGGCCCACGGCATCCGCTCCACGACGCCCTCGGCGGCGGCCGCGAGCTCGGGGTCGTCGGTGACGAGCGCGTCGGCCTGCAGCGACGCGACCGCGAGCGGCTCCGCCCGCGTCGCGTCGTCCCAGCCGAGCCGCGCGGCGTGCCGCCAGGCGACCGAGCGCGAGACGCGGTCGGCGAGCAGCCGCACCTTGAGCGACGCGAGCGCCTCGAGCTGCGCCCGCCCCTCCGCCTCGGGCAGGTCGCCCGCGCGCACCTCGGCCCACAGCAGCTGCATGACCTGCGAGCGCAGCGCCCCCGCGCCGACCAGCTGGTGCTCGCCCACGTCGACGCGCTCGCGCACGATCCGCAGCGCGGTGGGCGCGTCGATCGCGAACCGCGCCATCAGCAGCTCGACTCGATGAGGTCGGCGTACCAGCGGCAGCCGTCCAGCCACGTGTCGACGCGGATGCGCTCGTCGCGCGCGTGCAGGGTGAGGCGCTCGTCGCGGGTCATCGCGAAGGGCGCGAAGCGGTAGACGCGGTCGGTGATGCGATGCGCGTGCCGGCCGTCGGTGCCGCCGAGCATCACGTACGGCACGGTGAGCACGTCGGGCCGCAGCCGCGCGATCGCCGCCGCGACGTCGTCCCAGCCGGGGCCCGCCGAGGGGCTCTCGGGGCTCGGTCCGTGGCCGTGCAGCACCTCGAGCGACACCTGCGGGTCGGCGACCGCCCGCCGCACGTGCGCGACCGTCTCGTCGACGCTCGAGCCGAGCGCGATCCGCGCGTTCACGACCGCGACCGCCTCCTCCGCGAGCGCGTTGGGCGCGGCCGCGCCCGAGAGCTGCGTGACGACCGCGGTGGTCGAGAGCATCGCCCGCGTCTCGTCGCCGCGCGCCAGGATGCGCTCCACGAGCGGCCGCGCGCGCCGCACCTGCCGCAGCACCGCGCCCTGCGGCCCCGACGCATCCGCCCCCAGCAGCTCGAGCATGCGCAGCGCGGGCTCCGGCAGCGAGCGCGGGAAGGGGGCGCGGTCGAGCCGCCGGATCGCGCGCGCGAGCCGCGACGTCGCCGGCAGCCTCGGCGGGGTCGACGCGTGCCCGCCCACCTGCGCCACGCGCATCCGGATGTTGGCGAAGCCCTTCTCGGCCACGCCCACCACCGCCACGTCGCGCGCGACGCCCGCGACCGGCGGCTCGATGATCGCGCCGCCCTCGTCGAGCGCCCACGCGGGCCGCACGCCGCGCGCGTCGAGCTCGGCGATGGCCGACGCGGCGCCGGTGCCCATGGTCTCCTCATCGTGGCCGAAGACGAGCCACACGTCGCGCGCGGGCGCGAAGCCCGCCGCGAGCAGCGCCTCGACGGCGACGCAGATGCCGACGAGCGAGCCCTTGTCGTCGAGCGTGCCGCGGCCCCACACGTGCGTCGCGTCGCGGTTGCCGCCGTAGGGCGGATGCGTCCACCCGGCGGGCGGGGCCGGCACGACGTCCTGGTGGGCCATGAGCAGCGCCGGCGCTCCCTCGCCCCGACCCGGCCACCGCGCGAGCAGCGTCGCGCCGATCGACTCGACCTCGAGCGAGGCGAACAGCCGCGGGAAGCGCTCGCGGAGCGCCGCCTGGAAGGCGGGCATCTGCGCCGCCTCCTCGGTCGGCACGCGCACGAGCGCGATCAGGTCGTCGACGGCCGCGTCCGGGATCTCCACCACGCCGCCAGCGTAGGGCGGCCGGGCCGACGGCGGGCACCGCGGCGCGTTACCGTGGGGGCGAGCCGAAGGAGGCCCCGTGCCCGTCGAGGACAACACCCGCGAGATCGAGTCGACGATCGTCACCGACCTGCGCGAGCGCATGAGCTACGGGTCGTACCTCGGGCTCGACACGCTGCTCGCCTCGCAGCACCCGCGCAGCGAGCCGGAGCACCACGACGAGCTGCTGTTCATCATCCAGCACCAGACGACCGAGCTGTGGCTGAAGCTCGTCATCCACGAGCTCGACGACGCCCGCCGGCTGCTCGCCGCCGACGACCTGGGCGCGGCGCTCAAGCGCATCGCGCGCGTGAAGCACATCCAGGAGGTGCTGACGCAGCAGTGGTCGGTGCTCGCGACGCTCACGCCCACCGAGTACGCGCAGTTCCGCGGCGCGCTCGCGAACGCCTCGGGCTTCCAGAGCGCGCAGTACCGGCTGGTCGAGTTCGCGCTCGGCAACAAGCACGAGCGCATGCTGAAGGTCTTCGAGTCGAGCCCCGACGACCACGCGGCGCTCGCGGCCGAGCTCGAGCGGCCGAGCCTCTACGACGAGTTCCTCCGGCACCTCGCCCGCCGCGGCCACGCCGTGCCGACGGCGGTGCTCGAGCGCGACGTGCGGAAGGCGCACGTCTACTCCGAGGAGCTCGTGCCGGTCTTCCAGCGCATCTACGAGGGCGCCGACGACAACTGGCGCGCCTACGAGACGTGCGAGGAGCTCGTCGACCTCGAGGACAACTTCCAGTTCTGGCGCTTCCGGCACCTGCGCACCGTCACCCGCACGATCGGGCGCAAGACCGGCACGGGAGGCTCGAGCGGCGTCGACTTCCTGCAGCGCGCGCTCGACCTGACGTTCTTCCCCGAGCTCTACGCGGTCCGCACGCGGATCGAGGAGTGAGCGCCCCGCGGCTCGTGCGCGTCGCGCACGCGCGCGTCGACGGCGCGTGGTACGCGGATGCGGTGGTGCGGCTCGGCGACGACGGCGTCGCCCTCGCGGGCGCCGACGAGGCCGCGGCCCGCGACCTGCCGAGGCTCGACCTCGCGCTGCTGCCGCCGCTCACCGACGCGCACGTGCACCTCGCGCTCGCCGACCTCGGCGGGCTCGAGGGGAGCCGCATCGCCCGGGTGCTCGACCTCGGCGCCGACCCGGCCGCCGTGCCGGGCCTCGCCGACGCGGCGCGGGCGACGCATCCGGCCCTCGACGTGCGCTTCGCGGGCGCGTTCCTCACCGCGCCGGGCGGCTACCCGTCGGACCGCGCGTGGGCGCCGCCGGGCGGCGTCGTCGAGGTCGCGGGCGGCGCGGCGGCGGCCGCGGCGGTGCGCGCCCAGGCGGCGGCCGGCGCGAGCCTCGTGAAGCTCGTGTCGAACACCGACGACGGGCCGGCCCTCGACGACGAGGCGCTCGCGGCGGCGGTGGCCGAGGCGCACGCGCTGGGGCTCCGCGTCGCGGTGCACGCGCAGGGCGCGGGCCAGCCGGAGCGCGCGATCGCCGCGGGCGCCGACGTGCTCGCGCACACGCCGTGGACGCATCCGCTCGCCGACGACGTCGTGCGCCGCGCCGCCGGGCGCACGGTGTGGATCTCGACCCTCGGCATGCACGCGCGCGACGGCGACGACGAGGCCTTCGCACGCGCCACCGACAACCTCGCGCGCTTCGCGGCGGGCGGGGGAGCGGTCGCCTACGGCACCGACCTCGGCAACGGCTCGAGCCGCCTCGACCTCGACGAAGCGGAGGTCGCGGCGCTGCGGCAGGCCGGGGTCGAGGGGGCGGCGCTCGTCGACGCGCTCACGGCGGCCCGGCTGCTGCCCGGCGGCCCCGTCGCGAGCGCCTTCCCGCCCGACGTCGACGGCGACGCCGCCGCGCTCGCATCCCTGCACCGGTCCCGGCCCGTGCGCATCACCGACCTGGAGGCCCCTCGATGACCGACACCGCCCGCCTCGCCGCCGAGCTCGACGCCGCCGACCCGCTCGCCGCCCACACGGGCGCGTTCGTGCGCGACCCCGGCGTCGTCTCCTACCTCGACGGCAACTCGCTCGGCCGCCCGCTCGCGTCGCTCGAGGAGCGCTTCGCGCGCTTCGTCGGCCACGACTGGGGCAGCCGCCTCATCCGGGGCTGGGACGAGGGCTGGATGCGCCTGCCGTACGAGCTCGGCGACCGCATCGGCGCGCTCGTCGGCGCGGCGCCGGGCCAGACCGTCGTCGGCGACTCGACCACGGTGCTGCTGTACAAGCTCATCCGCGCCGCGGTCGACGCGCCGCGCAGCGCCGGCCGCACCGAGATCGTCATCGACGACGACAACTTCCCGACCGACCGCTTCATCGTCGAGGGCGTCGCCGCCGAGCGCGGCCTCACGATCCGGTGGATCGAGGTCGACCGCGCCGCCGGCGCAACGCTCGAGCAGGTCGAGGCCGCCGTCGGCGAGCGCACCGCGCTCGTGGTGCTGAGCCACGTCGCCTACCGCTCGGGGTTCCTCGCCGACGTCGCTGGCGTCACGCGCGCCGTGCACGACGCGGGCGCGCTCGTGCTGTGGGACCTGTGCCACTCGGCGGGCGTCATCCCCACCGAGCTCGACGCGCACGGCGTCGACCTCGCGGTCGGCTGCACGTACAAGTACTTGAACGGCGGGCCCGGGTCGCCCGCCTTCGCCTACGTGCGGCGCGAGCTGCAGGGCGAGCTGCAGCAGCCGATCCAGGGCTGGATGGGCGCCGCCGACGTCTTCGCGATGGCGCCGAGCTACCGGCCCGCGCCCGACCTGGCCCGGTTCCTGAGCGGCACCCCGCCGGTGCTCGCGACCGTCGCGCTCGCGGCGATGGTCGAGCTCGTCGAGCAGGTGGGCGTCGCCGCCGTGCGCGAGAAGTCGATCGCCCTCACCGGCTTCGCCGAGCAGGCGCTCGCCGCGCACGTGCTGCCGCACGGGGCGGTGCTCGCGAGCCCGCCCGCCGGGCCGCGCCGGGGCAGCCACCTCACCGTCGCGCATCCGTCGTTCCGCGAGGTCAACGCGAGGCTCTGGGAGCGCGGCGTCATCCCCGACTTCCGGGCGCCCGACGGCATCCGCATCGGCCTGTCGCCGCTCAGCACGACGTTCGCCGAGGTCGAGCTCGGCGTCGCGGCGCTCGGGGAGGAGCTCGCGCGCGCTACTCGCGGATGAGGTCGTGCACGGCGACCGCGGCGTCGACCGCCTGCTGGCCCGTGAACGCCGCCTCGCCGCCGTCCCAGCCGACCGAGACGGTCTCGAACTGGTCGAAGGTGTTCACGGTGCCCGAGAACGTCTCGCTCAGCACCGGCGGCTCGCCCACGCCCATCACGAACAGGCCGCGCTCGTTGGCGCCCGGGTCGGCGACGGTGAGGCGCGAGCTCGCGAGCGCGATGAGCTCGTCGGGCGCGAACGTGATGCCGCTGAGCGTGAGGCGCAGCGTGCTGCCGCCCGCCGTCCACGCGCACTGGCGCTCTACGGCGATGTCCTCCTGGTCCTGCGCGTCGCTCGCGGCCTGGTCGAAGTCGAGGCCGCCGGTGAGCTCGGCGACCGCGCCCTCGAGCGCCGCGCACTCGGGGAACTCGGTCGGCGGCTCGATCGGATAGCCCTCGGGGGCGTCCGGGTCGCCCTCGGCGGTCACGGGCGACTCGGATGCGGCGGGGTCGGATGCGGCCGGCTCGCTCGCGGTCGGCTGCGGGCCGGCGGCGGTGGGCTCGGGCGTCTCGTCGGGCGCGGCGGAACCGCAGCCGGCGAGCGCGAGGGCGGAGACGACGGCGAGGGGGAGCAGGAGTCGGGGCACCAGGGCAGGGTATCGGCACCGCGGACCCTCCCCGGCTAGGCTCGTCAGCGGCGGGCGACCCCCGCATCCGCACACCTCCCAGGCCCACCAGGCGCTGGGCCACCGACGGCGATGGAGCCCGCATGACCGACACGCCCCAGTACAAGCTCGACCCGGCCCCGCAGGGCGAGCACCACTACACGGGTCCGACCCGCCTCGAGCGAGACTCGCTCGGCGAGCTGCCGGTCCCCGCCGACGCCTACTGGGGCATCCACACCGAGCGCGCGCTCATCAACTTCCCGATCACCGGCCGCTCGATCTCGGTCTACTCCGACCTCGTCAACGCGCTCGCGGTCGTCAAGCAGGCCTGCGCCCGCGCGAACCGCGAGATCGGGGTGCTCGACCCCGAGAAGGCCGACCTCATCGACCGCGTCTGCCGGCGCATCCGCGGCGGCGAGCTGCACGACCAGTTCAAGGTGGGCGTCATCCAGGGCGGCGCCGGCACCTCGACGAACATGAACACCAACGAGGTCATCGCCAACGCGTGCCTCGTCGAGCTCGGCTTCCCGAAGGGGTCGTACGAGCACTTCAGCCCCATCGACGACGTCAACCGCTCGCAGTCGACGAACGACACCTACCCGACCTCCATCAAGGTCGCGATGTCGTTCACGCTGCGTCGCCTGCTCGACGAGCTGACGCGGCTGACGGATGCGTTCGACGCGAAGGCCGACGAGTTCCGCGACGTGCTGAAGGTCGGCCGTACGCAGCTGCAGGACGCCGTGCCGATGACGCTCGGCCAGGAGTTCCACGGCTTCGCCGTGACGCTGCGGGAGGATCGCGACCGGCTCGAGGAGACCATCAAGTGGCTGAGCGAGGTCAACCTCGGCGCCACCGCGATCGGCACGGGCATCACCGCCGACCCGCGCTACGCCGAGGCCGCCTGCCGGCACCTCGCCGAGCTCACCGGCCTGCCGATCACGGCCGCCGCCGACCTCATCGAGGCGACGAGCGACACCGGCGTGTTCATGACGCTCTCGGGCACGCTCAAGCGCTGCGCGGCGAAGCTCTCCAAGATCTGCAACGACCTGCGGCTGCTCTCCTCGGGCCCGCAGGCGGGCTTCGGCGAGATCTCGCTGCCCGCGAAGCAGGCCGGGTCGTCGATCATGCCCGGCAAGGTCAACCCGGTCATCCCCGAGGTCGTGAACCAGGTCGCGTTCGCCGTCATCGGGTCGGATGCGACGGTGACGGCGGCGTCGGAGGCCGGGCAGCTGCAGCTCAACGCGTTCGAGCCCGTGATCGCCCACTCCATCCTGCAGAGCCTGCACTGGATGACGCAGGCGTGCCTGACGCTGCGGGTGAACTGCGTCGTCGGCATCGAGGCGAACCGCGAGCGGCTCGACCTCATGGTCGGCACGTCGGTCGGCGTCGTCACGGCGCTCACGCCGTACCTCGGCTACGCCGAGTCGGCGAAGCTCGCCCACGAGGCGCTCACGAGCAGCAAGTCGATCGCCGACCTCGTCGTCGAGGCGGGCCTCATGGAGCGCGAGCGGGTCGAGAAGCTGCTGCAGCCCGCGCGCCTGTCGGGCCTGCAGCCCGTGACGCAGGCGATCCCGGTCATCCCGCTGCCCGACGCCGAGCGCTGAGGCGCGGCAGGGCACGGCTCGGTACGCTCCTCGGGTGACCGCCACCGCACCGCTCTCGCCGCTCGCGCGCCGACGGGAGGGCCCGAACGTCGGGCTGATCGTCGGCATCATCGGCATCGCGGTGCTCGCGCTCGCCTCGTTCGGCGTGATCTTCGTGCTCGGCGGCGCGATCGGCAACCCGCTGCTCGTCGCCGTCTCCGGCGTCATGGCGCTCGTGCCGCTCGGCTTCGTCATCTGGGCGGTCGTCGCGATCGACCGGTGGGAGCCCGAGCCGCGGGTGGCGATGTGGTTCGCGGGCCTCTGGGGCGGCGTCGCGGCGGTGCTGCTGACGCTCGCGCTCAACGAGTGGGTGCTGCAGCCGCTCGTCGTGCCGCTGCTGCGCTCGCAGGAGGAGTTCGAGTTCTACGCGACCGTCATCCAGGCGCCGGTGGTGGAGGAGCTCTGGAAGGCGATCCCGGTCGTCATCATGTTCCTGTTCTTCCGGCGCACGTTCGACGGACCGGTCGACGGCGTCGTCTTCGCGGCGCTGTCGGCAGCGGGGTTCGCGTTCACCGAGAACATCCTCTACTTCGGCACGTCGCTCGCCGAGTCGGGCGACGGCTCGTTCATCTTCTTCCTGCGCGGCATCATGAGCCCGCTCACGCACGCGATCTTCACGGCGGTCGGGATCGGGCTCGCGCTCGGCTTCGCGGCGAGGCTGCGCAGCCGGTGGTGGATCCTCGTCGCCTTCCCGGCGGGCTGGCTCGTGTCCGCCGCGCTGCACGCGCTGTGGAACTCGGCGAGCTGGTGGGTGCCGGGCGGCACCGTCGGCTTCTTCATCTACTACCTCGTCGTGCAGGTGCCGCTGTGCGCGCTCGCCGCCGTCGCGGTCTGGCTCCTGCTGCGCCAGGAGGTGCGGCTGACGCGGCTGCGGCTCGACGACTACGGGCGCGCCGGCTGGTTCACGCGCGAGGAGGTCGAGCGGCTCTCGAGCGGCGACGGCCGCGCCTCGCTCATGGACTGGGCGAAGCGCCGCGGCGTGCGGCGGTCGATGCACCACTACATCCAGACCGCGACGAAGCTCGCCAACCACCGCCAGCGCGCGCTCGTCGGCCGCACGGGCTCCGGCCACGCCGCCGACGAGACGGCGCTGCTCGGCGACCTCATGCACCACCGCCGCTCGATGGCCGCCGCCGCGATGGGGCAGCCGGTGCAGCTGTCGCACGGCCAGGCGGTGGCGGCCCCCGTCGGCGGCCGCGTGCAGCGCTTCGGCGAGCTCGACGCCCGATGGCCGGTGCGCCGCTGACCTGGTAGTCTTGGCCGGTTGCCGTACATCGGCCGCGGACAGAGAGCGCTCGTGCATCCCGCACGGGCACCGCGCTGTGAGCAGAGAGGGGTCCACATGAGCCTGAACGCAGAGGTCAAGAAGGCCATCATCGAGGAGTACGCCACGCACGAGGGCGACACCGGGAGCCCCGAGGTGCAGGTCGCGATGCTGTCGCGCCGCATCAAGGACCTCACGGAGCACCTGAAGGAGCACAAGCACGACCACCACTCGCGTCGTGGTCTGCTGCTGCTCGTCGGTCAGCGTCGTCGTCTGCTCGGCTACCTGTCCGACGTCGACATCGAGCGCTACCGCTCGCTGATCGAGCGCCTCGGCCTTCGCCGATAGCCTTCCCCAGCGTTCCCGAAGGGCCGTCCCGCGAGGGGCGGCCCTTCGTCGTGCTCAGGGACCGCCCTTCGTCGTGCTCAGGGACCACCCTTCGTCATGCTCAGGGACCGCCCTTCGTCGTCGCTGCGGTCGGCGACCGGTCACCCCGGGCGCACGAGCGCGAGCGCGAGCGCACCGGCGATCAGCGTGGCGACCGACAGCGCCGCCCACAGCCACTTGCGCCGCCGCCGCCGCCGCGACGCGGGGTCCTGGCTGTCGCCGAACGCGAGCGGTGCAGCCGACCGAGCCTCGGCCGCGGCGAGCGCCTCGTGCGAGCCGTAGAACAGGTGCGCCTGGATCGGCTGCATGCCCGAGGCGGCGACGAGCTCGCGCACGCGATGCACGAAGCGCTGCGTCTCCGGCTTCGTCAGGTCCCAGCCGCGCTCGGCGAGCACGGTGACGCTCGTGCCGCTGCAGTCGAGCGCGAGACGGCCCGGCTCTGCCGCGAGCAGCTCGAGCAGGCCGGCCGGCACCGCGCCCACCGTGGCGTCGATCGGCTCGCCGACGGTCTCAGCCGACAGCGTGACCTCCCAGCTGCCGCGTCGCTCGACGCGCGTCGCGAGGCCCGCCCGCTGCGCCCGCTCGGCGTCCTCGATCGCCAGGCGCCTGGTCACGGGCGTCGTCGAGCGCTCCGCGTCGAGCATCTGCACCCAGATCGCCCTGCCGGGTCGACGCTCGACGATGATCGTGAGGAAGCCCCAGCGCAGCCACGGGGCGCGCCCGAAGGACTCGCGCATGGCGAATCCGCCGAACATGGCCGAGCCGCCCAGCAGCGCGTGCTCGACGATCCGATCGACGCCCGACTGCAGCACGAGCGAGCCGGCTCGATGGTCGGTGCTGCGCGCGATCGCGCCGAGCGCATTGTCGCGCGCGAAGCGCAGCAGCCTCGCCTGGCGTCGCACCGCCATCCGTCTCGTCACGACGATCCAGACCGCGAGCCCCAGGCAGAAGGCCCCGAACAGCCCGCAGACGATCGCCATCTCGGCGTCGCCGCTCGTGACGCCCATGAGCGAGACGAGCAGCATGAGCACCCCGATCGGGATGGTGACCCACAGCACCAGCCGCAGCCGTGGGTCGTGCTGGCCGGCGGCGGTGAGCCAGGCGCGGGTGCGGCGCACGTCGTCGTCGGAGAGCGGTCGGTCGAGGGAGGACACGTCGAGCCGGGGCACCGTCTGCATCGGCTCATCGTACGAGGCAGCGTCTCCGGCCCATCCGAGGCGCCGACTGCTACCATCGATCCGGTTGCTGTTCATCCATCGCAGCCATCGCGCGTCCGCAGACGAGACCCAGAGGCTGGTCGTTGGTGGAGGATGCCGAAGCGGAGCTTCGACCTCGCCCACTGATGACCACACCTCCTCGAGCAGGCGACGCGCGGAACCGCAGCGCGTCCTCGCGCCCACGAGAGGAGTGACCCTATGGAGGGTCCAGAGATCACATTCGCCGAAGCCGTCCTCGACAACGGCCGCTTCGGCACCCGCACCGTCCGCTTCGAGACCGGCCGCCTCGCGCAGCAGGCGCAGGGCGCCGCGGTCGCGTACATCGACGAGGAGACGATGCTGCTGAGCGCCACGAGCGTCTCCAAGCAGCCGAAGGACCACTTCGACTTCTTCCCGCTCACCGTCGACGTCGAGGAGCGCATGTACGCCGCGGGCCGCATCCCCGGCTCGTTCTTCCGCCGCGAGGGCCGCCCCTCGACCGACGCGATCCTCACGTGCCGCCTCATCGACCGGCCGCTGCGCCCGTCGTTCGTGGAGGGCATCCGCAACGAGGTGCAGGTCGTCGTCACCGTGCTCGCCATCGAGCCCGACGAGATCTACGACGCGCTCGCGATCAACGCCGCGTCCATGTCGACGCAGCTCTCGGGCCTGCCGTTCGACGGCCCGATCGGCGGCGTGCGCGTCGCGCTCATCGACGGCCAGTGGGTCGCCTTCCCCAAGCACTCGCAGCTCGAGCAGGCCGTGTTCAACATGGTCGTCGCCGGCCGCGTGGTCACCGACGCCGCCGGCGTCGAGGACGTCGCGATCATGATGGTCGAGGCCGAGGCCACCGACAACGCCTGGGAGCTCATCCAGGGCGGCGCCGTGAAGCCGACCGAGGAGATCGTCGCGCAGGGCCTCGAGGCATCGAAGCCGTTCATCAAGCAGCTCGTCGCCGCGCAGGCCGAGGTCGCCAAGACCGCCGCCAAGGAGACGCAGCAGTACCCGCTGTTCCCGCCGTACTCGGAGGAGGCGCTCGTCGCCGTCCGCGAGGTCGCGCAGGAGCGCCTGTCGGAGGTCTACCGGATCGCCGGCAAGCTCGAGCGCCAGGACGCCGACGACCAGCTCAAGGAGCAGGTCAAGCAGGAGATCAACGCGCGCATCGAGCGCGGCGAGCTGGAGGCCGTCGTCGCGACGCAGGTCTCGGGCGCCTACAAGGCCGTGACGAAGGAGGTCGTCCGCGGACGCATCCTCTCCGAGCAGGTCCGCATGGACGGCCGCGGCCTCGCCGACATCCGTCCGCTCGACGCCGAGGTCGCGGTCGTGCCGCGCGTGCACGGCTCCGCGATCTTCCAGCGCGGCGAGACGCAGATCATGGGCATCACGACCCTGAACATGCTGAAGCTCGAGCAGCAGATCGACTCGCTGAGCCCGGTCACGTCGAAGCGCTACATGCACAACTACAACTTCCCGCCGTACTCGACGGGCGAGACGGGCCGCGTCGGCAGCCCGAAGCGCCGCGAGATCGGCCACGGCGCCCTGGCCGAGCGCGCGCTCGTGCCCGTGCTGCCGAGCCGGGAGGACTTCCCGTACGCGATCCGCCAGGTCTCGGAGGCGCTGGGCTCGAACGGCTCGACGTCGATGGGCTCGGTCTGCGCGTCGACCCTCGCGCTGCTGAACGCCGGCGTGCCGCTCAAGGCGCCCGTCGCGGGCATCGCGATGGGCCTCGTCAGCGACACGGTCGACGGCGAGACCCGCTACGCGGCGCTCACCGACATCCTCGGCGCCGAGGACGCGCTCGGCGACATGGACTTCAAGGTCGCCGGCACGCCGGAGTTCATCACGGCCATCCAGCTCGACACGAAGCTCTCGGGCCTGCCGGCCTCGGTGCTGACGAGCGCGCTGACGCAGGCGAAGGAGGCGCGCACGAAGATCCTCGAGGTCCTCAACGCCGCCATCGACGCCCCCGACGAGATGGCGCCCACCGCGCCGCGCGTCATCAGCGTGCAGATCCCGGTCGACAAGATCGGCGAGCTGATCGGCCCGAAGGGCAAGACGATCAACCAGATCCAGGACGACACGGGCGCCCAGATCTCGATCGAGGACAACGGCACCGTCTACATCGGCGCCGTCGACGGGCCGTCGGCGGAGGCCGCGCGCTCCGCGGTCAACGCGATCGCCAACCCCTCGAACCCCGAGGTCGGCGAGCGCTTCCTCGGCACCGTCGTGAAGATCGCGTCGTTCGGCGCGTTCGTCTCGCTGATGCCGGGTCGCGACGGCCTGCTGCACGTGACCGCCATGCGCGCGCTCAACGGCGGCAAGCGCATCGAGAGCGTCGAGGACGTCGTCTCGGTGGGTCAGAAGATCCAGGTCGAGATCACGAAGATCGACGACCGCGGCAAGCTCTCGCTCGAGGTCGTCGACGAGTCGGCGCCCGTCGCCCCCGTCACCGCGGACGGCTCCGCGGAGTCGTCGGTCTCGGCAGACTCGGCCGAGTAGCGCACGACGCTCGGATGCCCCCACCCCGCCGGGTGGGGGCATCCGTCGTCTCCGGGCGGCTCGTAGACTGGACGGATGCCTGCCGTCGCCCTCCCGCTCGAGACCCCCGAGATCGCCATCGCCGCCGCCGGCGGCGCCGTCGTGCGCCGCAGCGTGCTGCCGAGCGGCGTGCGCGTGCTCACCGAGCAGGTCCCGGGCGCGCTGAGCGCGTCGGTCGGCTTCTGGGTGCCCGTCGGATCGCGCGACGAGCCGGGTGACGCGCGCGGCGCGACGCACTTCCTCGAGCACCTGCTCTTCAAGGGCACGCCGACGCGCACCGCCTTCGACATCGCGGTGGCGTTCGACGAGGTCGGGGGCGAGCACAACGCGCTCACGGCCAAGGAGCACACCTGCTACTACGCGAAGGTGCGCGACCGCGACCTGCCGATGGCCATCGACGTGCTCGCCGACATGGTCACGTCGTCGCTGCTCGACGCCGACGAGTTCGAGCACGAGCGCGAGGTCATCCTCGAGGAGCTCGCGATGGCCGACGACGACCCGGGCGACGTCGCGGGGGAGCGCCTGAGCGAGCTCGTGCACGGCGAGCAGGCGCCGCTCGGCCGCCCGATCGGCGGCACGCCCGAGTCGATCCGGGCCGTCTCGCGCGACCGCGTGCACGAGCATTACCGCGAGCACTACGCCGCGCGCGACCTCGTCGTCACCATCGCGGGCGCCGTCGACCACGACGCGGTCGTCGAGCAGCTGCAGCTCGCGCTCACCCGCTACGGCTGGTCGCTCGCCGATGCCGCCCCGCGGCCCCGCCGCACGGGCGGCGGCGAGGGCTACGCGGCCGGCGGGCTCGCGCTCGTGCAGCGGCCGCTCGAGCAGGTCAACCTCATGCTCGGCACGCCCGGCCTCGTGGCCACCGACGAGCGCCGCAGCGCGATGGCGGTGCTGAACGCGGTGCTCGGCGCCGGCATGTCGTCGCGGCTGTTCCAGGAGATCCGCGAGAAGCGCGGCCTCGCCTACTCGGTCTACTCGTTCGCCTCCGGCTACGCCGACGCGGGGCTCATGGGCATGGCCGCCGCGTGCGCGCCCCGCAAGACGCTCGAGGTCGCCGGCCTCATGGTGGGCGAGCTCGAGCGCCTCGCCGAGGGCGTCGACGACGACGAGCTGCGCCGCGCGAAGGGGCAGCTCGCGGGCGGCTCCGCGCTCGCGCTCGAGGACACCGACACGCGCATGTCGCGCCTCGGCCGGGCTGAGCTGACGCTCGGCGAGTTCCTCGACATCGACGCCACCCTCGAGCGCATCGAGCGCGTCACGGACGCCGACGTGCGCGCCCTGGCCGCGCAGCTCGCATCCGGACCCCGCTCGATCGCGGCCGTCGGCCAGGTGCCGGACGGCCTCGACGCGCTCGCCGTGTCCCCCACGGCGGGTAGGGTGGATGGAGCGGCGGCGGCCGCTCACTGACAGCGAACGACGGCGCGTCCGCGCGCCCACGACGGGGCGCGATGCTGCGCCCGCCGGAGGAACGATGGCGCACCTGCTCTACCTGGTCCGACATGGGGAGCAGCTCGATGCGGAGCACGGCGTCGAGGACGGCCGGCTCTCCGGGCGCGGCGTGCGGCAGGCCCACGCGATCGCGCAGCGGCTCTCGGGCGTCGACTTCGACCACGCGTGGACCTCCCCGCTGCAGCGCGCCACCGAGACCGCCGCGATCATGGGGGAGCGGCTGCCCGCGGTCGAGTTCGAGCGGTCGTCGCTGCTGCTCGACTGCATCCCGTCGGGCCTCGAGCCCGACACGCCCGTGGGCTTCCACCGCTTCCTCGAGAGCGTGCGGCCCGCCGAGGCCGAGGCGGGCGCCGCGCAGATGCACGACGCCGCCGAGCACTGGCTGCGCCCGTCGCGCGGCGACCTCAACGAGCTGCTCATCACCCACAACTTCGTCATCGGCTGGTTCGTGCGCGAGGTCATGCAGTCGCCCAGCTGGCAGTGGATGGGCCTCAACCAGGCGAACTGCGGCTTGACGATCATCCGCCGCCGCTCGGGCAAGCCGCCGCAGCTCGTCGTGCACAACGACCTCGGCCACCTGCCGCCGGAGGACCGCACGGGCCTCCCGATCCCGCAGCCGTACTAGCCGCGGCGCCTCAGCGCAGGGGCTTCAGGAACCAGGTGGTCGCGTTCGGATTGTCGTTGTAGGCGGGCACGGATGCGTAGCCGCGGGTCGTGTAGAGGCGGTTCGCCACCTCGAGCGCGCTGTTCGTGTCGAGCACGACCTCCGTCGCGCCGAGCTCGGCGGCGCGCGCCTCGAGCGCCGCGAGCAGCGCGGCGCCGGTGCCCTGCCCGCGGCCGGCGGGTGCGACGTAGAGGTGCTTGACCTCGAAGCGCGACGGTCCGAGCCGTCGCAGCGCACCGCATCCGACCGCCTCGTCGCCGCTCCAGGCGACGAGGAACGCGCCGTCGGGGGCGCGGAGCGTCGCGGGGTCGGCCGGCTTCGGGCGGTACTGCCCGCCGACGAAGGTGATCGCCCGGTCGGCGAAGTAGGCGTCGAGCAGCCCCTGCGCGACGGCGGAGGCGGGGTCCTCGAGAGCGATCGTGACTGCCACGGTGCCACTCTACGGGCGGGCCGGGCGCGCTCATCGCCGTAGGCTGGAGGGCATGGCAGGCCCCACCCGCATCGGCATCGCAGGCTCCACCGGCAGGCTCGGATCGCTCGCGCTGCGGCTGGCCCGGGAGGCCGACGACCTCGAGCCGGTCGAGCTCGACGTGCGCGAGGGGCTCCACCTCGACGGGCTCGATGTCATCTTCGACGCGACCGTGCTCGGCGCCAGCCAGCAGCTCGTCGAGGCTGCGGTCGCCGCGGGCGTGCCGGCGGTGGTCGGCACGAGCGGCTGGACCCATGAGCGCATCGAGGCCCTGCGCGCCCGCGGTGCCGAGCGCATCCGCATCGTCCCCAACTTCTCGCTCGGCAGCGTGCTCGAGACGCACCTCGCGACCATCGCCGCGCAGCACTTCGGCGCGGTCGAGGTCGTCGAGGCGCACCACGACCGCAAGCGCGACGCGCCGAGCGGCACGGCCACGCGCACCGCCGAGGCGATCGGCGCCGTGCGCGGGTTCCACCCCGCGACGCCCGACGAGCCGGGCCGCGGCGCGATCGTCGCGGGCGTGCCGGTCCATGCGATCCGGCTGCCGGGCGTCGTGGCGCGGCAGGAGGTCATCTTCGGCGGCGTCGGCGAGACCCTGACGATCCGTCATGACACGACCTCGAGCGACTCCTACTCGGCTGGCATCCTGCTGGCGCTGCGCGCCGACGCGCGCCCCGGCGTCACCGTCGGCATCGGCGACCTGCTGGGGCTCGCGTGACCGAGCGCCCCGCGGCTCGCACCGCGACGCGCAAGTGGGCCGCGCTCGCGATGGCGGCCGTGCTCGCGCTCTACGTCGTGCTCGCCGGCGACCGCGCGGTGCGCTTCCTCGCCTCGGGCGAGCCCGTCGCGATCGCCGTCGGCGTCGCGCTCGTCGTGACGTTCCT
Organism: Agrococcus sp. SCSIO52902; assembly: GCF_022983135.1. Taxonomy (GTDB): domain Bacteria; phylum Actinomycetota; class Actinomycetes; order Actinomycetales; family Microbacteriaceae; genus Agrococcus; species Agrococcus sediminis. The sequence goes on from NZ_CP095269.1 coordinate 1,857,112, forward strand.
CGTCGGCGCGTGGGCGCTCGTGCGCGAGGTTCTCTTCGGGCTGCAGCTCGAGCGCGCCACCCGGCAGCTCGCCGACGAGGGCGGCATGCCCGCGCCGCTGCCGGGCACGCCGTCGGGTCGCGCCGAGCGCGACGCCGCCGAGCAGGCGTTCCCGGTCGCGAAGGCCGACGTCGAGGCGCACCCGGAGTCGTGGCGCTCGTGGCTGCGCCTGTCGATGGCGTACGACGCGGCACGCGATCGGCGGCGCGCGCGCATGGCTGCGCGGAAGGCGATCGCGCTGCGGAAGACTGAGAGCCTGGAGGCACGATGACGCACCCCTACGAGGAGCTCCTCGCCGACGTGCTCGCGCACGGCGAGCACAAGAGCGACCGCACCGGCACCGGCACCCGCTCGGTGTTCGGCCGCCAGCTGCGCTACGACCTGTCGGAGGGCTTCCCGCTCATCACGACGAAGCGCGTGCACTTCAAGTCGATCGCGCTCGAGCTGCTGTGGTTCCTGCGCGGCGACTCCAACGTGCGCTGGCTGCAGGAGCGCGGCGTCACGATCTGGGACGAGTGGGCGGATGCGGATGGCGAGCTGGGCCCCGTCTACGGCGTCCAGTGGCGCTCGTGGCCGTCACCCGACGGCGGCACCATCGACCAGATCCAGCAGGTGATCGACGAGATCCGCCGCAACCCCGACTCGCGGCGCCTCATCGTCTCCGCGTGGAACCCGGCCGACATCCCCGAGATGGCGCTCGCGCCGTGCCACGCCCTCTTCCAGTTCTCCGTCGCCGGCGGCCGGCTCTCGTGCCAGCTGTACCAGCGCTCGGCCGACATGTTCCTCGGCGTGCCGTTCAACATCGCCAGCTACGCGCTGCTCACGCACCTCGTCGCCGATCAGACGGGGCTCGCGGTCGGCGACTTCATCTGGACCGGCGGCGACTGCCACATCTACGACAACCACGTCGAGCAGGTCACCGAGCAGCTCTCGCGCGAGCCGTTCCCGCTCCCGACGCTGCGCCTGAAGACCCACCGCGCGTCGATCTTCGACGTCGAGTACGACGACCTCGAAGTGGTCGGCTATCAGCACCACCCGGCCATCAAGGCACCGGTCGCCGTCTGATGCTCGGCATGATCTGGGCCGAGGCGCGCGGCGGCGTCATCGGCGAGGCCGGCGACATGCCGTGGCGGCTGCCCGAGGACATGGCGCGCTTCAAGGCGATCACGATGGGCCACCCGGTGGTGATGGGGCGACGCACCTGGGAGTCCTTCCCCGAGCGCTTCCGCCCGCTGCCCGGGCGCGACAACATCGTCATCACGTCTGACCGCGACTACGTCGCTCCCGGCGCCCGCGTCGTGCCGAGCCTCGAGCGGGCGCTCGAGGTCGCCGCCGAGCTCGGCGACGAGGCGTGGGTCGTCGGCGGCGGACGCGTCTACCGCGACGCCATGCACCTCGCCGACCGGCTCGAGATCACCGACATCGACCTCGACGCATCCGGCGACACGACCGCGCCCCACGCCGGCACGGAGGGTGCGGATGCGTCGTGGCGGCTGGTCGCGCGCGATCCGGCGGAGGGGTGGCACGTCAGCCGCACGGGCCTGCGCTACCGCTACCGCACGCTCGAGCGCGGCCGCTGACGCCGGTCAGCGGACGGAGAGCGCCCAGCTGCTGTCCGTCATGGCGCGCACGCCGATGACCGAGAGGCCGCCGGCGATCGGGGCCGAGCTCGGGAACTGCGTCCCCACGGCGAACGGCTCCTGCGACTGCCAGTAGCCGTACAGCTGACGGATGCCGGTCGTGCGGGTGGAGCCGCCGCTGCTCACCGTCAGCGTCGCCTCGGGTCCCATCCGCAGCAGCACGGCGTCGGAGGAGCCGGTTGCGGAGCTGGACAGCACCGGGGCGTTGGTCAGGTCCCGCACCTCGAGCGTCCACGACCCCTGCGCCTCGACGCGCAGGTACCGGGCGGGCGATGGGCCCCCGTACGGCGCCAGCAGCGACGTGCCCCGGTAGGGCGCCCAGCCCCCGCCGATGGTGTCGAGGTGCCCCCGGTCCCGGTCGAGCGCATGGATGAAGACCGAACCGCTGCCCTCGATGCGCGCGATCACCTGGGCGTAGCTGATGCTGCGGCCGAGGTCGATGACCCGGGGCCCGGTGCCGGAGTGCTGCTGTGCCGGGAAGGCCCCGTACACCTGCGCGATCTGCTGCCGCAGCGACGTAGTGCACGGCTCGAGCCGCAGGGCGGCGTCGCTGACCGTCGCCGAGCTTCCCAGGCCCACGACGGCCTCGACTCCCAGCTGGTCCGCGCGATCGCGCAGCATGGGCGTGATGGCCGCATGGCAGCCGTTCGGGGTGAGGAACATCGGGGCGTTCGACATCGCCGAGAGCGCCGCCCCGGCGAGGGCGTCCGGGAAGTCCTGCCCCGTGGCGAGCAGCATCACGGGCGACTGCTCGTCGCTCCACGCCGCGTTGATCTCGCGCGCGGTGTCGTAGCGATCGCGTCCCGCGAACCGCGCGACCGATGCCGCTCCCACGCGCTCGAGGCCGAGCGCATCCGCCGCACTGACAGAGGGCTCGCCGCCCGCGATGGAGAGGTGCCGGCCCTCGACCGACGACGCCACGGTCGCCAGCCACGCCTCGGCCGCGGCGGGAGTGCTGCCGTGGTGGTCGAGCACGACGGCCTGGTGGTGACGACCGGCGACGGACGCCGCGACGAGGGCGTCGGGGAACTTCGACCCGGACGCGATCCAGATCTCGTCCACCGGCCCGCTGTGCTCGAGCCGCTCGAGCAGCAGGAGGGACGTCTCCACGCGGCCGGCGCCGCCGAGCCGCGCCACCTCGGCGCGGCTTCCGCCGCGCTCGGCAGCGGCCACGGCCTGCTGGACGACCGCGTCGGAGATCGAGGCCTCGGAGCCGACGATCACGATCTCGCTGGGGGCGAGCTCGGCGATGCGCTCCGCGACCACGCCCGGCAGCGCCTGCTGGGCGGTGAGCAGCAGGTGGCCGCCCTCAGCGGCGACGACGGGGGCCGCGGAGAGGGCGTCCGGGAACTTCTGGCCGTTCGCGAGGAAGACCGGCCCGCCGGCAGCGTCCATGGCGCGGTCGACCTCGACCGCCGTCGTCCAGCGGTCCGGTCCCTCGAGGCGGTGCGCCTCGAACGCCTCGGCGGGCGCCGCCGCCGTGGTCAGGCCGGTCGCGACGAGCGCGAGGGAGGCGGCGAGGGCGACGAGAGCGCGCATGGCTGTCCTAGCTGCGAGGGGCAGCATGGGGGCTGCACGACGGGGGTCAGCGCGATCCTATGAAGAACCCTCAGCTGTGCGCGGCTCGGCACGGTAACGATTCGGTCACACCCAGCGTGGCGACGGCTGAGGCCCCTGCCGCCACCTGGGACGTGCACCCGATAGCCTGGGGGAGTGAACCCCAATCCCTTCGGCCAGGTGCTCGTCGCGCTCGTGACCCCGATGGGCGCCGACGGCGAGGTCGACTGGGACGACGTCGAGCGGCTCATCGACGACGTCGTCACCCACGGCGCCGACGGCATCGTCGTCTCCGGCACCACCGGCGAGACCTCCACGCTCACCGACCCCGAGAAGATCAAGCTCGTCGAGGTGGCGAAGGCCGTCGCCGGCGACCGGGCGAAGATCATCCAGGGCGGCGGCTCCAACGAGACCGCGCACGCGATGGACCTCTACCGGCAGGCGGAGCAGGCGGGCGCCGACGGCGTCATGATCGTCACGCCGTACTACAACAAGCCCACGCAGGCGGGCATCCTCACGCACTTCCGGATGATCGCCGACGCGACCGACCTGCCGGTCATCCTGTACGACATCCCCGGCCGCGCAGGCATCCCGATCCGCTACGAGACGCTGCTCCGCGCGGCGAAGCACCCGAACATCCTCGCCGTGAAGGACGCCAAGGGCGACTTCGCCGAGGTGAGCCGCGTGCTCAACCAGACCGACCTGCTCTACTTCTCGGGCGACGACGCCAACGTGCTGCCGCACCTCGCGATCGGCGCCTCCGGGCTCATCGGCGTCACCGCCAACATCGCCCCGCGCCCGTACCGCACCATGATCGACGCGGTGAACGAGGGCGACCTCGCGACGGCCCAGGCGCAGCACAAGGCGCTCGAGCCGCTCGTGCGTGCGACGATGACGCACGTGCCCGGCACCGTCGCGACGAAGTACATCCTCCACGGCCTCGGCCGCATCGGCAGCCCGCGCGTGCGCCTGCCGCTCGTCGGCCCCGAGGACACCGAGGCGGCCCTCATCGAGGACGAGATCGCCCTCGTCCGGGGCGTCGACGGCCTCGACCTGAGCCGCTTCCGGCCCGACCGCAACGCGGCGGCCGGCGGCGCGCTGCCCAAGGTGCACGGCACCACCCGATAGGGCCACGGCCCACGCAGACCACAGAGCGCGCGAGGTGCGCGCACCCCACCACATCCGCTCGACCCCGGCACACCGCGGGCGAGCCCCACATGAAGGAGGCCCATTGACGGCCATCACCCAGCCCGCCCCGCTCGAGGCAGGCACGCTCCGCATCTTCCCGCTCGGCGGCCTCGGCGAGGTCGGCCGCAACATGACGGTCTACGAGCTCGACGGCAAGCTGCTCATCGTCGACTGCGGCGTGCTCTTCCCCGAGGAGCACCAGCCCGGCGTCGACCTGATCCTGCCCGACTTCGGCCCCATCCGCGACCGCCTCGACGACGTGGTCGGCCTCGTGCTCACGCATGGCCACGAGGACCACATCGGCGCCGTGCCGTACCTCCTGCGCCTCAAGGCCGACATCCCCCTGCTCGGCTCGCAGCTCACGCTCGCGCTCGTCGAGGCGAAGCTCAAGGAGCACCGCATCAAGCCCTACACGCACACGGTGCGCGAGGGCGAGAAGGAGCAGCTCGGCCCGTTCGAGACCGAGTTCATCGCGGTCAACCACTCCATCCCCGACGCCCTCGCGGTCGCGATCCGCACCCGCGCGGGCCTCGTGCTCCACACGGGCGACTTCAAGATGGACCAGCTGCCGCTCGACGACCGCATCACCGACCTGCGCGCCTTCGCGCGCCTCGGCGAGGAGGGGGTGGATGCGTTCCTGGTCGACTCCACGAACGCCGACGTCCCCGGGTTCACGGCTCCCGAGCGCGAGATCGGCCCCGTCATCTCGCAGGTCATCGCGAAGACGACCGGTCTCGTCGTCGTCGCGTCGTTCTCGAGCCACGTGCACCGCGTGCAGCAGGTGCTCGACGCCGCCGCCGAGAACGGCCGCAAGGTCGCGTTCGTCGGCCGCTCGATGGTGCGCAACATGGGCATCGCCGCCGACCTGGGCTACCTGAAGGTGCCGGACGGCATCGTCGTCGACCAGAAGAAGGCCGAGGGGATGCCGCGCGAGCAGGTCGTCTTCATGTCGACCGGCTCGCAGGGCGAGCCGATGGCGGTCCTCAGCCGCATCGTCAACGGCGAGCACCGCATCGAGGTGGGGGAGGACGACACCGTCATCCTCGCCTCGAGCCTCATCCCCGGCAACGAGAACGCCGTCTTCCGCATCATCAACGGCCTCATGCAGCTCGGCGCGAAGGTCGTGCACAAGGGCTCGGCGAAGGTCCACGTCTCGGGCCACGCCTCCGCCGGCGAGCTGCTGTACTGCTACAACATCCTCGGCCCGCGCAACGTCATCCCCGTGCACGGCGAGTACCGCCACCTGCACGCGGCCGCGCAGCTCGCGATCGACACCGGCGTGCCGCGCGAGCGCGCGATGGTCGGCGAGAACGGCACCGTCTGGGACCTCAAGGACCACGAGATCCGCGTCGCCGGACAGCTCGAGATCGGCTTCGTCTACGTCGACGGCTCCTCCGTCGGCCGCATCGACGAGGCCGACCTGAAGGACCGCCGCATCCTCGCGGAGGAGGGCTTCATCTCGATCTTCATCGCGCTCGAGCCGCAGACGGGCAAGGTCATCGTCGGGCCCGAGATCCACGCGCGCGGCTTCGCCGAGGACGACAAGGTCTTCGACGACATCCGCCCCAAGATCATCAAGGCGCTCGCCGAGGCCGGCGAGCAGGGCGTGCGCGACCAGCACCAGTACCAGCAGGTCGTGCGCCGCACGGTCGGCCGCTGGGTCGGCACGCGCATCCGTCGCCGCCCGATGATCATCCCCGTCGTCATCGAGGCGTAGACCGCGGGATCGGGGAGGCGCGGAGCGCCTCCCCGTCCCTGTCGCCGCCTCGATCTAGGGTGTGCGCATGTCCACGAGCACCAAGCCGACGCGCCCGCAGCCCAAGGGGAAGTCGACCGCGAGCACCGCCAAGACGCAGCGCCAGACGCGCGCGACGACGGTGCAGCCGACGTTCGAGGAGACCGGCCCCGGCGTCGGGCAGCGCGCCTGGATGGGGCTCGCGCACGCGACCGGCGCCGCCGCACGCGTGTTCGGCCGCGAGTCGCTCGCCAAGGAGGAGCGCCGCGACGGCGTGCCCTTCCTCCTCACGATCCTCGCCGTGCTCGGCGCCGTGGTCGAGTGGATCCTGCCCGCGAACCCGGTCGCCCAGGCGATCTCGGCCTACACGTGGGGCGGGCTCTTCGGCCAGGTCGCGATCGCGCTGCCCGTCGTCTTCGTGCTGCTCGCGCTGTGGATGTTCCGCCACCCGGCCTCCGTCAGCGACAACGGCCGCGTCGGCGTGGGCCTCGCCCTGCTGCTGATCTCGGTGGCGGGCCTGTGCCACGTGGTGCTGGGCATGCCGGATGCGTCGCAGGGCATGCCGGCGCTCGCCGACGCGGGCGGCATCCTCGGCTGGGTCGCCTCAGCGCCGCTCGCCGCGCTGCTGACCCCGATCGGCGCGGGCATCGTCTGCGGCCTCGTGGCCCTGCTCGCCGTGCTCGTCATCACCCGCACGGCGCCCAACCGCATCCCCGAGCGCCTCGTCGAGCTCTACGGCTACCTCTTCGGCGTCGAGACCGCGAGCGCCGAGGAGCGCGAGGAGGCCCGCCGCGCGCGCAAGGAGGCGAAGGAGCTCGCCCGCGCCGAGGCGGCCGACGCCGCCGACGACGAGCCGGTCGACGACGATCCCGACGCGCTGCCGTTCTGGCGCCGCAACGCCACCGGGCGCGAGGTCGACCCGGCCTACGACACGCCCGTGCTCATCGACCGCGACCAGCCGACCACCCGCGTCGACGAGGTGCCGGCGGCGACGCCCGAGCCGCTGCCCGCGGCGACCCCGGCGCCCGACGAGCACGACGACTACGCGACCGCCGTGCTCGCCTCGCTCGAGCAGGCGGAGGAGGCGATGCGCCGCCACACCGGCGAGGTCGCCGAGGCGCCGGCGGCGCCGCCCGCCGCGGCCCCCGCCCCCGCGCGCGAGCGCCCCTACCGGCTCCCGTCGATCGCGTCGCTCGGCCAGGGCGACCCGCCCCGCGCGCGGTCGCAGGCCAACGACGACATCGTCGCCGCGATCACGCAGGTGCTCGGCTCGTTCAACGTCGACGCGAAGGTCACCGGCTTCTCGCGCGGCCCGACCGTCACCCGCTACGAGATCGAGGTCGCGCCGGGCGTCAAGGTGGAGCGCGTCACCGCCCTGTCGAAGAACCTCTCGTACGCCGTCGCCTCGAACGAGGTGCGCATCCTCTCGCCCATCCCGGGCAAGTCGGCGATCGGCATCGAGATCCCGAACCCCGACCGCGAGACCGTCAAGCTCGGCGACGTGCTGCGCTCGCGCGCGGCCGCCGACTCGAAGCACCCGATGACGATCGGCATCGGCAAGGACGTCGAGGGCGGCTACGTCGTCGCGAACCTCGCGAAGATGCCGCACCTGCTCGTGGCAGGCTCCACCGGCTCCGGCAAGTCGTCGTTCGTCAACTCGATGATCACGAGCCTGCTGATGCGGGCGAGCCCGGCCGACGTGCGGATGGTGCTCGTCGACCCGAAGCGCGTCGAGCTCACCGCCTACCAGGGCGTGCCGCACCTCATCACGCCCATCATCACGAACCCCAAGAAGGCCGCCGAGGCGCTGCAGTGGGTCGTGAAGGAGATGGACATGCGGTACGACGACCTCGCGTCGTTCGGCTACAAGCACATCGACGACTTCAACAAGGCGGTGCGCGCCGACGAGATCGTGCTGCCCGCCGGCAGCCAGCGCACGCTCAAGCCCTACCCGTACCTGCTGGTCGTCGTCGACGAGCTCGCCGACCTCATGATGGTGGCGCCGCGCGACGTCGAGGACTCCATCGTGCGCATCACGCAGCTCGCGCGCGCGGCCGGCATCCACCTCGTGCTCGCGACGCAGCGCCCCTCCGTCGACGTGGTGACCGGCCTCATCAAGGCCAACGTGCCCTCGCGCTTCGCGTTCGCGGTCTCCTCGGTGACCGACTCGCGCGTGATCCTCGACCAGCCGGGCGCCGACAAGCTCATCGGTCAGGGCGACGGGCTGTTCCTGCCCATGGGCGCGAACAAGGCGATGCGCGTGCAGGGCGCGTGGGTCGACGAGGCCGAGATCCAGCGCGTCGTGCAGCACGTCACCGGGCAGGCGCAGCCCGAGTACCGCGACGACGTCGCCGAGGTGGCCGAGAAGCGCGAGATCGACAGCGACATCGGCGACGACCTCGAGGATCTCTGCGCGGCCGCCGAGCTCGTCGTGTCGACGCAGTTCGGCTCCACCTCGATGCTGCAGCGCAAGCTGCGGGTCGGCTTCGCGAAGGCCGGTCGCCTCATGGACCTGCTCGAGTCCCGCGAGATCGTCGGCCCGTCCGAGGGCTCGAAGGCGCGCGACGTGCTCGTGCCGCCGGACGGCCTGGCCGCCGTGCTCGCCTCGCTGCGCGGGGAGGGCCCGGCGCCGGCCGCCGCGCCGGCCGCACCCGCCGCGCCGCCCGTCGCGGCCGCCGCGCCTGCCGCGCCCGAGCCCGCCGACGCATCCGACGACGACGAGGGCGCGTGGGTCGAGACCGACGACCGGTACGCCGACCCCTTCGACGAGGCGAATCGCGACGGGCTCGAGGTCGTCGAGGCCGAGGGCGGCGACGACGACGCGTGGTCGCTCACGGGCCGCGACTGACGCGTTAGCCTGCCTCCATGGGGATCCTGAGCCCGTGGCGCGGTCGCGTCTGGCGCCGCGGCGACGAGCCTGCGAGCGTCGCCAGCGTGCCGAACATCATCTCGGTCGTGCGCATCCTGCTCACCCCGGTGTTCATCGCCGTTGCGCTCACCAACCCAGAGCCCGGCCTCGCGCGCACGATGGGCGCGCTGCTGTTCGCGGTGCTCATCGCCACCGACTTCGTCGACGGGCAGATCGCGCGCGGCCGCGGGCTCGTGACCGACTTCGGCAAGCTCATCGACCCGATCGCCGACAAGGCGATCACCGGCAGCGCCTTCGTGGTGCTGTCGATCCTCGGCGAGCTGCCGTGGTGGATCACCGCGGTCGTGCTGCTGCGCGAGTGGGGCATCACCGCCTACCGGCTCGTGGTCGCGAGCGACGTCGTGATCGCCGCCGACTGGGCGGGCAAGGCCAAGACCATGGCGCAGGCGATCGCGCTGCCGCTCGCGCTCCTGCCGCTGCAGGCGTGGCTCGGCGACTGGGCGGTCTGGGTGTGCGTCGTCACGATGACGGTCGCGGTCGCGCTCACCATCTACTCCGGGGTGGAGTTCGTCGTGCACGCGGTGAGGAGCCGGTGATGGATGCGGAGGCGGTCGCAGCGAGGATCGTCGCCAGGGCGGCGGCGAGGGGCGTGACCGTCGCGGTCGCCGAGTCGCTCACGGGCGGCCTCGTCGCCGAGACGCTCGTGCGCACGCCGGGCGCGTCGTCGGTGCTGCGCCTCGGCGTCGTGGCGTACGCGACCGAGATGAAGCGGCAGGTGCTGCGGGTGCCGGCGCGACTGCTGCAGGAGCGCGGGCCGGTCGATCCCGAGGTGGCGATCTGGATGGCGCGCGGCGTGCGGCAGCTGGCGGCGATCGATCGCGGCGCCTGCACGATCGGCGTGGCGACCACTGGGGTCGCGGGCCCCGCGGCCCAGGACGACCACGCGCCGGGGGAGTTCCACATCGGCATCGAGCTCGACACCGTGGGCGGGCTCGTGGCCGAGTCGTCGTCGCACGTCGTGCACGGCGATCGCGAGGAGGTGCGGCGCGCCGCGCTCGAGGCGGCCCTCGCGCACCTCGACGCTGCGCTCGAGCGCACCGACCTCCGGATGCACAGCGAATCCACACAGTGAGCAGTGCCCGCCGCGGAATGCCCGGTGTGACACTGGCGTTGTCCAGGTCGTGAGGGCTTCAGCAGGCGGCGGGATCGCTGCCACTAGGCTGATGCATCCGACCACGGTGAAGGGGGAGACCATGGTGCTGGTACGACAGGAGATCGGCGACGTGCTGCGCGACGTGCGCCTGCGACAGGGCAGGACGCTCCGCCAGGTCGCCTCGCGCGCCTCGGTCGCCCTCGGCTACCTCAGCGAGGTCGAGCGCGGCCAGAAGGAGGCCTCCAGCGAGATCCTCGCGTCGGTCGCCGACGCGCTCGAGGTGCCGCTGTCGAGCATCCTGCACCAGGTGGGCGACCGCCTGGCGGTGCTCGAGGGCCTCGGCTACAGCGAGCTCGAGCCGCTCGGCTCGACCGTGCCCGACACCCTGCCCGACGAGCTCGTGGCGGAGTTCGACTCGGCCGTGCGCTGAGGGCCCGCGGATGCGGACGAGCGAGCTGCAGATCGCGATCGAGGAGGAGTTCGGCGCCCTGGGCGCCGTGCTGATGACCGACACGACGCTCGGGAGCCTCGGCGGCCGCACCGGCGCCGAGGCACTGGCCGCCGGCGTCCCCGCGCGGGACGTCTGGCGCGCGCTGTGCGACGCGAAGGACGTCCCGGCGAGCCGCCGGCACGGGCGGGGGATGCGCGAGCCCCAGCGCTGAGGGCGGCGCGCGACACGCCGACGCGACGTTCGAAGACTCGTTCGATCCGGGCGTAGGCTCGAGGTGCTCGTCGGGGCCGTCATCCACAGGTGACGACCCGAGCCGCACGCATGTCAGCGGCCGGACGTAGCGTGAGCGCACCACCAACGGAAAGGCCGGCAATGCCCACACCCGCAGACCGCGACAAGTCGCTCGAGGCGGCGCTCGCGCAGATCGACCGTCAGTTCGGCAAGGGGTCGGTGATGCGCCTCGGCAGCGAGGAGCGCGCACCGGTCGACACCATCCCCACCGGCTCGATCGCCCTCGACGTCGCACTCGGCATCGGCGGGCTCCCGCGCGGCCGCATCATCGAGATCTACGGCCCGGAGTCCTCGGGCAAGACCACGCTGACGCTGCACGCGATCGCCAACGCCCAGCGCAACGGCGGCATCGCCGCCTTCATCGACGCCGAGCACGCGCTCGACCCCGAGTACGCCAAGAAGCTCGGCGTCGACATCGACGCGCTCCTCGTCTCCCAGCCCGACACGGGCGAGCAGGCGCTCGAGATCGCCGACATGCTGATCCGCTCGGGCTCGATCGACCTGATCGTCATCGACTCCGTCGCGGCGCTGGTGCCGCGCGCCGAGATCGAGGGCGAGATGGGCGACAGCCACGTCGGCCTGCAGGCCCGCCTCATGTCGCAGGCGCTCCGCAAGCTGACCGGCGGCCTCAACCAGACGCAGACGACGATGATCTTCATCAACCAGCTGCGCGAGAAGATCGGCGTGTTCTTCGGTAGCCCCGAGACCACCGCGGGCGGCAAGGCGCTGAAGTTCTACGCGTCCGTGCGGCTCGACATCCGCCGCATCGAGACGCTGAAGGACGGCTCCGACGCGGTCGGCAACCGCACGCGCGTCAAGGTCGTCAAGAACAAGATGGCGCCGCCCTTCAAGCAGGCCGAGTTCGACATCCTCTACGGCGTCGGCATCTCCCGCGAGGGCAGCCTCATCGACTTCGGCGTCGAGCACGGCATCGTCCGCAAGTCGGGCGCCTGGTTCACGTACGACGGCGACCAGCTGGGGCAGGGCAAGGAGAAGGCCCGGCAGTTCCTCATCGACAACCCCGACATCGCGGCCGACATCGAGCGCCAGATCCTGACCAAGCTCGGCATCGGCGCGGGCAGGGCCGCCGCGGCCGACGCCAAGGGCAGCGTCGAGTCGCTCGACGCCCGCCGCCAGGAGCGCCAGGGCGCGTGAGCGATCGCGACCGGCTCGCCGCCATCACCGAGCTCTCCGCCTGGGTCGCCCAGCGCGACGAGCCCGAGGAGGCGGCTGAGCCGGGCGACGCGGCCCCGGTGGAGCGCGTCGACGAGGAGTCGGCGCGCTCCATCGCGCTGCGGGCGCTCGGGCGCAGGGCCGCCAGCCGGCAGGAGCTCGATCGCACCCTCGAGCGCCGCGACGTCGAGCCCGAGGTGCGCGCGAGCGTGCTCGATCGGCTCGCCGCCGAGGGACTCGTCGACGACGCGCAGCTGGCTCGCGACCTCGCCGACCGCCTGCGCGAGCGCAAGCAGCTGGGCGAGCGCGGCGTCTCGGCCGAGCTCCGCCGGCGCGGCCTCGACCCCGCGGTGCTCGACGACCCCGATCGCGACGACGAGCTGCAGCGGGCGATCGACGCCGCCGGCGAGCGACGGCGGCGCATGGGCTCGCTCGACGACGAGACCGCCGAGCGCCGCCTCGCCGGGTGGCTGCAGCGGCGGGGCTTCGGAGGCTCCGCCGTGCGCGTCGCGATCGAGCGCACGCGGCCGAAGGGCCCGCGCTTCCGGTGACCGCAGTGCGTCCGGGAGACCTCCAGGACGCATCCAGTCTCGGTTCCTGGGAGAGGGCTAGATTCGAGCCATGAAGAGCACCAGGATCCTCGCCGTCCCGGCCATCGCGGCCGCCTCCCTCCTCGCCCTCACGGGCTGCTTCCAGCTGCCCCCGATGGGCGGCGGCACCACGACCGAGACGCAGGCTCCCGCGCCCTCCGGCGACGGCGGCGACACCGGCTCGGCCTCGGTCGACCTCGCCGACACCGCCTGGTCGGGCGAGGACGCCGCGGGCAACACGATGGATCTCGTGCTCGAGGGCGACGGCACGGTGCTGCTCAACGACTGGAACGGGCAGAACTGGGACGAGGCCGGCGACACGTGGGAGGTCGCGGGCGACCAGATCACGATCTTCATCGGCGGCATCGAGAACATCCAGAGCCTCACGTACACCGGCACCGCGCAGCTCGAGACGATGGAGCTCACCGGCGTCGACGGCAACGGCGACAGCGGCTACGACGTCACCCTGACCCAGGGCTGATCGCCGCGCCGGCGGGAGTCGGCCGCGGCAGCACGAGCGGGGCGGGCCACGCGGTCCGCCCCGCTCGCGCGCTCGGTACGCTGAGGGCATGTCCGCGATCGCCCCGCAGCGCACCTACGAGGTGAAGACGTTCGGCTGCCAGATGAACGTGCACGACTCCGAGCGGCTGCGGGGCTCGCTCGAGGAGGCCGGCTACGCCGCCGCCGTCGACGGCGCCCCCGACGTCATCGTGATCAACACGTGCGCGGTGCGCGAGAACGCCGACCAGAAGCTCTACGGCCACCTGGGCCACCTGGCCAAGACGAAGCGCGAGCGGCCCGGGTTCCAGATCGCCGTCGGCGGCTGCCTCGCGCAGAAGGACCGCGCGACGATCGTCGAGCGCGCCCCCTGGGTCGACGTCGTCTTCGGCACCCACAACATCGGGTCGCTGCCGACGCTGCTCGAGCGCAGCCGCCACAACGGCGACGCCGAGGTCGAGATCCTCGAGGCCCTGGAGGTCTTCCCGTCGACGCTGCCGACGAAGCGCGAGTCGACGTACGCCGGCTGGGTCTCGATCTCGGTCGGCTGCAACAACACCTGCACGTTCTGCATCGTGCCGTCGCTGCGCGGCAAGGAGCGCGACCGGCGGCCCGGCGAGATCCTCGCCGAGGTGCAGGCGCTCGTCGACGACGGCGCGATCGAGGTGACGCTGCTGGGCCAGAACGTCAACTCCTACGGCGTCGAGTTCGGCGACCGGCTGGCCTTCGGCAAGCTCCTGCGCGCCGCGGGCGCGATCGACGGGCTCGAGCGCATCCGCTTCACGAGCCCGCACCCCGCGGCGTTCACCGACGACGTCATCGACGCGATGGCCGAGACCGACGCGGTCATGCCCCAGCTGCACATGCCGCTGCAGTCGGGGTCCGACCGCGTGCTGCGCGCGATGCGCCGCTCCTACCGCTCCTCGAAGTTCCTCGGCATCCTCGACCGGGTGCGCGAGCGCATCCCCCACGCGGCGATCACGACCGACATCATCGTGGGCTTCCCGGGCGAGACCGAGGAGGACTTCGCCGAGACGATGCGGGTGGTCGAGGCGTCGCGCTTCGCCTCCGCGTTCACCTTCCAGTACTCCATCCGCCCCGGCACCCCGGCCGCCACCATGCCCGACCAGGTGCCGAAGGCGGTCGTGCAGGAGCGCTTCGAGCGCCTCGTCGAGCTGCAGGACCGCATCGCGCACGAGGAGAACCGCGCGCAGGTCGGCCGCACGGCCGAGGTGCTCGTCTCGGTCGGCGAGGGCAAGAAGGATGCGCAGACCCACCGGCTGAGCGGGCGCGCCGAGGACAACCGCCTCGTGCACTTCGCTCCGGCGCCGGACGGCGAGCAGCCGCGGCCCGGCGACGTCGTCACCGTCGAGATCACCGAGGCGGCGCCGTTCCACCTCATCGCCGATGGCGGACCGCTCGCGCTCCGCCGCACGCGCGCCGGCGACGCCTGGGACCGCGCGCAGGCCGACTCGTGCGGCGTGCCCGCGCCCACCGGCGCATCCGCCGCCGCGGGCGCCGCCGGCCCGGTCCTGCTCGGCCTGCCCACGCTGCGCGTCGGCACGTGACCCTCATCGCCGTCGTCGGCGCCACCGGCACCGGCAAGACGGCGCTGTCGCTCGACATCGCGGACGCGGTGGTCGCGCTCGGCGCGCGCTGCGAGCTCGTGAACTGCGACGCGATGCAGCTGTACCGCGGCATGGACATCGGCACGGCGAAGGCGAGCGCCCACGAGCGGCGGGGGCACCCGCACCACCTGATCGACGTGCTCGAGCCGTGGGAGGACGCCGCCGTCGCGGCCTACCGCGAGGCGGCCCTGGCGGCGATCGCCGGCATCGAGGCCCGGGGGGCGGTGCCGGTGCTCGTGGGCGGGAGCGGCCTCTACGCCTCGAGCGCCCTGTACGAGTTCGCCTTCCCGGCGACCGATGCGACGCTCCGCGCCGAGCTCGAGGCCGAGCTCGCCGAGCGGGGCCCGACCGCCATGCACGAGCGGCTCGCCGCCGTCGACCGGGCGGCCGCCGACGCCATCGGGCCGCACAACGGCAGGCGCCTCGTGCGCGCGCTCGAGGCGGTGACGCTCACCGGCGAGCCGTTCCGGGTGGGGCTGCCGCCCGAGGAGTCGCTGCTGCGGCCGACGATCATCCAGCACGTGCGCGTCGAGCGCGATCGGCTCGTCGCGCGGCTCGACGAGCGGGTGGAGCGGATGTGGCGGCTCGGCATCGTCGAGGAGGCGCGGGCGCTGCGCGCGGCCGGCATCGAGCGCGGCACGACCGCGCAGCAGGCCATCGGCTACCGCCAGGCGCTCGACCAGCTCGACGGCGCGATCGACGAGGCCGAGGCCATCGCGCGCACCCAGGCGCTCACCCGTCGGTACGCGCGGCGGCAGGTCTCGTGGTTCCAGCGCTACCCGGCGGCGCCGCCCGCCGACCCGGCAGCGCTCGCCGCGCGCGCGGTCGCTAGCCTGGAGGCATGACGCAGCGCGCGAGCGGCCCGTTCTCCAAGGGCCACGGCACCGGCAACGACTTCGTGCTCGTGGCCGATCCCGAGGGCGCGCATCCCCTCAGCGCGGCACGCGTGCGCGAGCTGGCCGACCGCCGCTTCGGCGTCGGCGGCGACGGCGTGATCCGCGCGGTGCCCGCGGGCGCGACCGGCGACGCGGTGCTCGACGCGCTGCCGGACGGCACGTGGGCGATGGACTACTGGAACGCCGACGGCAGCCTGAGCGAGATGTGCGGCAACGGCGTGCGCGTCTTCGTGCGCTTCCTGCTCGAGTCCGGGCTCGCCGAGCTGCCGGAGGGCGGCGCGCTCGACGTGGCGACGCGGGCGGGCCTCAAGCGCGTCGTGCGGCGCGGCGGCCTGCTCTCGGCCGACCTCGGGCCGTTCGAGCTCGGCGGCACCCGACTCGTCGCATCCGCCGGCCTCGACGTGCCCCGCCCGGGCCAGGACGTCTCGACCGGCAACCCGCACGTCGTCGTCGCCCTCGCGAGCGAGGAGGAGCTCGCGGGCCTCGACCTGCACCGCGCGCCGGCGCTCGAGCCGGCGGCGGAGGACGGCGCGAACGTCGAGTTCGTCGTGCCGGGCACGATCGCCGACGGCGTGGGCTCGATCCGCATGCGGGTGCACGAGCGCGGGGTCGGCGAGACGCTCTCGTGCGGTACCGGCGCCGTCGCGGCCGCCATGGCGACGCGGCACTGGTCGGGGGATGCTGCCGACCGGTGGATCGTCGACGTGCCGGGCGGCAGGCTCGAGGTCGAGCTCGACGACCGCGGCCACGTGTGGCTCACCGGTCCGGCGGAGATCGTCTTCCGAGGAGAGACGCTCAGTCCGGTGCCGTGACGGCGATGATGCGATACGTCTTCCGCGAGTCCGCGCGCTCCACCTCGTACCCGGCGAAGCGCTCGGCCAGCCAGCGCAGCAGCGAGTCGGCGCCGAGGTGCTTCTGCACCACGAGCCACGCGGTCGCCCCCGGCGCGAGCCGCGGGATCCAGGTCTCGAACAGCGCGTGGAGCTGCGGCTTCCCGATGCGGATGGGCGGGTTCGACCAGATGGCGTCGAAGCGCACGTCGGCGGGCACGCGCTCGGGGAGCGCGGGGGTGATGTTCGATATGCTGAGCAGCTCGGCATTCCGCTCCACGAGCGAGAGCGCTCGGGCGTTGACGTCGACCGCCCACACGCGGGCGGCGGGGGAGCGGAGCGCGAGCGTCGCCGCGATCGGCCCCCAGCCGCAGCCGAGATCCAGCAGCTCACCGGTCTCGGGCGGCGCGGGCACGGCATCCAGCAGCACCGCCGTGCCGACGTCGAGGCGGTCGCCGGAGAAGACACCGGTCGCCGTGACCATCTCCCGCTCGCGACCGACGAGCGGGACCCGGATGGTCCGGACCGCCTCGGGCGCGACGGGATCGGGTGAGAAGTAGTGGTCCGGCACGGACACGACAGTAGCGAAGGACGAAGCATGGCAGCACCGAACGAGGCAGACCCCACCCAGCCCGGCCCCGCCGAGGCCGAGGGTCACGGGCGCGCGACGGAGCGCATCCTGGCCTGGGCGGCCCCCGGCGAGCGCGAGCTGCTCGCCGCGCGCGCGCAGGCGCTCCAGGAGGGCGACGACGCGGTCGACCCCGACGGCGACCAGCTCGACCGCGACGAGCGCGCGGCGCTCCGCCGCGTCGACGGCCTCCGCACCGAGCTCGAGGACGTCACCGAGGTCGAGTACCGGCAGCTGCGCCTCGAGAACGTCGTGCTCGTGGGCGTCTACTCGGGCTCGGCGGAGGACGCCGAGAACTCCCTCCGGGAGCTCGCGGCGCTCGCCGAGACCGCAGGCGCGCTCGTGCTCGACGGCATGCTGCAGCGCCGCCCCAACCCCGATCCCGCCACGTACGTGGGCCGCGGCAAGGCCGAGGAGCTCGCCGCGATCGTGAAGGAGCTGGGCGCCGACACCGTCATCGCCGACAGCGAGCTCTCGCCCAGCCAGCGGCGCGCGCTCGAGGACCGCGTCAAGGTGAAGGTCATCGACCGCACCGCCGTCATCCTCGACATCTTCAGCCAGCACGCCAAGAGCCGAGAGGGCAAGGCGCAGGTCGAGCTCGCGCAGCTCGAGTACCTGCTGCCGCGCCTGCGCGGCTGGGGCGAGTCCATGTCGCGCCAGGCCGGTGGCCAGGTCGGCGGCCAGGGCGCCGGCATGGGCTCCCGCGGCCCCGGTGAGACCAAGATCGAGCTCGACCGCCGTCGCATCCACTCGCGCATGGCGCGGCTGCGCAAGCAGATCAAGGGCTTCGCACCGGCGCGGCAGGCGAAGCGCGCGAACCGCGACCGGTTCGAGGTGCCGGGCGTGGCGATCGCCGGCTACACGAACGCCGGCAAGTCGAGCCTGCTCAACCGCATCACCGGTGCCGGCGTGCTGGTCGAGAACGCGCTGTTCGCGACCCTCGACGCGACCGTGCGCCGCGCGCGCACACCGGATGGCCGGGAGTTCACGATCGCCGACACCGTGGGCTTCGTGCGCAACCTGCCGCACCAGCTCGTGGAGGCCTTCCGCTCGACGCTCGAGGAGGTCGCGGAGTCGGAGGTCATCGTGCACGTCGTCGATGCGAGCCACCCGGATCCGGCCTCGCAGATCGCGACGGTGCGCGATGTGCTGGGCGAGACGGGCGCGCGCTCGATCCCCGAGATCGTCGTCTTCAACAAGGCCGACCTCGTGACCGCCGACGAGCGGCTCGTGCTGCGCGGCCTGCAGCCCGACGCGGTCTTCGCGTCGGCCCGCACCGGCGAGGGCGTCGACGAGCTGCTCGCGCGGATCGCCGAGCTGCTGCCGCGCCCGCAGGTCGCGGTGTCGCTGCTCGTGCCCTACGACCGCGGCGATGTCGTGGCCGACCTCCACGAGCGCTTCGAGGTGCTGCGCGAGACGCACGACGAGGCGGGCACGCGCATCGATGCGATGGTGACGGAGGCCGCGGCGGGCCAGCTGGCCGAGTTTCGGGCCTGACCTGGCGGCCCGGGCGCCGCCCGGGCCGTCAGACCGACCGGAGCACGGCCACCACGCGGCCGAGCACGTCGGCCTCGTCGCCGAGGATCGGCTCGAACGCGGAGTTGCGCGGCAGCAGCCAGGTGTGGCCGTCGCGCTGGCGGAACACCTTGACCGTCGCCTCGCTGTCGAGCATCGCGGCGACGATGTCGCCGTTCTCGGCCGTCTGCTGCTGGCGCACGACCACCCAGTCGCCGTCGCAGATCGCGGCGTCGATCATGGAGTCGCCGACGACCTTCAGCATGAAGAGGTCGCCGGTGCCCACGAGCTGCCGGGGGAGCGGGAAGACGTCCTCGACCTGCTGCTCGGCCGTGATCGGCACGCCTGCGGCGATGCGGCCGACGAGGGGCACGAACGCGGCGTGGTCGATGCTGCCCGCGGTCTCGTCGACCTCGTCGTCGATGAGCACCTCGATCGTGCGTGGGCGGGACGGGTCGCGGCGGATGCAGCCCGCGAGCTCGAGCTGGCCGAGCTGGTGGGTGACGCTCGAGAGCGACGAGAGCCCCACGGCGTCGCCGATCTCGCGGTAGCTCGGCGGGTAGCCGCGCTGGCGCACCGCCCGCTGGATGACCTGCAGGATCGCCTGCTGCTTCTCGGTCAGCTGCCTCGTCATGCCCGCTCCGCTCCCTCAGGTGCATCGCGTGTCAGTGGCCCGCGATTGACTCCTCGTGGTTCGAAAGCGTATCCGACAGGACGCCCGGATCAAACGGATGTTCGAGTGTGTCGTGGAGAAACTCCGCGACAGGGCTTGACGCATCCGGAGGATCGAAGATAGGTTCGAAACAGAGATTCGCGGCCGGTGCTCCCGGCCGAGCACCGGCCGCGAACTCCACCGAGAGGAACTGCGATGACTGCGATCACCACCACCACGCCGGGTGCCCGCGTGCGCCTGACCGCCCGCGGCCGCCGTGCCCTGGCACTGCTCGTCGCCGCGCCCGTGCTCGCCGCAGGCGCGCTCGCCGGCGCCGGCGTGCTCGGCGACGCCCTCGCCGGTGCCGTCGCCTCGTCGACGGCCGAGACGGCGCAGTTCGAGCACATCACCGTCATGCCGGGCCAGTCGCTGTGGCAGATCGCCGAGGCCGTCGCGCCTGAGGCCGACCCGCGCGACGTGGTCGCCGAGATCGAGCTGCTGAACGGCATCGCCGGAGCCATCCAGCCGGGCGAGCGGCTCGCGATCCCCGCACACTACTCCGGCTGAGCCACGAGCGGCATCCGCGCCGGTCCTAGGCTGGTTCGGTGACGAGCCTCGACGACCTGCCCATCCGCGAAGACCTGCGCGGCCTGACGCCCTACGGCGCGCCGCAGCTCGACGTGCCGGTGCGGCTCAACGTGAACGAGAACGCGTACCGCGTGCCGGAGGCCGTGGCGCTCGACATCGTGCAGGAGATCGCCCGCGCCCTGCCCGACGCCAACCGCTACCCCGACCGCGAGTTCGACGCGCTGCGCGCGGCCTTCGCCGGCTACCTCGGCCATGGGCTCCAGCCGGCGCAGATCTGGGCAGGCAACGGCTCCAACGAGGTGCTGCAGCACGTGCTGCAGGCATTCGGCGGCCCGGGGCGCTCTCTGCTGTCGTTCACGCCCACCTACTCGATGTACCCGCTGCTCGCGCAGGGCGTCGGCATGCGCTGGGTGCCCGTGCCCCGGGCCGACGACTTCACGCTCACGCCGCAGGCGGTGCGCGAGGCGATCGCCGAGCACGATCCCGACGTGGTGTTCCTCTGCTCGCCCAACAACCCCACGGGCACCGCCATCGACCTCGAGACGATCGAGGCAGCCGCCGAGGCCGCGCGCGGCATCGTGCTGGTCGACGAGGCCTACGCCGAGTTCGCCCACGACCGCAGCCGCACGGCGCTGACGCTCCTGGAGCGGCACCCCCGGCTGCTCGTCTCGCGCACGATGAGCAAGGCCTTCGCCTTCGCCGGCATCCGCGTGGGCTACCTCGCCGCCGATCCCGCGGTGATCGACGCGCTGCGGCTGGTGCGGCTGCCCTACCACCTGTCGGCGCTCACGCAGGCGGCTGCCGTGGCGGCACTGCGCCACAGCGACGCGATGCTCTCGCGCGTCGACGAGCTGCGCACGCAGCGCGACCGCATCGTCGACGAGCTCACGGCGCTCGGCTACCGCCCCTACCCGTCCGACGCGAACTTCGTGCTGGTGGGCGGCATCGACGATCCGCGGGCGACGTTCGAGGCGCTGCTCGAGCGGGGCATCCTCGTGCGCGACGTCGGGCTGCCGCACACCCTCCGCATCACCGCCGGCACCGCCGCCGAGACGACCGTGCTGCTGTCGGCGATGGCAGCGCTGCGCGCGGAATAGGATCGAGGCCATGGCCCGCACCGCATCCATCGAGCGCACGACGAGCGAGTCGAGCATCCGCCTCTCGCTCGACCTCGACGGCACCGGCGCCTCGTCGATCTCGACGACGGTGCCGTTCTACGACCACATGCTGACGGCCTTCGCGAAGCACTCGCTCATCGACCTGCAGGTCGAGGCGAGCGGCGACACCGACATCGACGCGCACCACACGGTCGAGGACACCGCCATCTCGCTCGGCCTCGCGCTCGCCGAGGCCCTGGGCGACAAGGCCGGGGTGCGCCGCTACGGCGACGCGACCGTGCCGCTCGACGAGGCGCTCGCGCGCGCCGTCGTCGACCTCTCCGGCCGACCGTTCCTCGTGCACTCCGGCGAGCCCGCGGGCTTCGAGCTGCACCGCATCGGCGGGCACTTCACCGGCTCGCTCGTGCGGCACGTGCTCGAGGCGATCACCCTGAACGCCCGCATCACGGCGCACGTCGAGGTGCTCGCGGGCCGCGACCCGCACCACATCGCCGAGGCCGAGTTCAAGGCGCTCGCCCGCGCGATGCGCGTGGCGGTCGAGCCCGACCCGCGCGTCACCGGCGTGCCCTCGACGAAGGGCGCGCTGTGACGCGCTCCCCGCTCGCCCGGCCGCGCGTCGCGCTGCTCGACTACGGCCTCGGCAACGTGCACTCGGCGGCGAAGGCCCTCGAGGCGGCCGGCGCCGACGTCACGCTCACGGCCGACCGCACCGCGGTCATGGAGGCCGACGGCCTCGTCGTCCCCGGCGTCGGCTCGATGGCCGCCTGCATGGCCGGCATCCAGGCGATCCGCGGCGGCGAGCTCATCGGCCGGCGCCTCGCCGGCTCGCGCCCCGTGCTCGGCATCTGCGTCGGCATGCAGGTGCTGTTCTCTAGCGGCGAGGAGGGCGGCGGCACGACGGCGGGCCTCGACGAGTGGCCGGGCACCGTGCGGAGGCTCCGCGCCGACATCCTGCCCCACATGGGCTGGGCGCAGGTCGAGGCGCCCGAGGACTCCGTGCTCTTCGAGGGCGTGCGCGACGAGCGCTTCTACTTCGTGCACACCTACGCCGCCACCGAGTGGCACATCGACCCGCACCCGCGCATCCGCCCCCCGCGGGTGACGTGGGCCGAGCACGGCGAGCGGTTCATCGCCGCCGTCGAGAACGGCCCCCTCTCCGCCACGCAGTTCCACCCCGAGAAGTCGGGCGAGGCGGGCATCCGCCTGCTCGGCAACTGGGTGCGCGGCCTCTGAGCTGGCCGCCGCCGAGCGGCGGCAGTAGCATCGCCGTGGCCCCGACACCGGAAGGCATCCCCATCCCCATGACCGACTTCAACCAGTCGCCCAAGCTGCAGCTGCTGCCCGCGATCGACGTGGCGGGCGGCAAGGCCGTGCGGCTCACGCAGGGCAAGGCCGGCACCGAGACCTCGTTCGGCAGCCCCGTCGACGCCGCCGAGGACTGGGTGCGGCAGGGTGCCGAGTGGATCCACCTCGTCGACCTCGACGCCGCCTTCGGGCGCGGCGACAACCGCGCCGTCATCAAGAAGGTGATCAAGGCCAGCAAGGGTCGTGTGCAGGTCGAGCTCTCCGGCGGCATCCGCGACGAGGCCTCGCTCGAGTCGGCGCTCGCCACCGGCGTGAAGCGCATCAACCTCGGCACCGCGGCGCTCGAGAACCCCGAGTGGACGGCATCCGTCATCGCCGAGTACGGCGACCAGATCGCGGTGGGCCTCGACGTGCGCGGCACGACGCTCGCCGCCCGCGGCTGGACGCAGGACGGCGGCGACCTGTGGGATGTGCTGGCGCGCCTCGAGGCCGCGGGCTGCAGCCGCTACGTGGTCACCGACGTGACGAAGGACGGCACCCTCCAGGGCCCGAACCTCACGCTGCTGCGCCAGGTCGCCGAGCGCACGCAGAAGCCGATCGTCGCCTCCGGCGGCGTCGCGAGCCTCGACGACATCGCCGCGCTCCGCGAGCTCGTGCCGTACGGCGTCGAGGGCGCCATCGTGGGCAAGGCGCTCTACGCCGGCGCGTTCACGCTCGCCGCCGCGCTCGACGTCGCCGGCCAGTAGCCCGGTGGCCGACGGGCAGCCGCGCCGCGCGGCCGACTCGGCGGGCCGGCCGTGGGAGGGTCGCTCCTTCGACCACCACGACACGGCCTACGCGCACGACGACGGCTCCGCGCCCGCGGGCTTCGTCGACGCGGTGCGCGCGCTCGCCGACGGCAGCGGCGGCCGCTCGGCCGTCGTGGACGCGCTGCGCGGCGCGCGGCTGCTCGTGCCGCTGCTCGCGGCGGCGGGGGAGACCGGCGTCGACGAGCGGGGCCGCACCGTCGACAAGACGCAGGAGCTCTCGATCGTGACCGTCCTCGGGCCCGACGGACGGCCCATCCTGCCCATGTTCTCGTCGGTCGACGGCATGCGCGGCTGGAACGCCGCCGCCCGCCCCGTGCCGACCGGCATCGACCGCGCCGCCGCGGCCGCGCTCGACGGCCCCGGCCGCATCGTCGTCGACCCGGGGGCCGCGACCGAGCTCGTGCTCACCCGCACGATGCTCGAGGCGCTGCTGACGGATGCGCCCTGGACGTGGGGCGTCGAGGACCCGGCCGTGCAGGGGGCCGTCGTCGACGCGATGCTCGCCCAGCCCGCGGTGCAGGCCGTCGTGCTCGCGACGGGGGACCCGCGCAGCACGCTCGCGGGCGCCGATCTCGAGGTGCACGCGCTCGTCGACGCGGCGCCCGACGCCGCCGAGCAGGTGCAGCGCGCAGCGGCGGCGCTCGCCGACGCCGAGCTCGTGCGCGAGCGCATCGACAGCGTGGCCGTGCGCATGCACCGCTGGGACGGGGGCGCGGCGCGGCTGCCGCTGCGCGTGCCGGCGGTGCTCGCCGTCACGCGCGCCGAGCGGGAGGCCGCCCGCTAGGCAGCCCTCCGACTAGGAGACGGGCCCGGTGAACTTCTCGCCCGGGCCCTTGCCGGGGGCGTCGGGCATCGGGCTCGCCTCGCGGAACGCGAGCTGCACCGACCGCAGGCCGTCGCGCAGCGGTGCGGCGTGGATGCCGCCCACCTCGGGCGCGGCCGCGGTGACGAGGCCGGCGAGCGCGTTGATGAGCTTGCGCGCCTCGTCGAGGTCGAGCTGCTGCTCGGGGTCGTCGGCGAGGCCGACCTTCACCGCGGCGGCGCTCAGCAGGTGGATCGCGACGGTGTTGATCAGCTCGACCGCCGGGACGTCGGCGATGTCGCGCGCCTCGGTCAGCGCATCGTCGCGGTGGTCGTGCTCGATCGGGTCAGTCATCGCGCTCTTCTCCTGGAGGCCGGTGTCTGGTAGAGTTCTGCAGGTTTCGGGCTTCCGCCCGGAGGTGAAAGAGGAGCAATCCCACCCGCAGCCGTTCCAGGCTATCGGGTCAGCAGCACCGGGCAGCGCGTCGTGAGGCGGGCACCGCGGTGCTGAGCCACGCAGGTCGATCCCGCGCTCTGGCTCCTCGTTCGCCGTGCACCAGCACACAGCACAGCAACGTGAAGGAGCCCGCGATCAGCGATCCCCGCACCAACGAGCGCATCCGCGTCCCCGAAGTCCGACTGGTCGGCCCTGCCGGCGAGCAGGTCGGCGTCGTCCGGGTCGAGGATGCCCTTCGTCTTGCCCGTGAGGCAGACCTCGACCTCGTCGAGGTCGCGCCGAACTCGCGCCCGCCCGTCGTCAAGATCATGGACTACGGCAAGTTCAAGTACGAGCAGGCGCAGAAGGCCAAGGAGGCCCGTCGCAACCAGGCGAACACCGTCCTCAAGGAGGTCCGGTTCCGCCTGAAGATCGACGATCACGACTACGAGACGAAGCGCAAGCGTGCACAGGGGTTCCTGGAGGCGGGCGACAAGGTCAAGGCCATGATCCTCTTCCGCGGCCGCGAGCAGTCGCGCCCCGAGATGGGCGTCAAGCTGCTGCAGCGCTTCGCGGAGGACATCCAGGAGTACGGCGCGGTCGAGTCGTCGCCGACCATCGACGGTCGCAACATGGTGATGATCGTCGGCCCCATGCGCTCGAAGTCGGACGCCAAGGCCGAGCTGAACGCGACGCGCACCGCGCAGCGCAAGGCCGACCAGGAGAAGCGCCGTGCCGAGGCCGAGCGGCAGGCGGCACGCCAGGCCGAGGTCGAGGCGTCGCGCCCCGCTCGCCCGACGCTGCCCGCGGGCAGCTCGACGAACGGCGACACCGAGCTCACCCGCTCGCCGCGCCCGGCCACGTCGCGCCCGTCGACCACGTCGCGCCCGGCCGGCTCGTCGCGGCCGTCCTCCGACAGCCGCGACTCCGACGCGCGCCCGCCCCGCTCGTCCGAGCGCAGCTCGGAGCCGCGCTCCGACTCGCGCTCGTCCGAGCCGCGCAGCGACTCGCGTCCCCGCCAGGCGCCGCGCACCGTCCAGCCGACGCCCGCCCAGGCGCCCCGGCCGGCGTCCGCGCCCAAGCCCGCTGCCGCATCCGCCGCAGCCGCACCCGCTGCACCCGCAGCCGCCAAGCCCGCCGCGACGCCCGCGACGCCGAAGCCCGCGGGCAAGCCCGCAGCGCCGGGGTCCGCGAAGCCCGCTGCGCCCAAGGCCAAGCCCGCAGGCTCGCCCGCGAGCAAGCCAGCATCCGAGTAGGAGACAAGAATGCCCAAGCAGAAGACGCACTCCGGTGCGAAGAAGCGCTTCAAGATCACCGGCACCGGCAAGATCCGCAAGCAGCAGGCCGGCATGCGCCACAACCTCGAGGTGAAGTCGTCGGTCCAGACGCGCCGCCTCAACAAGGACAAGGTCGTCGCGCCCGCCGACGCCAAGATCATCAAGAAGCTGCTCGCCCGCTGACGCGCGCGACGACGAAGAGATAGAGGGAACACACTCATGGCACGTGTCAAGAGGGCGGTCAACGCCCACAAGAAGCGTCGCGTCATCCTCGAGCAGGCAGCCGGCTACCGCGGGCAGCGCTCGCGCCTGTACCGCAAGGCCAAGGAGCAGCTGCTCCACTCGCACGTCTACGCCTTCCGCGACCGCAAGGCGAAGAAGGGCGAGTTCCGCCGCCTGTGGATCCAGCGCATCAACGCCGCCGCCCGCCAGAACGGCCTCACGTACAACCGCCTGATCCAGGGCCTCGGCCTCGCGGGCATCGAGGTCGACCGCCGCATGCTGGCCGAGCTCGCCGTGCACGAGCCCGCCACCTTCACGGCGCTGGTCGAGGCCGCCAAGGCGGCCCTGCCGACCGACACGTCGGCTCCGCAGAACGCGGCCTGACATGCTCGACAGCCCCCGCGCGCCCCGCGTGCGAGAGGCTGCGAGACTCCAGCAGCGAGCAGCCCGGTCATCGACCGGGCTGTTCCTGTTGGAGGGCCCCGCGGCGCTCGACGAGGCGGTGCGCTGGCAGCCCGCGCAGCTCGTCGACGTCTTCGTCACCGACGCCGCGCGCGAGCGCCACGCCGACCTCATCGACCGCGCCGCGCAGCACGCGCCGGTGACCGCCGCCTCCGAGCGCGCGCTCGCCGCCATCGCCGACACCGTGCATCCGCAGGGCATCGTCGCGGTCGCGAAGCAGGCCCCCGTCCGGCTCGAGGACGCGATCGCGCGCGCCGCTGCCGCCGAGCACCCGCTCGTCGCGATCCTCCACGAGGTGCGCGACCCCGGCAACCTCGGCACGATCCTCCGCGCGGCCGACGCGGCCGGCGCATCCGCCGTCATCGTCACCGCCAACTCCGTCGACCCGTACGCGCCCAAGGTCGTGCGCTCGACGACCGGCTCGCTCTTCCACGTCGACATCGCCGTCGGCGCCGCCACGATCGACGCGGTCGAGGCCGCCGCCGCGGCCGGCCTCAGCGTGCTCGCCGCCGACGTCTCGGGCGAGGACCTCACCGAGCTCCGCGCCGAGGGCGTGCTCGCGCGGCCCACCGCGTGGCTGTTCGGCAACGAGGCGCGCGGTCTCGACGCCGCGACCCTCGCGCTCGCCGATCGCGCGGCCAGGCTGCCCGTCTACGGGCGCGCCGAGTCGCTCAACCTGGCCACCGCGGCATCCGTCTGCCTCTACCAGAGCGCCTTCGCGCAGCGCGACGTGTAACCGTTTCGTTTCGATCCGAACGAGCGGCCACAGCGGGGCCATAGGTCGTGCTTTGATGAGCGCATGCAGCCCCTCGTCGAGCTCGATCACGTCAACAAGCACTACGGCGACCTGCACGTGCTGAACGACATCGACGTCGCCATCCCCAAGGGCCAGGTCGTCGTCGTCATCGGCCCCTCCGGCTCCGGCAAGTCGACCTTCTGCCGCGCGATCAACCGCCTCGAGACGATCGACGACGGCGAGATCCGCATCGACGGCGTGCCGCTGCCCGCCGAGGGCAAGGAGCTCGCGCAGCTGCGTGCCGACGTCGGCATGGTCTTCCAGTCGTTCAACCTCTTCGCCCACAAGTCGATCCTCGAGAACGTGACGCTCGGCCCCATGAAGGTGCGCGGCAAGAAGCGCAAGGAAGCCGAGGAGCACGCGATGGCGCTGCTCGAGCGCGTCGGCATCGCGAACCAGGCGCACAAGATGCCGGCGCAGCTCTCGGGCGGCCAGCAGCAGCGCGTCGCGATCGCCCGCTCGCTCGCGATGGAGCCGAAGCTCATGCTCTTCGACGAGCCCACGAGCGCGCTCGATCCCGAGATGATCAACGAGGTGCTCGATGTCATGGTCGAGCTCGCGCACGGCGGCATGACGATGATCACGGTCACGCACGAGATGGGCTTCGCCCGCAAGGCGGCCGACCGCGTGCTCTTCATGGCCGACGGGCGGGTGATGGAGGACACCACTCCGGAGGAGTTCTTCTCGAACCCGCGCACCGAGCGGGCCAAGGACTTCCTGTCCAAGATCCTCAGCCACTGACCCGAACCACCCCACAGAAGGAGCAGCACCATGCGCAGCAAGCTCATGATCGGCGCGGCAGCGCTGTCGGTATTCGCGCTCACCGCCTGCGGCGGCCCCGCGGGCACGTCGTCCACCGGCGAGCCCGAGGAGCCCGGCGAGACCGGCGCCACCAGCGAGCACCCCTACGGCCTCGAGGTCGTCGAGTCGCCCGAGTTCGAGGAGGGCACCACGATGGCCGAGCTCGCCGAGGCGGGCTCCATCACGATCGGCACGAAGTTCGACCAGCCGCTGTTCGGCCTCGTCGGCCCGGACGGCGCTCCCGTCGGCTTCGACGTCGCGATCGGCTCGCTCATCGCGGCCGAGCTCGGCATCCCGTTCGAGAGCATCGAGTGGACCGAGACCGTGTCGGCGAACCGCGAGCCCTTCATCGAGCAGGGCCAGGTCGACATCGTCGTCGCGACGTACACGATCAACGACACCCGCAAGGAGATCATCGACTTCGCCGGGCCGTACTTCATGGCCGGACAGGCGCTCATGGTGCAGGCGGGCAACCCCGAGGGCATCACGGGCCCGGAGGACGTCGAGGGCCAGCCGGTGTGCTCGGTCGAGGGCTCCACGCCCGCAGCGACGATCGTCGAGGAGTACGGCGCCGAGCTCGTCGCCACCGACGTCTACTCGAACTGCCTCGACCCGCTGCGCAACGGGCAGGTCGTCGCAGTCACGACCGACAACGTGATCCTGGGCGGCTTCGTCGACCAGAACGCCGGTGAGTTCGAGCTCGTCGCCGACGGCGAGACCTTCACGGAGGAGCCGTACGGCATCGGCCTGGCGAAGGGCGACGACGAGTTCCGCGCCTTCATCAACGACACGCTGGAGGCCGCCTTCGAGGACGGCCGCTACGAGTCGCTCTGGGAGCAGACGGCGGGCGCAGTGCTCCCGACGCCCGAGCCCCCGGCCGTCGACCGGTACTGATACCCGGCCGAACCGACCCTGACGGGCGGGGCCCGCGACGCGGGCCCCGCCTCGTCGAGACTGACGGAGACGCATGGAAGCCCTGCTCTCGAACGGACCGCTGTGGTGGGACGGCATGCGCAGCACGCTGCTGCTCGTGCTCGTGACCACCGCCATCGGCCTGCCCGCCGGCGCCATCATCGCCGGCATGCGCGTGTCGCCTGTGGCGGCGCTGCGCGTGGCGGCGGCGGTCTACACCGAGCTCGCGCGCAACACCCCGCTGACGCTGGTGTTCTTCTTCGTGTTCTTCGTGCTGCCGCGCGTGGGCGTGACGCTCGACTTCTTCCTCTCCGGCGTCATCGCGCTCGCGTTCTACACGACCGCGTTCTTCGCCGAGGCGGTGCGCAGCGGCATCAACTCCGTCGCCTTCGGGCAGGCGGAGGCCGCGCGCTCCATCGGCCTCGGCTTCCGGCAGACCATGACCGAGGTCGTGCTGCCGCAGGCCATCCGCTCCGTCGTCCCGCCGATCATCAACGTGATCATCGCGCTCACGAAGAACACCTCGGTCGCGATGGGCTTCTTCATCTTCGTGCTCACCTCGGTCGCGCAGCGCCTGTCGAACACCAACGGCGACCAGACCCTCGAGATCTTCCTCGGCATCGCCCTGAGCTACCTGCTCATCACCGTGCCGCTCGGGCAGCTCGCCGACTGGCTCGAGCGCAAGTGGAGGGTGGTCCGATGAGCGCCAGCGTCCTGTACGACGAGCCCGGCCCGAAGGCGCGGCGCTTCTCCCGCATGCTCTCGGTCGTCTTCGCGGTCGTGTTCGCCGCGGTCATCGGCTGGGCGGTCTACCAGCTGTGGCTCGGCGGCACCTTCTACGCCGACCGCTGGGACATCTTCCTCGAGCCGGCCTACTGGACGGGCGCTCGCGGCCTGCTCTTCGGCCTCCAGACCACCCTCATCACCGCGGCGATCGCCTCGGTCGGGGCGATCGCGCTCGGCCTCGTCTTCGCCGTCGGCCGCAGCGCCCGCAGCCGTTGGGTGCGCATCCCCGTCACGATCGTGCTCGAGTTCTTCCGCGGCATGCCGGTGCTGCTGATGATCCTCTTCGTGCTGCTGGCCATGCGGATGGGCCCGATGATCTCCGTCATCATCGCGCTCATCGTCTACAACGGCGCGATCATCGGCGAGGCGATCCGCACAGGCGTCGCGGCCCTGCCCAAGGGCCAGCGCGAGAGCGGGCTGGCGATCGGGCTGAGCCCGCTGCGCACGCTCGCGCTCATCGAGCTGCCGCAGGCGATCCGCATCATGCTGCCGGTCATCATCGCCCAGCTCGTGGTGCTGCTGAAGGACACGGCGCTCGGCTACATCGTCTCGAGCCCCGAGCTCATCACCATCGGCCGCGACCTGGCGGAGTTCTACGGCGCGGGACAGTACGCGCTGTCGACCACGTTCGTGCTGCTGGCGATCTACCTGGCGCTCAACCTCTCGCTCACCTGGCTCGCGCACCGCACCGCCGCGTGGGCGTCGCGGCCGCGCACGAAGGGCAAGCGCCCGGACGGCACGCCGACCACGAGCATCCCCGTCTCGACGCGGGCCATCCGGCAGCAGCGGCAGCAGCCGGACCAGGATCCGACCGACCTCACCTGAGCAGGCGGGCCCGCCCCGCTCGATAGGATCGTCGGGTGCCAACCCCTGACGAGAACGCCGACCTCGGCGCGCGCGTCGACGCCGCGGTGGCCGCGGCGCTCGCCGCGATCGAGGCCGCGCAGACGACCGCCGACCTGCAGGCGGCGAAGGCCGCCCACAACGGGCAGGGCTCCGAGCTCGCCGGCCTCAACGCGAGCCTGCGCGACATCGCGCCCGAGCAGCGCAAGGCCGCCGGCCAGACGATCGGCGCCGGTCGCGGCCGCGTCGCCGAGGCGATCGCCGCCCGCCAGCAGGAGCTCGCGGCGGCCGAGGAGGCCGCCCAGCTCGAGGCCGAGCGCGTCGACGTCACCGCGCTGCCGCGCATCCGCACCGCCGGCGGCCGCCACCCGCTGACGATGCTCATGGACGAGATGAGCGACGTCTTCGTCGGCATGGGCTGGGAGGTCGCGGAGGGCCCCGAGCTCGAGCACGAGTGGTACAACTTCGACGCGCTCAACGTCGACCCCGACCACCCCGCGCGCAGCGAGTCCGACACCTTCTACGTCGCGCCCGCGGACCGCCACATGGTGCTGCGCACCCAGACGAGCCCCGTGCAGGCGCGCTCGCTGCTCACGCGCGAGCTGCCGGTCTACATCGTCGCGCCCGGCCGCGTCTACCGCACCGACGACATCGACGCCACGCACCTGCCGGTCTTCACGCAGATGGAGGGCCTCGCCGTCGACAAGGGCATCACGATGGCCAACCTGCGCGGCACGCTCGAGCACCTCGCGCGCATCATGTTCGGCGACGAGGCGAGGATCCGCCTCCGCCCCAACTACTTCCCCTTCACCGAGCCGAGCGCCGAGATGGACGTCTGGCACCCCGGCATGCGCGGCGGCCCACGCTGGGTCGAGTGGGGCGGCTGCGGCATGGTCAACCCCAACGTGCTGCGCGCGGCGGGCGTCGACCCCGAGGTCTACTCGGGCTTCGCGTTCGGCATGGGCGTCGAGCGCACCCTCCAGTTCCGGTACCAGCTCGACGACATGCGCGACATGATCGAGGGCGATGTGCGCTTCACCGAGCAGTTCGGGATGGTGATCTGATGAGGATCCCGCTGTCATGGCTGCGCGAGCACGTCGACGTGCCCGCCGACGACGCCGCCGACTGGCTGCACGCGACGCTCGTGCGCGTCGGCTTCGAGGAGGAGACGGTGCACGGCGGCGAGCTGCGCGGCCCGATCGTCGTCGGCCGCGTGCTCTCGTTCGTCGAGGAGCCGCAGAAGAACGGCAAGACGATCCGCTACGCGCAGGTCGACGTCGGCGAGGCCAACGGCGGCGTG
The DNA here is from genome assembly GCF_022983135.1 of Agrococcus sp. SCSIO52902. GTDB lineage: Bacteria > Actinomycetota > Actinomycetes > Actinomycetales > Microbacteriaceae > Agrococcus > Agrococcus sediminis. Next base: position 1,888,901 of record NZ_CP095269.1, read on the forward strand.
CGCGGCATCGTCTGCGGCGCGCTCAACTTCGTCGAGGGCGACCGCGTCGTCGTGACGCTGCCCGGCGCGGCGCTCCCGGGCGGCTTCGAGATCGCCGCGCGCAAGACCTACGGCCACGTCTCCGACGGCATGATCGCCTCCGAGCGCGAGCTCGGCCTCGGCGACGACCACGACGGCATCATGCGCCTCGACCCGCTCGGCATCCCGGGCGAGGTCGGTGCGGATGCGCTGGCGCTGCTGGGCCTGGACGACCAGGCGGTCGAGATCAACGTGACGCCCGACCGCGGGTACGCGCTCTCCATCCGCGGAATCGCCCGCGAGGTGGCGTCCGCCACGGGGCAGGCGTTCGTCGACCCCGCCGACACCGCGCGCGCCGCGGTCGACGCGGGCCCCGCAACCGGCTTCCCGCTCGAGCTGCGCGACGACAAGCCCATCCGCGGCCGCGCCGGCTGCACCCGCTTCGTGGTGCGCGTGGTGCGCGGCATCGACCCGACGCGCGCGACGCCGTCGTGGATGGCCTCGCGGCTGCGGCTCGCGGGCATCCGCTCCATCTCGCTGCCGGTCGACATCACCAACTACGTGATGCTCGAGCTCGGGCAGCCGATCCACGGCTACGACCTCGCGAAGCTCCGCGGCGGCATCGTGGTGCGCCGCGCGCAGCCCGGGGAGCGGCTCACGACGCTCGACGACGTCGACCGCGCGCTCAGCCCCGAGGACCTCCTCATCACCGACGACCGCGGCGCGATCGGCCTCGCGGGCGTCATGGGCGGCGCCGAGACCGAGATCGACGCGACGACGACCGATGTCCTCATCGAGTCGGCAACCTTCGACGGCGTCACGATCGGGCGCTCGGCACGCCGGCACAAGCTGTTCTCCGAGGCGTCGAAGCGCTACGAGCGCGGCGTCGACCCGGCGGTGGCCGACGCGGCAGCCGCCCGCGTGGCCCAGCTGCTCGTCGACCTGGCCGGCGGCACGATCGACGCCCTCGGCGCCGACCAGGGCGAGGTGCCCGTGATGCGGCCGATCACGATCGGCGTCGGCTTCTGGAACGCGCTGCTCGGCACCGACTACCGCGTCGAGGAGGCGCGCGGTGCGCTCGAGCGCATCGGCGCCGTCGTCGTCGAGCAGGGCGCGGACGCGTGGACGGTCACGCCGCCCACGTGGCGCCGCGACCTCGTCGACCGCGAGGGCCTCGTCGAGGAGATCGCGCGCATCGTCGGCTTCGACCGCATCCCCTCCGTCCTGCCGGTCGCGCCGCCCGGGCGCGGCTACACGCGGCCGCAGCGCCTGCGACGGCGCGTCGCCGACGCGCTCGCCTCTGCCGGCCTGACCGAGGTGCTCGTCGCGCCCTTCGCCACCGAGCGCCAGGCGCGCATGACGGGCCCCGAGCCCGTGCGGCTCGAGAACCCGCTCGACGGCGAGCGCCCGTGGCTGCGCACCGCGCTGCTGCCGGGCATGCTCGACACCGCGCACCGCAACCTCGGCCGCGGCCTCACCGACCTCGCGCTGTTCGAGCTCGGCCGCGTGTTCGTCGCGGTCGACGGCCAGGGCACCGACGAGCTGCCGGCCGCCGACGCGCGCCCCGCCGACGACGTGCTCGCCGCGCTCGACGCGCTGCCCGCGCAGCCCGACCACGCGGCGGTGCTGCTGGTGGGCGAGCGGGTGCGCAAGCAGCCCGGCACTGCGCCGGCGCGCTACGGGATCGCCGACGCGATCGAGGCCGCGGAGCGCGTCGCGCGCACGCTCGGGCTCGAGCTCGACGTGCGCCAGGGGCAGCGGGAGTGGCTGCACCCGGGGCGCACCGCCGAGCTGCTCGTCGGCGACGAGGTCGTCGGCGTGGCCGGCGAGCTGCTGCCGCAGGTGGCGGCCGACGCCGACCTCCCGCGGGTGGTGGCGGTCGCCGAGCTCGATCTGACCGCGATGATCGCCCGCGCCCGCGTCGGGCTCGACACCGCGCGCATCGCGCCGGTGCCGGCGGCCACGCAGGACCTCTCGCTCGTGGTGCCCATCGGCGTGCCGGCGGGCGAGGTGCAGCGGGCGGTGCGCGATGGCGCGGGCACGCTCCTCGAGCACATCGCGCTCGTCGACGACTACCGCGGGCAGGGCCTCGGCGAGGGCGAGAAGTCGCTCACGTTCGCCCTCCGCTTCCGGGCGCCCGACCGCACGCTGACCGCGGCCGAGGCATCCGAGGCGAAGCTCGCGGGGCTGCGGGTCGCGACCGACCGGCACGGGGCGAGGCTGCGCGAGTAGCATCGCGGCCATGGTCGAGATCCTGGTCACCGGAGAGGCCGTCGAGCGAGCCGCCGCCGAGCGGGCGACCGTCACGGTGCAGTCGCGGTGGCAGGCGGATGCGCCGGAGGCGGCGATGACGCTCGTCGCGAAGGCGCACAGCCGGGTGAGCGCCGAGGCGCGCGCCTTCGCGGAGTCGGGGGCCGTCGACACCTGGCACGCCGACCGCGTGTGGGTCTCGCACCACCGCGAGTGGGTGGGGGAGGGCCAGCCGCAGCGGCTGGTCTTCACGGCTTCGGCCTCCGTCACCGCGACGTTCGTCGACGTCGAGGCGCTCGGCACCTGGATCGGCGAGCTGGGCGCCGAGCAGGTGCACGAGGTGGGCGGCATCGCCTGGTCGCTCGCCGAGGGCACCGAGCGCGAGCTCGCGAGCCGCGCCCGCTCGCGCGCGATCGCCGACGCGGTGGCGCGCGCGGCCGACTACGCCGAGGCCGCGGGCCTCGGCGCGCCGGTCGTGCGCAGCATCCGGGAGCCCGGGGTCGAGCCGCCCCGCCCGCTGCTCGCCAAGCGGCAGCGCGGCGTCGAGTCGATGGTGCTCGGCGCGGCCGACGCGGGCGGCGCGGTCGAGCTCGCGGCGGGCGACATCGAGGTGCAGGCGCTCGTCGAGGTGGGCTTCTCGGCGGAAGCCGCATCGCGCGGCGACTAGCCTGGAGGCATGAGCCTCTCCGTCGCCGTCGCAGGGGCGAGCGGGTACGCAGGGGGAGAGCTGCTGCGGCTGCTCGCCCACCACCCCGAGCTGGAGGTGCGCACCGTCACCGCGCACGCCAACGCCGGGCAGCCCCTCGTCGCCGTGCACCCCAACCTCCGCTCCTTCGCCTCGCTGACCTTCCAGGAGACGACCGCCGAGGTGCTCGCCGGCCACGACGTCGTCTTCCTCGCGCTGCCGCACGGGCACTCGGGCGGCATCGCCGCGCAGCTGCCCGAGTCGACGCTCGTCGTCGACGCCGGTGCCGACCACCGGCTCGAGCGCGCCGACGACTGGCAGGCGTTCTACGGCACCGAGCACGCGGGCACCTGGCCCTACGGGATGCCCGAGCTGATCCTCGCCGACGGCGGCCGCCAGCGCCGCGAGCTGCGGGCGGCGCGCCGCATCGCGGTGCCCGGCTGCAACGCGACCGCGGTCACGCTCGCCGCCGCCCCCGGCATCGCTGCGGGCCTCATCGACGCGACCGCGCTCACCTCCGTGCTGGCCGTAGGCTCCTCGGGCGCCGGCCGTGCCGCGAAGACGCAGCTGCTCGCGGCCGAGCTCACCGGCAGCGCCACGCCGTACGGCGTCGGCGGCAGTCATCGGCACCTGCCCGAGATCGCGCAGAACCTGCGCGCGGTCGGCGCGGCCGAGGTGCGCCACTCCTTCACGCCGGTGCTCGTGCCCATGACCCGCGGCATCCTCGCGACCGTCACCGCGCCGCTCATCGGCGAGGCGACGCCCGAGCAGGTGCGCAGCGCCTGGCTCACCGCCTACGGCGACGAGCGGTTCATCCACGTGCTGCCGACGGGCGAGTACCCGCGCACGGCCGACGTGCTCGGCTCCAACTCGGTGCACATCGGCGTCGGCCTCGACGAGGCGGCGTGCCGCGTCGTCATGATCGCCGCGATCGACAACCTCGGCAAGGGCACGGCGGGCGCGGCCGTGCAGTCGGCGAACATCGCGCTCGGCTTCGACGAGCAGCTCGGCCTCCCCGTCGACGGGGTCGCCCCGTGAGCGTGACGGCGGCGGCCGGCTTCCGCGCGGCCGGCGTCGCCGCAGGCGTCAAGGCGTCCGGCGGGCTCGACGTCGCGATGGTCGTGAACGACGGCCCGCTCTCGGCCGCGGCGGGCGTCTTCACGTCCAACCGCGCGAAGGCCAACCCGGTGCTGTGGAGCGAGCAGGCGCTCGCGGGCGGCAGCGCCCGCGCGGTCGTGCTCAACTCCGGCGGCGCCAACTGCTTCACCGGCGCATTCGGCTTCCAGACGACCCACCAGACCGCCGAGCGTGCCGCCGAGCGCCTCGGCATCGGCGCGATCGACGTGCAGGTGTGCTCGACCGGCCTCATCGGCGTCGGCGACGAGTCGTTCCGCGCGGCCGTGCTGCGCGGCGTCGACCTGGCGGCGGATGCGCTGGCCGGCGCGGGCGGGGACGCCGCGACCGGGCTGACCGCCGCCCAGGCCATCATGACCACCGACTCGGTGCCGAAGCAGGCGGTCGCGCGCGGCGACGGCTTCACCGTCGGCGGCATGGCGAAGGGCGCGGGCATGCTCGCGCCGGGCCTCGCCACGATGCTCGTCGTGCTGACCACCGACGCCGCGTGCACCTCCGACGTGCTCGACCGGGCGCTGCGCGCCGCGACCCGCGTCACCTTCGACCGACTCGACTCCGACGGCTGCATGTCGACGAATGACACCGTGCTGCTGCTCGCGAGCGGGGCCTCGGGCGTCGAGCCCGACGAGGCCGCTCTGACGGCGGCGGTCACTGCGGTCTGCGACGACCTCGCCCGGCAGCTGCAGGAGGACGCCGAGGGCGCGAGCCACGACATCGCGATCGAGGTGCGGCATGCCGCGACCGAGGACGAGGCGGTCGTGGTCGCGCGCTCGGTCGCGCGCTCCAACCTCTTCAAGGCGGCGATCTTCGGCAACGACCCGAACTGGGGCCGCGTGCTCGCGGCGATCGGCACGACGGATGCGTCCTTCGACCCGTACGCGGTCGACGTGCACTTCAACGGGGTGCGCGTCTGCCACGCCGGCGAGCCCGACCGCCCGCGCGACGAGGTGGACCTGACGCCGCGGGCGACGGCGATCGTGATCGACCTGTTCGCGGGCGAGGCGACCGCGACCATCCGCACCAACGACCTCACCCACGAGTACGTGCACGAGAACTCCGCATATGCCAGCTAGGGACGCGGCGCTGCTGGCGCAGAAGGCCGAGACGCTCATCGAGTCGCTGCCGTGGCTCGAGCGCTACCGCGGCGCGACGATGGTCGTGAAGTACGGCGGCAACGCGATGGTCTCGGCCGAGCTGCAGCGCGCCTTCGCCGAGGACATGGTGTACCTGCGCCACGTCGGCATCCGACCGGTCGTCGTGCACGGCGGCGGGCCGCAGATCAGCGAGGCGCTGCGCATCCACGGCATCGAGAGCGAGTTCCGCGGCGGCTACCGCGTCACGAGCCCCGCGGCGATGGACGTGGTGCGGATGGTGCTCACCGGTCAGGTGGCGCGCACGCTCGTGTCGCTCATCAACGCGCACGGCCCGCTCGCCGCGAGCATGTCCGGCGAGGACGCGGGGCTCTTCACGGGCCGCCGTCGCGGGACGGTCGTCGACGGCGAGGAGGTCGACCTCGGCCAGGTCGGCGACGTCGTCGCGGTCGACCCGGCGCCCGTCCAGCGGCTCGTCGAGGCGGGCCTCATCCCGGTGGTGTCGTCGATCGCGCCCGACGGCGACCGCCCGGGGGAGTCGCTCAACGTGAACGCCGACGCCGCCGCGGCGGCGCTCGCAGCTGCGCTCGGCGCGCAGAAGCTCGTCATCCTCACCGACGTCGAGGGCCTCTACCGCGACTGGCCCGACCGCGGCTCCCTCATCAGCGAGCTCACCGACCGCGAGCTCGAGGCGCTGCTGCCGTCGCTCGAGTCGGGCATGATCCCCAAGATGCAGGCGTGCCTCGACGCGGTGCGGGGAGGCGTGCCGAAGGCCGCCATCATCGACGGCCGCGCGCCCCACTCCATCCTCACCGAGATCTTCACGAGCGCCGGCTCGGGCACCGAGGTCGTGCCCGCCGACGCGCCGACCCAGGGCAAGGAGCCTGCATGACCCGCCACTTCCTCCGCGACGACGACCTGAGCCCCGCCGAGCAGCGCGAGGTGCTCGAGCGCGCGGCTCGCATGAAGGCCGACCGCTTCGCGGAGCGGCCGCTCGAGGGCCCTCGTTCGGTGGCGGTCATCTTCGACAAGTCGTCGACCCGCACCCGCGTCTCGTTCCACGTCGGCATCTCCGACCTCGGCGGGTCGCCGCTCATCATCTCGACCGCGTCGAGCCAGCTCGGCGGCAAGGAGACGGCGGCCGACACCGCGCGCGTGCTCGAGCGCCAGGTGGCCGCGATCGTGTGGCGCACGTACGCGCAGGCGGGGCTCGAGGAGATGGCCGAGGGCACGACGGTGCCGGTCGTCAACGCGCTCTCCGACGACTTCCACCCCTGCCAGCTGCTCGCCGACCTGCTCACGATCCGCGAGCACAAGGGCGAGCTCGCCGGGCTCACCGTCGCGTTCGTCGGCGACGGCCGCTCGAACATGGCGCAGTCGTACCTGCTGGCGTGCGCGACCGCCGGCATGCACGTGCGCGTCGGCGCGCCGGCCGAGTACGCGCCGGATGCGCGGGTCGTCGCCGATGCCCAGCGCATCGCGAGCGGCACCGGCGGCAGCGCGTCGCTCACGACCAGCGCGTCCGAGGCCGTCGCGGGCGCCGACGTCGTCGTCACCGACACCTGGGTGTCGATGGGCAAGGAGGACGAGAAGGCCGAGCGGGTCGCGACCTTCGGCGGATTCAAGGTCGACGCGGCGCTCATGGCGCAGGCGAAGCCCGACGCGGTCTTCATGCACTGCCTGCCCGCCGACCGCGGCTTCGAGGTGACCGCCGACGTCATCGACGGACCGCAGTCGATCATCTGGGACGAGGCGGAGAACCGCCTGCACGCGCAGAAGGCGCTGCTGGCCTGGCTGCTCGAGCGGAGCGCGGCATGAGCGACCAGCACGGCACGAACGAGGGCTCCCTCTGGGGCGGCAGGTTCGCCGCGGGGCCGAGCCCCGAGATGGCACGGCTGTCGAAGTCGACGCAGTTCGACTGGCGGCTCGCGCAGCTCGACATCCGCGGCTCCAAGGCCCACGCGACCGCGCTGCACGCGGCCGGCCTGCTCTCGGACGACGAGCTGGCCGGCATGCGCGCCGCCCTCGACGAGCTCGCCGAGCGCGTGCGCACGGGGGCGTTCGTCGCCGCCGAGTCCGACGAGGACGTGCACGGCGCGCTCGAGCGCGGCCTGATCGAGGTGGCGGGCGCAGAGCTCGGCGGGCGGCTGCGCGCCGGGCGCTCCCGCAACGACCAGATCGCGACGCTCGTGCGGGTGTGGATGCTCGAGGAGAGCGTCGAGGTCGAGCGCGGCATCCGCGCGGTGATCGAGGCCCTGCGCCTGCAGGCCGACGCGCATCCGCACGCCCCGATGCCCGGGCGCACGCACCTGCAGCACGCGCAGCCGGTGCTGCTCGCGCACCACCTGCTCGCCCACGCGTGGCCGCTCGTGCGCGACCTCGAGCGGCTCGCCGACTGGCGCGTGCGGGCGAGCGAGTCGCCCTACGGCTCGGGCGCGCTCGCCGGATCGACCCTCGGGCTCGACCCCGCGCTCGTGGCGCACGAGCTGGGGCTCGCGGCCCCGAGCCCGAACTCCATCGACGCGACCGCGGCGCGCGACGTCGTCGCCGAGCTCACCTTCGTGCTCACGATGACGGCGATCGACCTCTCGCGGCTCGCCGAGGAGGTCATCTTCTGGACCACGCGCGACGTCGGCTTCGCGCGCCTCCACGACGGCTTCTCGACGGGGTCGTCGATCATGCCGCAGAAGAAGAACCCCGACATCGCCGAGCTCGCCCGCGGCAAGGCCGGCCGGCTCATCGGCGACCACGCGGGCCTGCTCGCGACGCTCAAGGCGCTGCCGCTGGCCTACAACCGCGACCTGCAGGAGGACAAGGAGCCGGTCTTCGACGCGGTCGACCAGCTGCAGGTGCTGCTGCCGGCCTTCGCCGGCATGGTCGCGACCCTCGCGTTCGACGAGGAGCGGATGCGCGCGGGCGCGGCGGCGGGATACGCGCTCGCGACCGACGTGGCCGAGTGGCTCGTGCGGCGCCGCGTGCCGTTCCGGGAGGCGCACGAGATCGCGGGCAGCCTCGTGCGGCTGTGCGAGGAGCGCGGGATCGAGCTCGACGAGGCGACCGACGACGACTACCGCTCGGTGTCCGAGCACTTGCTGCCCGAGGTGCGCGAGGTGCTCACCGTCGACGGGGCGATCGCCGCGCGCGACGGCGTCGGCGGCACGGCGCGGTCGGCCGTCGATGTGCAGCTCGCCACGCTCGACGCGCGCCTCGCGCGCCTCGCCGAGCGCTGACGTTCGATAGGTTCGACGGGTGACCGAACTCGCTCCCATCCAGCTCGACCCGGCGTTCCCGAATGTCTGGGACGAGCTGCAGTACCGCGGCAGCGTGCACGTGTCGACCGACCCGGAGGCGCTGCGGTTCCTCCTGGGCGGCGCGCCGATCACCTTCTACTGCGGCTTCGACCCGACCGCGCCGAGCCTGCACCTCGGCAACCTGGCGCAGCTCATCATCATGCGCCGCCTGCAGCTGGCCGGCCACCGGCCGCTCGCGCTGGTCGGAGGCTCGACGGGCCTCATCGGCGACCCGAAGCCGACCGCCGAGCGACAGCTCAACGACCGCGAGACGGTCGCCGAGTGGGTCACCTACCTCGGCGAGCAGATGCTGCGGTTCCTCTCCGCCGAGGGCGACAACCCGGTCGAGCTCGTGAACAACCTCGACTGGACGGCGCCGATGTCGACCGTCGACTTCCTGCGCGAGATCGGCAAGCACTTCCGCGTCGGCACCATGCTGCGCAAGGACGCCGTCGCATCGCGGATGGAGTCCGAGGAGGGCATCTCCTACGCCGAGTTCAGCTACCAGGTGCTGCAAGGGCTCGACTTCCGCGAGCTCTTCCTCCGCTACGGCTGCATCATGCAGCTCGGCGGCAGCGATCAGTGGGGCAACCTCACCGCCGGCACCGAGCTGATCCGCAAGGCGGAGGGCGTGCACGCCCACGCGCTGGGCTCTCCGCTCGTCACCGACGCCGATGGGAAGAAGTTCGGCAAGAGCGAGGGCAACGCGGTCTGGCTCGACCCGCAGCTGACCACCCCGTACGCGATGTACCAGTTCTGGCTCAACCAGGACGACGCGATCGTGGTGCAGCTGCTCAAGACGTTCACGTTCCTGCCCTCGTCCCGCATCGAGGAGCTCGCGCAGGCGACGGCGGATGCGCCGTTCCGGCGCGAGGCGCAGAAGGAGCTCGCGCTCCAGGCGACGTCGTTCATCCATGGGGAGCCCGCGACGCAGCAGGCCATCGCCGCATCCCACGCGCTGTTCGGCGCCGGCGACCTCCAGGCGCTGGGGGAGGACACGCTCGCCGCAGCTGTCGCCTCGCTCGACAAGCAGGCGACCGCGACACCGGACGCCCCGGTGCTGCAGCTGCTGCAGGAGACCGGGCTCGTCGACTCGCTCTCGGATGCCCGGCGCGCGATCGCCCAGGGCGGCGTCTCCGTGAACAACCAGCGCATCGACGACCCGGCCGCCACGCTCGAGGGCCGGCTCCTGCACGGCCGGTACGCCGTGCTGCGGCGCGGCAAGAAGACGCTCGCGGGCGTCGATGCAGGGCTCGACGCGGCGCGAGCCTGACCACACGGGCGCGCGCCCTGCTCCCCGGATCTCCGGGCGCGGAGCGAGACACGCCCGGGATGCGCGGGGTTTGGGATGCGGGCCCGGATGCCGTGTAACGTGATCCCTCGTCACCCCATAGACGCCGGGCCGAGAGGCTGGCGGATCAAGAGGGACCAACACCTCCTCGTCTTCGGGTTCGTGCGCACGTTGTGCGCTGGCTCGTGGGGCGAGTATCGTGACTACTCCACTTCGATGATGAGTGTGCGGATGGCGTGCGGGCAGTTGAGGCTGCTGGCGGGCCGGCTTGAACAGGCGTTCCGGATCGTGTAACCTAGCGAGGTTGCCATGGGCCGGATCTGAAGGTCTGGTGTGAGCTTCGCTCCGCGCGGTGTGTCGATTTGACACTCGTCGAGAAGTGGTTACGATTGAGAAGTTGCCTCGGCGCAGACCCGGAAGGGAATGCACGAGAGCGTCTGATCCTTGAGAACTCAACAGCGTGCACAATGTCAAATGCCAAATATTAACTCGTCGTGCCTGAGGGCACAACGAATTCCTTTGGATGAGACAGATTGTCAGTAGACAGTCTATTTTGTCAGTTTCAAACTCGCTGCCGACCGGTTTTCCCCGGCCGGCATGCAACATTTCTTTACGGAGAGTTTGATCCTGGCTCAGGACGAACGCTGGCGGCGTGCTTAACACATGCAAGTCGAACGATGAAGGAGGAGCTTGCTCCTCCGGATTAGTGGCGAACGGGTGAGTAATACGTGAGCAATGTGCCCTTGACTCTGGGATAAGCGCTGGAAACGGCGTCTAATACCGGATACGACCCTCGGAGGCATCTCCTGATGGTGGAAAGAACTTCGGTCAAGGATCAGCTCACGGCCTATCAGCTAGTTGGTGAGGTAACGGCTCACCAAGGCGACGACGGGTAGCCGGCCTGAGAGGGTGACCGGCCACACTGGGACTGAGACACGGCCCAGACTCCTACGGGAGGCAGCAGTGGGGAATATTGCACAATGGGCGCAAGCCTGATGCAGCAACGCCGCGTGAGGGACGAAGGCCTTCGGGTTGTAAACCTCTTTTAGCAGGGAAGAAGCGAAAGTGACGGTACCTGCAGAAAAAGCACCGGCTAACTACGTGCCAGCAGCCGCGGTAATACGTAGGGTGCAAGCGTTGTCCGGAATTATTGGGCGTAAAGAGCTCGTAGGCGGTTTGTCGCGTCTGCTGTGAAAACCCGAGGCTCAACCTCGGGCTTGCAGTGGGTACGGGCAGACTAGAGTGCGGTAGGGGAGATTGGAATTCCTGGTGTAGCGGTGGAATGCGCAGATATCAGGAGGAACACCGATGGCGAAGGCAGATCTCTGGGCCGTAACTGACGCTGAGGAGCGAAAGCATGGGGAGCAAACAGGCTTAGATACCCTGGTAGTCCATGCCGTAAACGTTGGGAACTAGATGTGGGGACCATTCCACGGTCTCCGTGTCGTAGCTAACGCATTAAGTTCCCCGCCTGGGGAGTACGGCCGCAAGGCTAAAACTCAAAGGAATTGACGGGGGCCCGCACAAGCGGCGGAGCATGCGGATTAATTCGATGCAACGCGAAGAACCTTACCAAGGCTTGACATATACCGGAAACGGCCAGAGATGGTCTCCCCGCAAGGTCGGTATACAGGTGGTGCATGGTTGTCGTCAGCTCGTGTCGTGAGATGTTGGGTTAAGTCCCGCAACGAGCGCAACCCTCGTCCTATGTTGCCAGCACGTAATGGTGGGAACTCATGGGATACTGCCGGGGTCAACTCGGAGGAAGGTGGGGATGAGGTCAAATCATCATGCCCCTTATGTCTTGGGCTTCACGCATGCTACAATGGCCGGTACAATGGGCTGCGATACCGCAAGGTGGAGCGAATCCCAAAAAGCCGGTCTCAGTTCGGATTGAGGTCTGCAACTCGACCTCATGAAGTCGGAGTCGCTAGTAATCGCAGATCAGCAACGCTGCGGTGAATACGTTCCCGGGCCTTGTACACACCGCCCGTCAAGTCATGAAAGTCGGTAACACCCGAAGCCAGTGGCCTAACCTTTTGGAGGGAGCTGTCGAAGGTGGGATCGGTGATTAGGACTAAGTCGTAACAAGGTAGCCGTACCGGAAGGTGCGGCTGGATCACCTCCTTTCTAAGGAGCATCTCGCCGGCGCAGCCGGCGCAGAGCCACTACGGTCGCACACGTCGACCGGTGGTCAGCTCAAGGGTGGAACATTGACATTGGTGCTCGAGGGATCGGGTCCAGCTCAGTACGACTGCTTGCAGTCAGGAACGGCGGGACGCGGGAGATCGAGCACATGCACGCTGTTGGGTCCTGAGGGACCAGACGGCGCCTTTTGGCGTCTTCGGAACCTCGGACCGGCCGGTCGCAGCGCAGGGCGCTGGGGCTGACGGTACCGACCGTAAGTTGAGAACTACACAGTGGACGCGAGCATCTTAGATTCGAGCTTCGGCTCGAGTCTTGATGATCTTTATAGATCATTGGTCGCCATCGCCTCGGCGGTGGTGTCCTAACCAAAATACTCATGTATGTGGTCAAGTTTCTAAGAGCAAACGGTGGATGCCTTGGCATCTGGAGCCGATGAAGGACGTAGTAATCTGCGATAAGCCTCGGGGAGCTGATAAACGAGCTTTGATCCGAGGATCTCCGAATGGGGAAACCCCGCTGGGCGGCGTGCCGACCCAGTGACTCCCGCCTGAATATATAGGGCGGGTAGAGGGAACGTGGGGAAGTGAAACATCTCAGTACCCACAGGAAGAGAAAACAACAGTGATTCCGTAAGTAGTGGCGAGCGAACGCGGAAGAGGCTAAACCGATCGTGTGTGATAGCCGGCAGGCGTTGCACGATCGGGGTTGTGGGACATCTCAGCTGCTCTGCCGAGCAGCAAGCGTTACAGACCGCGGTAGGCGAAGAGCTTGGAAAGGCTCATCGAAGAGGGTGACAATCCCGTAGCCGAAACCGCGCAATGGCGCGAGGTCCATCCCAAGTAGCACGGGGCCCGAGAAATCCCGTGTGAATCAGCCAGGACCACCTGGTAAGCCTAAATACTCCCAGATGACCGATAGCGGACAAGTACCGTGAGGGAAAGGTGAAAAGTACCCCGGGAGGGGAGTGAAATAGTACCTGAAACCGTTTGCTTACAAACCGTTGGAGCAGCCCTAGCAGCTGTGACAGCGTGCCTTTTGAAGAATGAGCCTGCGAGTTAGCGATATGTGGCGAGGTTAACCCGTGTGGGGTAGCCGTAGCGAAAGCGAGTCTGAATAGGGCGATTCAGTCGCATGTCCTAGACCCGAAGCGAAGTGATCTATCCATGGCCAGGTTGAAGCGAGGGTAAGACCTCGTGGAGGACCGAACCCACTTAGGTTGAAAACTGAGGGGATGAGCTGTGGATAGGGGTGAAAGGCCAATCAAACTTCGTGATAGCTGGTTCTCTCCGAAATGCATTTAGGTGCAGCGTTGCGTGTTTCTTGCCGGAGGTAGAGCTACTGGATGGCCGATGGGCCCCAAAAGGTTACTGACGTCAGCCAAACTCCGAATGCCGGTAAGTGAGAGCGCAGCAGTGAGACGGTGGGGGATAAGCTTCATCGTCGAGAGGGAAACAACCCAGACCACCGACTAAGGTCCCTAAGCGTGTGCTAAGTGGAAAAGGATGTGGAGTTGCTTAGACAACCAGGAGGTTGGCTTAGAAGCAGCCACCCTTGAAAGAGTGCGTAATAGCTCACTGGTCAAGTGATTCTGCGCCGACAATTTAGCGGGGCTCAAGCACACCACCGAAGTCGTGGAATTCGCGCAACAGCTCGGCAGCCCTCGTGGCTGTCCAGGCGTGCGGATTGGTAGGAGAGCGTCGTGTGGCGAGTGAAGCGGCGGAGGAATCCAGCCGTGGACGCCACACGAGTGAGAATGCAGGCATGAGTAGCGAAAGACTGGCGAGAAACCAGTCCTCCGAAAGACCAAGGGTTCCAGGGTCAAGCTAATCTTCCCTGGGTAAGCCGGGACCTAAGGCGAGGCCGACAGGCGTAGTCGATGGACATCAGGTTGATAATCCTGAGCTGGCGAAGAACCGCCCAAGTCAATCCAGTAATGCTAAGAGTCCGAATCCTTGGACCGATCCCTTCGGGGTGACGTCCTTGGGCTAGCACTCGACCCTATGCTGGTGCGGCTAGCGTATTAACAGGTGTGACGCAGGAAGGTAGCAGAACCGGGCCGATGGTTGAGTCCGGGTAAGCCGTAGGGCGTGGGATAGGCAAATCCGTCCCACATACAGCCTGAGAGCTTTGCCGAACCCTAGAGGGAAGTCTGTGATCCTATGCTGCCAAGAAAAGCATCGACGCGAGGTTCAAGTCACCCGTACCCCAAACCGACTCAGGTGGTCAGGTAGAGAATACCAAGGAGATCGAGAGAATCGTGGTTAAGGAACTCGGCAAAATGCCCCCGTAACTTCGGGAGAAGGGGGGCCTGAGGCGTGACGGCACTAGCTGCCCGAGCGTTTGAAGGCCGCAGAGACCAGTGGGAAGCGACTGTTTACTAAAAACACAGGTCCGTGCTAAGACGCAAGTCGATGTATACGGACTGACGCCTGCCCGGTGCTGGAAGGTTAAGAGGAAGGGTTAGCGCAAGCGAAGCTCAGAATTTAAGCCCCAGTAAACGGCGGTGGTAACTATAACCATCCTAAGGTAGCGAAATTCCTTGTCGGGTAAGTTCCGACCTGCACGAATGGCGTAACGACTTCCCAGCTGTCTCAACCGCGAACTCGGCGAAATTGCACTACGAGTAAAGATGCTCGTTACGCGCAGCAGGACGGAAAGACCCCGTGACCTTTACTACAGCTTGGTATTGGTGTTCGGTGTGGCTTGTGTAGGATAGGTGGGAGACTGTGAAGCCCGGACGCTAGTTCGGGTGGAGTCGTTGTTGAAATACCACTCTGGTCACTCTGGATATCTAACTTCGAACCGTAATCCGGTTCAGGGACAGTGCCTGGTGGGTAGTTTAACTGGGGCGGTTGCCTCCCAAAAAGTAACGGAGGCGCCCAAAGGTTCCCTCAACCTGGTTGGCAATCAGGTGTCGAGTGTAAGTGCACAAGGGAGCTTGACTGTGACAGTGACAACTGGAGCAGGGACGAAAGTCGGGACTAGTGATCCGGCAGTGGCTTGTGGAAGCGCTGTCGCTCAACGGATAAAAGGTACCTCGGGGATAACAGGCTGATCTTGCCCAAGAGTCCATATCGACGGCATGGTTTGGCACCTCGATGTCGGCTCGTCGCATCCTGGGGCTGGAGTAGGTCCCAAGGGTTGGGCTGTTCGCCCATTAAAGCGGCACGCGAGCTGGGTTTAGAACGTCGTGAGACAGTTCGGTCCCTATCCGCTGCGCGCGTTGGAAGTTTGAGAGGATCTGACCCTAGTACGAGAGGACCGGGTTGGACGAACCTCTGGTGTGTCAGTTGTTCCGCCAGGAGCACCGCTGATTAGCTACGTTCGGGATGGATAACCGCTGAAAGCATCTAAGCGGGAAGCCGGCCTCAAGATGAGACTTCCGTGCCTTCGGGCGAGAGGCTCCCAGCCAGACTACTGGGTTGATAGGCCGGATGTGGAAGTGGGGACTAAAGACCCATGAAGCTGACCGGTACTAATAAGCCGATGACTTGATAACACATATTATGAGCTTGCTGCTCGCGTCCACTTTGTGGTTCTCGATGTACGGTCGAGAACTGCAGCCCTCCGCTTCGAGCGGAGTGCTGTGCAGACTGAAACATCAACAGTGTTTCGGCGGCCATAGCGAGAGGGAAACGCCCGGTCACATTCCGAACCCGGAAGCTAAGGCTCTCAGCGCCGATGGTACTGCAGGGGGGACCCTGTGGGAGAGTAGGACACCGCCGGACTTCTTTTGGAAAGGGGCCCCAGATTCATCTGGGGCCCCTTTTTCTATGCCCGCACGCCGCTGAGCGATCGTTGCGGTGCCGCCGATGCGGCTGCTTCTCGAGCGCGGTGATGTGGTGCCCGACCCAACGGCCTCTCGCACTGCGGCGATCAGCGCCTCGAGCGTGCGGAGCGCTCAGCGATGATCGGCGCGAGCTGTACTGAGCCATCAGTTGGACCTTGCCGTTCTGCCAGGGGTAGCGGGGCTTGATGTGCAGTTGCCGGCCGCCGAGTTCTGCGACGGCTGCGGGTCAGGCGGGGGCGCGTCGGTAGGCGAGCGCGTTGTCGGCGATGACCTATTCGATGCGAGTGATGCCGTAGTCGGCGAGGTAGTCCGCCGCTCGCCGGCGGAAGACGCAGCCCTCGACGACGATCGCCGGCTCACCTACCCCGCAGATGACGCGGCCGCGGACCTCCACGAGTCATGCGGTTCAGTGACGCACGCTACCGACACGTTTCACGATTAGGTCTCTGCTGAACGGAGACGGAAGCGGGATGACTTGGGGCACGAGAGCCTCCGGGACCTCACTGCGGATCCCACCGCTCCAGCGCGGTCGAGGCTGCGTGCGCCCGAGCGGTTGATCGGCGCCATGGGGCTGACGGCTCGGTGCGCGGGGAGCGAGCCGCGCTTCCGCGAGCGTGACCGCAGCCTCAGCCGGTCCTGCGGCGCGCTCCGTGGTGCGCGTGCGGGTCATGCGTCCACCTCCGTCATGTGCTTGATGACGACCATCGCGGAAGTGCCCTGGTCGACCTCTGCACCGGGGCGCTCGAGGCTGCCGCCGGCTGGCCGCGTACCGCGCAGCTGCGCAAGGCACTCGATCGCGCCGAGCAGCGGGGCCCTCGATGGTCACGTCCTCCGTCTCGGCGACGAGCGTCGGGTCGGTCGAGCCCGCGGTACTCCACGAACGCTCTGGGCGGGGGAGCTCACGCGTCATGGCGATGGCGCCGGCCGCACTGCTCCAGCGCGCGGGGCCGGCGGCGACCACGTTCCCACTGGCTGACGGGGCGTTGGGCTTCCGGCGACGGCGTCCCGACAGGCGAGCAGGAACCTCCCGCATCGGCGTCGGGACCGCGCGACACGCCCGGCCCGTGGCAAGTTGCACGCAGGCGACGTGGCCCGTGTAATGTTGTCCCTCGTCACCCCATAGACGCCGGGCCGAGAGGCTGGCGGATCAAGAGGGACCAACACCTCCTCGTCTTCGGGTTCGTGCGCACGTTGTGCGCTGGCTCGTGGGGCGAGTATCGTGACTACTCCACTTCGATGATGAGTGTGCGGATGGCGTGCGGGCAGCTGAGGCTGCTGGCGGGCCGGCTTGAACAGGCGTTCCGGATCGTGTAACCTAGCGAGGTTGCCATGAGCCGGATCTGAAGGTCTGGTGTGAGCTTCGCTCCGCGCGGTGTGTCGATTTGACACTCGTCGAGAAGTGGTTACGATTGAGAAGTTGCCTCGGCGCAGACCCGGAAGGGAATGCACGAGAGCGTCTGATCCTTGAGAACTCAACAGCGTGCACAATGTCAAATGCCAAATATTAACTCGTCGTGCCTGAGGGCACAACGAATTCCTTTGGATGAGACAGATTGTCAGTAGACAGTCTATTTTGTCAGTTTCAAACTCGCTGCCGACCGGTTTTCCCCGGCCGGCATGCAACATTTCTTTACGGAGAGTTTGATCCTGGCTCAGGACGAACGCTGGCGGCGTGCTTAACACATGCAAGTCGAACGATGAAGGAGGAGCTTGCTCCTCCGGATTAGTGGCGAACGGGTGAGTAATACGTGAGCAATGTGCCCTTGACTCTGGGATAAGCGCTGGAAACGGCGTCTAATACCGGATACGACCCTCGGAGGCATCTCCTGATGGTGGAAAGAACTTCGGTCAAGGATCAGCTCACGGCCTATCAGCTAGTTGGTGAGGTAACGGCTCACCAAGGCGACGACGGGTAGCCGGCCTGAGAGGGTGACCGGCCACACTGGGACTGAGACACGGCCCAGACTCCTACGGGAGGCAGCAGTGGGGAATATTGCACAATGGGCGCAAGCCTGATGCAGCAACGCCGCGTGAGGGACGAAGGCCTTCGGGTTGTAAACCTCTTTTAGCAGGGAAGAAGCGAAAGTGACGGTACCTGCAGAAAAAGCACCGGCTAACTACGTGCCAGCAGCCGCGGTAATACGTAGGGTGCAAGCGTTGTCCGGAATTATTGGGCGTAAAGAGCTCGTAGGCGGTTTGTCGCGTCTGCTGTGAAAACCCGAGGCTCAACCTCGGGCTTGCAGTGGGTACGGGCAGACTAGAGTGCGGTAGGGGAGATTGGAATTCCTGGTGTAGCGGTGGAATGCGCAGATATCAGGAGGAACACCGATGGCGAAGGCAGATCTCTGGGCCGTAACTGACGCTGAGGAGCGAAAGCATGGGGAGCAAACAGGCTTAGATACCCTGGTAGTCCATGCCGTAAACGTTGGGAACTAGATGTGGGGACCATTCCACGGTCTCCGTGTCGTAGCTAACGCATTAAGTTCCCCGCCTGGGGAGTACGGCCGCAAGGCTAAAACTCAAAGGAATTGACGGGGGCCCGCACAAGCGGCGGAGCATGCGGATTAATTCGATGCAACGCGAAGAACCTTACCAAGGCTTGACATATACCGGAAACGGCCAGAGATGGTCTCCCCGCAAGGTCGGTATACAGGTGGTGCATGGTTGTCGTCAGCTCGTGTCGTGAGATGTTGGGTTAAGTCCCGCAACGAGCGCAACCCTCGTCCTATGTTGCCAGCACGTAATGGTGGGAACTCATGGGATACTGCCGGGGTCAACTCGGAGGAAGGTGGGGATGAGGTCAAATCATCATGCCCCTTATGTCTTGGGCTTCACGCATGCTACAATGGCCGGTACAATGGGCTGCGATACCGCAAGGTGGAGCGAATCCCAAAAAGCCGGTCTCAGTTCGGATTGAGGTCTGCAACTCGACCTCATGAAGTCGGAGTCGCTAGTAATCGCAGATCAGCAACGCTGCGGTGAATACGTTCCCGGGCCTTGTACACACCGCCCGTCAAGTCATGAAAGTCGGTAACACCCGAAGCCAGTGGCCTAACCTTTTGGAGGGAGCTGTCGAAGGTGGGATCGGTGATTAGGACTAAGTCGTAACAAGGTAGCCGTACCGGAAGGTGCGGCTGGATCACCTCCTTTCTAAGGAGCATCTCGCCGGCGCAGCCGGCGCAGAGCCACTACGGTCGCACACGTCGACCGGTGGTCAGCTCAAGGGTGGAACATTGACATTGGTGCTCGAGGGATCGGGTCCAGCTCAGTACGACTGCTTGCAGTCAGGAACGGCGGGACGCGGGAGATCGAGCACATGCACGCTGTTGGGTCCTGAGGGACCAGACGGCGCCTTTTGGCGTCTTCGGAACCTCGGACCGGCCGGTCGCAGCGCAGGGCGCTGGGGCTGACGGTACCGACCGTAAGTTGAGAACTACACAGTGGACGCGAGCATCTTAGATTCGAGCTTCGGCTCGAGTCTTGATGATCTTTATAGATCATTGGTCGCCATCGCCTCGGCGGTGGTGTCCTAACCAAAATACTCATGTATGTGGTCAAGTTTCTAAGAGCAAACGGTGGATGCCTTGGCATCTGGAGCCGATGAAGGACGTAGTAATCTGCGATAAGCCTCGGGGAGCTGATAAACGAGCTTTGATCCGAGGATCTCCGAATGGGGAAACCCCGCTGGGCGGCGTGCCGACCCAGTGACTCCCGCCTGAATATATAGGGCGGGTAGAGGGAACGTGGGGAAGTGAAACATCTCAGTACCCACAGGAAGAGAAAACAACAGTGATTCCGTAAGTAGTGGCGAGCGAACGCGGAAGAGGCTAAACCGATCGTGTGTGATAGCCGGCAGGCGTTGCACGATCGGGGTTGTGGGACATCTCAGCTGCTCTGCCGAGCAGCAAGCGTTACAGACCGCGGTAGGCGAAGAGCTTGGAAAGGCTCATCGAAGAGGGTGACAATCCCGTAGCCGAAACCGCGCAATGGCGCGAGGTCCATCCCAAGTAGCACGGGGCCCGAGAAATCCCGTGTGAATCAGCCAGGACCACCTGGTAAGCCTAAATACTCCCAGATGACCGATAGCGGACAAGTACCGTGAGGGAAAGGTGAAAAGTACCCCGGGAGGGGAGTGAAATAGTACCTGAAACCGTTTGCTTACAAACCGTTGGAGCAGCCCTAGCAGCTGTGACAGCGTGCCTTTTGAAGAATGAGCCTGCGAGTTAGCGATATGTGGCGAGGTTAACCCGTGTGGGGTAGCCGTAGCGAAAGCGAGTCTGAATAGGGCGATTCAGTCGCATGTCCTAGACCCGAAGCGAAGTGATCTATCCATGGCCAGGTTGAAGCGAGGGTAAGACCTCGTGGAGGACCGAACCCACTTAGGTTGAAAACTGAGGGGATGAGCTGTGGATAGGGGTGAAAGGCCAATCAAACTTCGTGATAGCTGGTTCTCTCCGAAATGCATTTAGGTGCAGCGTTGCGTGTTTCTTGCCGGAGGTAGAGCTACTGGATGGCCGATGGGCCCCAAAAGGTTACTGACGTCAGCCAAACTCCGAATGCCGGTAAGTGAGAGCGCAGCAGTGAGACGGTGGGGGATAAGCTTCATCGTCGAGAGGGAAACAACCCAGACCACCGACTAAGGTCCCTAAGCGTGTGCTAAGTGGAAAAGGATGTGGAGTTGCTTAGACAACCAGGAGGTTGGCTTAGAAGCAGCCACCCTTGAAAGAGTGCGTAATAGCTCACTGGTCAAGTGATTCTGCGCCGACAATTTAGCGGGGCTCAAGCACACCACCGAAGTCGTGGAATTCGCGCAACAGCTCGGCAGCCCTCGTGGCTGTCCAGGCGTGCGGATTGGTAGGAGAGCGTCGTGTGGCGAGTGAAGCGGCGGAGGAATCCAGCCGTGGACGCCACACGAGTGAGAATGCAGGCATGAGTAGCGAAAGACTGGCGAGAAACCAGTCCTCCGAAAGACCAAGGGTTCCAGGGTCAAGCTAATCTTCCCTGGGTAAGCCGGGACCTAAGGCGAGGCCGACAGGCGTAGTCGATGGACATCAGGTTGATAATCCTGAGCTGGCGAAGAACCGCCCAAGTCAATCCAGTAATGCTAAGAGTCCGAATCCTTGGACCGATCCCTTCGGGGTGACGTCCTTGGGCTAGCACTCGACCCTATGCTGGTGCGGCTAGCGTATTAACAGGTGTGACGCAGGAAGGTAGCAGAACCGGGCCGATGGTTGAGTCCGGGTAAGCCGTAGGGCGTGGGATAGGCAAATCCGTCCCACATACAGCCTGAGAGCTTTGCCGAACCCTAGAGGGAAGTCTGTGATCCTATGCTGCCAAGAAAAGCATCGACGCGAGGTTCAAGTCACCCGTACCCCAAACCGACTCAGGTGGTCAGGTAGAGAATACCAAGGAGATCGAGAGAATCGTGGTTAAGGAACTCGGCAAAATGCCCCCGTAACTTCGGGAGAAGGGGGGCCTGAGGCGTGACGGCACTAGCTGCCCGAGCGTTTGAAGGCCGCAGAGACCAGTGGGAAGCGACTGTTTACTAAAAACACAGGTCCGTGCTAAGACGCAAGTCGATGTATACGGACTGACGCCTGCCCGGTGCTGGAAGGTTAAGAGGAAGGGTTAGCGCAAGCGAAGCTCAGAATTTAAGCCCCAGTAAACGGCGGTGGTAACTATAACCATCCTAAGGTAGCGAAATTCCTTGTCGGGTAAGTTCCGACCTGCACGAATGGCGTAACGACTTCCCAGCTGTCTCAACCGCGAACTCGGCGAAATTGCACTACGAGTAAAGATGCTCGTTACGCGCAGCAGGACGGAAAGACCCCGTGACCTTTACTGCAGCTTGGTATTGGTGTTCGGTGTGGCTTGTGTAGGATAGGTGGGAGACTGTGAAGCCCGGACGCTAGTTCGGGTGGAGTCGTTGTTGAAATACCACTCTGGTCACTCTGGATATCTAACTTCGAACCGTAATCCGGTTCAGGGACAGTGCCTGGTGGGTAGTTTAACTGGGGCGGTTGCCTCCCAAAAAGTAACGGAGGCGCCCAAAGGTTCCCTCAACCTGGTTGGCAATCAGGTGTCGAGTGTAAGTGCACAAGGGAGCTTGACTGTGACAGTGACAACTGGAGCAGGGACGAAAGTCGGGACTAGTGATCCGGCAGTGGCTTGTGGAAGCGCTGTCGCTCAACGGATAAAAGGTACCTCGGGGATAACAGGCTGATCTTGCCCAAGAGTCCATATCGACGGCATGGTTTGGCACCTCGATGTCGGCTCGTCGCATCCTGGGGCTGGAGTAGGTCCCAAGGGTTGGGCTGTTCGCCCATTAAAGCGGCACGCGAGCTGGGTTTAGAACGTCGTGAGACAGTTCGGTCCCTATCCGCTGCGCGCGTTGGAAGTTTGAGAGGATCTGACCCTAGTACGAGAGGACCGGGTTGGACGAACCTCTGGTGTGTCAGTTGTTCCGCCAGGAGCACCGCTGATTAGCTACGTTCGGGATGGATAACCGCTGAAAGCATCTAAGCGGGAAGCCGGCCTCAAGATGAGACTTCCGTGCCTTCGGGCGAGAGGCTCCCAGCCAGACTACTGGGTTGATAGGCCGGATGTGGAAGTGGGGACTAAAGACCCATGAAGCTGACCGGTACTAATAAGCCGATGACTTGATAACACATATTATGAGCTTGCTGCTCGCGTCCACTTTGTGGTTCTCGATGTACGGTCGAGAACTGCAGCCCTCCGCTTCGAGCGGAGTGCTGTGCAGACTGAAACATCAACAGTGTTTCGGCGGCCATAGCGAGAGGGAAACGCCCGGTCACATTCCGAACCCGGAAGCTAAGGCTCTCAGCGCCGATGGTACTGCAGGGGGGACCCTGTGGGAGAGTAGGACACCGCCGGACTTCTTTTGGAAAGGGGCCCCAGATTCATCTGGGGCCCTTTTTTCTATGTGCCGACTCGATGGGAGCATGGTGCCGTGAACGACCACGCAGATCGCGGCTCCGGCCGTCAGGACGACCGCCGACCGAACCGCGATGGCGACCGCCGTCCGCAGCGCGACGGCGACCGTCGCCCGCCGCAGCGCGATGCCGAGCGGAGGCTCCGCCCCGGCGACCGCGGCTACCACCCGGATGGCGACCGTCGCCCGCAGGGCGATGCTGATCGCCGGCCCCAGCGCGACGGGGACCGCCGCCCGCAGCGTGACGGAGACCGTCGCTTCGGGGACCGAGACTCGCGTCCGCAGCGCGACGGCGACCGCCGCCCGCAGCGCGATGGCGAGCGTCGACCGCAGCGCGACGGCGATCGTCGTTTCGGCGACCGCGACTCGCGTCCCCAGCGCGATGGCGAGCGTCGACCGCAGCGTGACGGTGATCGTCGTTTCGGCGACCGCGACTCGCGTCCCCAGCGCGATGGCGACCGTCGGCCGCCGCGCGATGGCGACCGTCGGCCGCCGCGCGATGGCGACCGTCGTTTCGGCGACCGCGACTCGCGTCCCCAGCGCGATGGCGACCGTCGGCCGCCGCGTGACGGCGACCGTCGCCCGCCGCGCGACGGCGACCGTCGCCCGCATCGCGATGGCGAGCGTCGCTTCGGCGACCGCGACTCGCGCCCCCAGCGCGACGGGGACCGTCGCCCGCCCCGGGATGGTGACCGCCGCCCCGCGCGCGACGGCGAGCGCCGGTTCAACGGTGATCGCGATCGCCGTCCGCAGGGCGACGGCGACCGCAGCTTCGGGCGCGGCGACCAGCGTCGTCGCGACGACCAGCGCACGAGGAACCAGGGGCCCGAGCGCGATGCCGCCCGCCCCGGGCGCGACTACGAGCGCCGCGGCGACGGCTCCGGCGAGAGCTTCAAGCAGGTCCGCGAGGACGAGGTCGTGCCGCCGCCGCTGCCGGACGACCTGGTGGCCGAGGACCTCGACATCGGCGCGCGCGCGCAGCTGAAGACCCTCACGAAGGACAACGCCGAGTTCGTCGCCAAGCACATGGCGATGGCGTCGCGCCTGATCGACGAGAACCCGGAGCTCGCGCACGAGCACGCGCTCACCGCGGCTCGTCGCGCCGGCAGGATCGGCGTGGTGCGCGAGACGCTCGCGATCACCGCCTACCAGCTCGGCGACTTCGCGCTCGCGCTGCGCGAGCTGCGCACCTACCGCCGCATCACCGGGCGCGACGACCAGCTGCCGCTCATGGCCGACTGCGAGCGCGGGCTCGGACGTCCCGAGAAGGCGCTCGAGCTGGCACGTTCGGTCGATGCAGCGACGCTCGAGACGCCCGTCCGGGTCGAGCTCGCGATCGTGAAGTCCGGCGCGCGCCTGGACCTCGGGCAGCCGGAGGCGGCGCTCGAAGAGCTGCGCATCCCCGAGCTGCGCCGAGACAAGGCGTTCGAGTACAGCCCGGCGCTCTTCGCCAGCTACGCGGGCGTGCTCGAGGAGCTCGGTCGCGACGATGAGGCCGCCGAGTGGCTCGCCCTCGCCGACCGCGCCATCGACGCCCTCGAGGCGGCGCTCGCGCCGGGCGAGCTCGAGTCCATCGCGATCACGACCGAGCGCATCGAGGACGACGGCGAGGCCACGGCCGAGGAGAGCGGCGTGCCGCTCGAGTCGGGCGTCGACGATGCCGCGGAAGCGGGCGACGACGACGATGAGGCGGCCGACGACGACGATGAGGCGGCCGAGGACACCGGCGAGGCAGCGGACGAGCACGTCGAGGATGTCGACGACGTCGAGGCTCCCGCAGACCCTGAGCAGGTCGAGCCGCCAGCAGCGCCGGTGCAGCCGGCCGCTGCCGCGGCGGCCGTCGACGAGGCGGAGCCCGCCTCGGAGGAGCCGGCGCCGCACGGCGACGCGCTCTTCGCCGACGCGCTGTTCGGCGACGACCTCATCGAGGACGAGGACGAGGACCAGGACCAGGAGCCGGAGCGCGGCGGAGACGCCCGCTGATGGCGCTGTTCCGCAAGGCGGCGGCGCAGCCGACGCCGCTCGACGGCGTCGACTGCCTGTACCTCGACCTCGACGGGGTCGTCTACAAGGGGCCGGATGCGATCCCGCACGCGGTCGACAGCATCCGTGCCGCCGGGCTCCCGACGGCCTACCTGACCAACAACGCCTCGCGCACCGACGCGGAGGTCGCCGAGCACCTGGCGTCCTTCGGCCTCGACGTGCGCGCGTCCGACGTGGTCACGAGCCCGCAGGCGGCCATGCTGCTGCTCGCGAAGCACCTGCAGCCGGGCGACCCCGTGCTCGTGGTCGGCGGCGCCGGCATCGTGGTCGAGCTCGAGGCGCGCGGCTGGCGCGTGGTGCGCACCGCCGCCGAGCAGCCGAAGGCCGTCGTGCAGGGCTTCCATCCGTCGGTCGGCTGGAAGGACCTCGCCGAGGCGTCGTTCGCGCTGCGCCGCCCGCTCGAGCAGGGCGGCATCCCCTGGATCGCGACGAACGGCGACTGGACGATCCCGGTCGCCGGCGGCATCGCGCCCGGCAACGGCACGCTCGTCTCGGCGGTGCACACCGCGGTCGGCCGCCTGGCCGAGTTCGCAGGCAAGCCCGAGACCCCGATGTTCGACGTCGCCGCGGAGCGCTTCGGCGCGCGCGCGCCACTCATGGTCGGCGACCGGCTCGACACCGACATCCTCGGCGCCCGCCGCGCCGGCATCGCGTCGGCGCTCGTGCTGACCGGCATCGACCGCGGCGCGAGCCTGATCGGCGCCGACGCCTCGATGCGACCCGATCACGTGCTCGAGGATCTGCGCGGCCTCGCCGAGCCGATCGCGCCGGTGCGCGAGACGCTCGAGACCTCGACCGGCGACCGCTACTTCGAGGTCGGCCAGGCGGCGGTGCGCCGCTCGGGCATCGACATCGCGCTCGTGCGTGCGGGGGAGCGCGACGTCGACACGATCCGCGCCGCGTGCGCGGCGGTGTGGACGGCCGACCGCCCCGTGCTGGGCCTCCGGATCGCCGACGAGCTGCTCGCGCTCTAGTCGAGCTCGGGCGGCTCCCACAGCGCGCGCCAGCGACGGATCCGCTCGGGGTCCGGCGCCGCCCCGTAGGCGGCCCAGAACGCCGGCTCCGCGTCGCCGAGCCCGTTCCACGCCAGCGACCACGAAGCGATCGCCAGATCCGACCAGCGGTCGCCCACGCCGACCCGGCCGAGGTCGACGAGCCCCGCGAACCGGCCGTCGGCGATGAGCGTGTTGGGCGCGCACGGATCGCCGTGGCAGACCACGGGGTCGTCGACGGGCGCGGATGCGGTCCAGTCGGGAGCGGGGAACGGGCACGTGCGCGCGTCGGTCGCGTGCAGGCGCCGCAGCCCCTCGCCGAGCGCGGCCGCCGCCGCATCGGGGTCGTGGAGCCCCGCCGCCGAGACGATCGAGGGCGCCGGGATGGCGGCGGTCTCGAGCAGCTCGCCGCCGGCCTCGCGGTGCAGGCCCAGCACGCGCGGCACCGGCACCGACGACGCCGTCGCGAGCCAGCGCATCCGCTGCTCCTCGGCCGCGAGGGACTCGGCGCCGACGGGGCTCCACTTCGCGTAGACGGCGCCGCCGATGCGGTCGATGCGAGCCGTCACGCCGCCCAGCTCGTTGCGCCACACCAGCTCGACGGGATCGTGGCCCGCGCGGCGCGCGATGGGCGGCGGCACGGGTGTGCCCGCCGGGGGAGGGCCGGCGAGGTCGAGGGAGGGTCCGCTGCGCACCGATCGACGCTAGCGTGCAGGCATGGACGACGCTGCATCGCCCCGGCGCGTGCTCGTGCTCGGCGGCACCCGCTGGCTCGGACGCGCCGTCGCCGAGGCGCACCTGGCGCGCGGCGCGGAGGTGACGTGCCTGGCGCGCGGCGCCTCGGGCGCGGTCGCTCCGGGCGCGCGGCTCGTGACCGGCGACCGCGACCGCGCCGACGCCTACGCGGCGCTCGAGGGCGAGTGGGACGAGGTGGTCGATGTCACGCGGCTGCCCGCGCACGCCTCGGGCGCGCTCGACGCGCTCACCGATCGGACGCGGCACTGGACGTTCGTCTCGTCGGTGTCCGCGCAGCGGCTCGAGGGCGCCCCGGTCGGCGCCGACGAGGACGACGAGCTCGTGCCGGAGGACCCGACGGGCGAGGAGTACGGCGGCGCGAAGGCGTGGATCGAGCGCGTCGCCAGGGAGCGGCTCGGCGAGCGGCTCGCGATCGTGCGGCCCGGCCTCATCGGCGGGCCGGGCGACGGGAGCGACCGCTTCGGGCACTGGGTCGCGCGGCTCGCGCTCGCCGGCGAGGGGCCCGTGCTCGTGGCGGCGCGCGAGCAGCCGACGCAGACGATCGACGTGCGCGACCTGGTCGACTTCCTCGTCGCGCGGGCGCCGCACCGGCAGGACGTCGTGAACGCGGTCGGGCACGACGGCTCGCTGCACGCGCTCATCGCGCTCGCGCGGGAGGTCGCCGGGCACACGGGGGAGCTCGTCGCGGCGGCCGACGAGGAGCTCGAGGGGGCCGACGTCGGCGTCTGGATGGGTGCGCGCGCGCTGCCGCTCGTGCTGCCCGCCGCGCTCGCCTCGCACGCCCAGCGCTCGAGCGCGCGCTACCGCGCAGGCGGCGGCGGGCACCGGCCGCTGCGCGCGACGCTCGAGGCGGTGCTCGCCGACGAGCGCGCACGCGGGCTCGACCGCCCGAGCGCCAACAGGCTCTCGCGCGCCGACGAGCTCGCGGTGATCGATTCGCTAGCCTCGAGGGCATGACCGACCCCCAGGAGCACGCCGACGGCCTCGTCGACGAGCTGGAGCTCCTCGAGCAGCAGCCGCTCGAGGCGCGGGCCGAGCAGCTCGCGCGCATCCACGACCGGCTGCAGGCCGAGCTCGGGGCGGTGCGTGGCTGACGCAGCCGGGGCGGGCGGCGCCGAGCCGATCGGGGGCGAGCCGATCGGAGGCGAGCCGGTGCGGCTCGATCAGGCGCTCGTCGAGCGCGGACTCGCTCGCAGCCGATCCCAGGCGCAGCAGCGCATCGCCGAGGGACTCGTCACCGTCGACGGGCGTGCCGCGCTCAAGGCGAGCCTCAAGGTGCCCGCGCGCGCCGAGGTCGCCGTGGCGGGCGGCGACGCCTGGGTGTCGCGCGCCGCGCACAAGCTGCTCGCGGCGCTCGACGCCTTCGCCGTCGACCCCGCCGGCCGGGAGGCGCTCGACGCCGGCGCCTCGACGGGCGGCTTCACGCAGGTGCTGCTCGCGCGCGGCGCCGCGCACGTGACGGCCCTCGACGTCGGCCACGGCCAGTTCCAGCTCGACGTCGACGCGCATCCGATCACCCTCGTCGAGGGGCGCAACGTGCGCGACCTCGAGCCCGGGTCGCTGCAGCCGGCGCCGTCGATCATCACCGCCGACCTGTCGTTCATCTCGCTCGCGCTCGCGATCCCGCCGCTCGTCGGGGTCGCGGCGCCCGGCGCCGACTGGATCGTGCTCATCAAGCCGCAGTTCGAGGTCGGCCGCACGGGCGTCCGCGAGGGCATCGTCGCCGACGCGGGCCTCAGGGCCCAGGCGATCGAGCAGGTCCTGTGGGCGGCGTGGGACGCAGGGCTCGGCACCGCCGGCCTCATCGGCAGCCCGATCGCGGGCGGCCGCGGCAACCTCGAGTACCTCGCCCACCTCTCGGCCGAGCGCGGCACCAATCCGACAGAATGGCTGGACGAGTCGGCGAGACTGGCGAAGGAGGCGCGGTGAGCGGACGCAGGTTCCTGCTCGCGTTCCACCCCGGGCGTGAGGAGGCTGTCGCGACGGCCGCCGCGATCGCCGCGCGGCTGCTCGCCGAGTCGGTGACGCCCGTCGTGCTCGCCGAGGACCGCGCGGTGCTGCTCGCCGCCGGCAGCGGGCTCGAGGCCGTCGAGCCGTACGTGCCCTCCGACGCGCCCGACGTCGAGCTCATCATGACGCTCGGCGGCGACGGCACGATCCTGCGCGCGGCCGAGCTGCAGCGCGAGATCGGCGCGCCGCTGCTCGGCATCAACCTCGGCCACGTCGGCTTCCTCGCGGAGGCCGAGGTCGCCGAGACCGCCGAGGTCGTCGAGCGCGCCCTGCGCCGCGGCTACGAGGTCGAGGAGCGGCTGACCCTCTGCGTGCGCGTCTTCCAGGGCGACGAGCTCGTGCACGAGACCTGGGCGGTGAACGAGGCGGCGATCGAGAAGTCGGGCTCGGGCCGCATGATCACGACCATGCTCGAGATCGACGGCCGCCCCATCTCGTCGTTCGGCACCGACGCGGTGCTGCTCGCGACGCCCACCGGATCGACCGCCTACTCCTTCTCGGCGGGCGGCCCCATCGTGTGGCCGACGGCGTCGGTGCTGCTGCTCGTGCCGCTCGGCGCCCACGCGCTCTTCACCCGCCCGCTCGTCGTCGCGCCGACCTCGACCATGGCCGTGACGATCGCCGACGACTCGACGAGCCCCGCCGTGCTGTGGTGCGACTCCCGCCGCTCCTTCGACCTGCCGCAGGGCTCGCGGGTCGAGGCGACGCGCGACGACCGGCCGCTGCGGCTCGCGCGGCTGTCGCGCGCGCCCTTCGCCGACCGGCTGGTCGCGAAGTTCCACCTGCCGGTGGAGGGCTTCCGGCGGGCGCGCACGTGACCCGCCTCGACGAGCTCACGATCCGCTCGCTCGGCGTGATCGACGAGGCGCGCGTGCCGGTGGGCGCCGGCTTCACCGCCATCACCGGCGAGACGGGCGCGGGCAAGACGATGCTCGTGCAGGCGCTCGCGCTGCTGCGCGGCGAGCGCGCCGACGCGGGCGTCATCCGCTCCGGCGAGGATCGTGCCGCGGTGCAGGGCGTCTGGATCGTCGACGACGCGGATGCGGTGGCCCTCGTCGAGGACGCCGGCGGGGTCGTCGACGACGGCGAGCTGATCCTCGGCCGCGCCCTCACCCGGGAGGGTCGCTCGCGCGCCCAGGCCGGCGGCGCCGCCGTGCCCGCGGGGCTGCTGCGCGAGCTCGCCGACCGCCTCGTCGCCGTCCACGGGCAGGCCGACCAGCAGCGGCTCCGCTCGCCCGACGCGCAGGCCGCCGCGCTCGACCGCGCCGCGGGGGAGCGCCTGGCGGCGCTGCTCGCCGAGTACGTCCGGGAGCACGAGGCCTGGACCGCCGCGCGCGACGCGGCCGCGCGCATCCGCGACGAGCACGACGCGCGCGCCGCAGAGGCCGCCTCGATCCGGGCCGAGCTCGAGGACCTCGAGGCCGTCGACCCGCAGCCGGGCGAGCAGGACGAGCTCGCCGCGATCGCGCACCGCCTCGAGCACTCCGAGGCGCTGCGCGCCGAGCTCGCCGAGGCGCACGGCGCGCTCTCGAACGACGAGGACGAGCCCGACGCGGTGACGCTCGCGGGCCGCGCGCGCCGGCTCGTCGAGCGCGCCTCCGGCGACGACGCGGCGCTCGGCGGCGCGCTCGACCTGCTGGTGCAGGCCGACGCGCTGCTGCAGGAGGCATCCTCGGCGATCGTGCGGGCGCTCGACGACCTCGAGCGACCCGAGCGCAGCCTCGACGAGGTGCAGGAGCGGCGCGCCCAGCTCACCGCGCTCGAGCGGCGCCTGGGCCGCACGCTCGAGGAGGCGCTCGAGGCGGCGCCGGCGGCCGCGCTCCGGCTCGCCGAGCTCGAGGGCGACGACGCCGAGCTCGAGCGGCTCGACGCCGAGGAGCGCGCGCGGCACGAAGCGGTCGCGGCGCTCGCCGACCGGCTGAGCGCGCTGCGGCAGGAGGCGGCCCGGCACCTCGAGGCCGCCGTCGGCGAGGAGCTCGCTGCGCTCGCGATGCCGAACGCCCGGCTCGTGGTCGAGGTCGCGCCGACGGATGCGCTCGGCCCGCGGGGCCGGGACCGCGTCACCATGCTGCTCGCGCCCCACCCCGGCGCCGAGCCGCGTCCCGTGCAGCGGGGCGCGTCGGGCGGCGAGCTCAGCCGCATCATGCTCGCGCTCGAGGTGGCGCTCGCCGACGAGAGCGTGCCCACCATGGTCTTCGACGAGGTCGACGCGGGCGTCGGCGGCGCCGCGGCGACCGAGATCGGGCGCCGGCTCGCCCGGCTCGCCGAGCACTGCCAGGTGATCGTCGTCACCCATCTCGCGCAGGTCGCGGCGTTCGCCGAGCGCCACGTGCGCGTCGAGAAGGGCACCGACGGCCGCATCACCGCATCGCAGGTGTCGCCGGTCGAGGGCGAGGAGCGCCTGGCCGAGCTCGCCCGCATGCTCTCGGGCACCGCATCCGAGACCGCGCTCGCGCACGCCCGCGAGTTGCTCGATGATGCGCGGGTCGTGGGTTAGGCTCGAAGCCCGTGAACCACAGTGCAAACGGGACCGCAGCGCCGGCCAAGGTGACCAAGCAGATCTTCGTCACCGGAGGCGTCGTCTCGTCGCTCGGCAAGGGGCTGACGGCCGCGTCGCTCGGCAACCTGCTCACCGCCCGCGGCCTGCACGTGGTCATGCAGAAGCTCGACCCGTACCTCAACGTCGACCCGGGCACGATGAACCCGTTCCAGCACGGCGAGGTGTTCGTCACCGACGACGGCGCCGAGACCGACCTCGACATCGGCCACTACGAGCGATTCCTCGACGTCAACCTCTCGCAGGCCGCCAACGTCACGACCGGCCAGATCTACTCGCGCGTCATCGAGCGCGAGCGCCGCGGCGAGTACCTCGGCGACACGGTGCAGGTCATCCCGCACATCTCCGACGAGATCAAGCGGCGCATGCGCCTGCAGGCCGAGCAGCAGCCGCAGCCCGACGTCATCATCACCGAGATCGGCGGCACGGTCGGCGACATCGAGTCGCAGCCGTTCATCGAGTCGGCGCGGCAGATCCGCCACGAGCTCGGCCGCCGGAACGTCTTCTTCGTGCACGTCTCGCTCGTGCCCTTCCTCGGCGCCTCCGGCGAGCAGAAGACGAAGCCGACGCAGCACTCCGTCGCGACGCTGCGCTCGATCGGCATCCAGCCCGACGCGCTCGTGCTGCGCAGCGACCGGCCCGTGAGCGACGCGAACCGCAAGAAGATTGCGCTCATGTGCGACGTCGAGGAGGAGGCGGTCGTCAACGCGATCGACAAGCCCTCCATCTACGACATCCCCACGATGCTCACCGAGCAGGGCCTCGACGCGTACATCATCGGGCAGCTCGGCCTCGAGGCCGGCGACATCGACTGGTCGCGCTGGCAGCCCGTGCTCGACGGCGTGCACCACCCGAAGCACGAGGTGACGATCGGCCTCGTCGGCAAGTACATCGACCTGCCGGATGCGTACCTGTCGGTGACCGAGGCGGTGAAGGCCGGCGGGTTCGCGAACCAGACCAAGGTCAACATCCGCTGGATCCGGTCGGACGACTGCGAGACCCACGACGGCGCGGCGGCCCAGCTCGGCGAGCTCGACGGCATCATCGTGCCCGGCGGCTTCGGCATCCGCGGCATCGAGGGCAAGCTCGGCGCGCTGAGGTTCACGCGCGAGAACGAGATCCCAACGCTCGGCATCTGCCTCGGCCTGCAGTGCATGGTCATCGAGGCCGCCCGCAACCTGGCCGGCATCGAGGGCGCGTCGTCGACCGAGTTCGACGAGGGCACGCCCGCGCCGGTCATCGCGACGATGGCCGAGCAGGAGCAGCACATCCACGGCGGCGACCTGGGCGGCACGATGCGCCTGGGCCTGTACGAGGCGAAGCTCGCCGAGGGCTCGCTCGCGGCCGAGCTCTACGGCGACACCGTCTCGCACGAGCGCCACCGGCACCGCTACGAGGTGAACAACGCCTACCGCGACGAGATCGCCGCCGCGGGCCTCGCCTTCAGCGGCCTCTCGCCCGACGGGCACCTCGTCGAGTACGTCGAGCTGCCGGGCCACCCGTTCTACATCGCCACGCAGGCGCACCCCGAGCTGCGCAGCCGGCCGAACCGCGCGCATCCGCTCTTCCGCGGCCTCGTCGCCGCCGCCCTCGAGCGCCAGCGCGCCTCGAAGCTCTTCGACGAGACCGACGACGAGACGGCCTGATGCTCGCCGACGCGCTCGGCCAGCAGCCGGTGCTCGCCCGCGAGCAGCTGTTCGCGGGCCGGGTGTGGGACGTCGAGATGCAGGAGTTCGAGCTCGGTGGCGAGCGCATCCGCCGCGAGGTGGTCGTGCACCCCGGCGCCGTGGCGGTCGTCGCGATGAACGAGCGGGACGAGGTGTGCCTCGTGCACCAGTACCGGCACCCGGCCGGCGGCACGCTGTGGGAGCTGCCCGCGGGCCTGCTCGACGTGCACGGGGAGGATCCGCTCGCAGCGGCGCAGCGCGAGCTCGCCGAGGAGACCGACCTCGCCGCGGGCACCTGGCGGACCCTGCTCGACGTCTCGACCACGGGCGGGGGCTCGACCGAGATCATCCGGGTCTACCTCGCGACCGACGTGCGCGAGCTGCCGGAGGCGTTCGAGCGCACGCACGAGGAGGCCGTGATGGAGCGCCGGTGGGTGCCGCTCGCCGAGGTCGTCGACGCGGCGCTCGCGATGCGCCTCCACAACGCGACGCTGCTCTCGGCGGTGCTCGCCCTCGAGGCGATGCGCGCCCGCGGCGCCTCGCCGCACCCCGTCGACGCGCCGTTCGACTGGCATCCGGCCCACCGGCCGTGACCGGTCGGCCGTGACGCCCGCGCAGGCAGTCGACCGGCTGCTGCGGCAGCTCGCGATCGAGCGCGGCCTCTCGCAGCACACGGTCGCCGCGTACCGGCGCGACCTGGGCGGCTACCTCGCCGTGCTCGAGGCGCGGGACGTGACGGATGCCTCGGCGATCTCGGGCGACGACGTCGCGGCCTTCCGCGCCGAGCTCGCCGACCGAGGGCTGGCCGCGTCGTCGGTGGCGCGCCACCTGTCGGCCGTGAAGGCGCTGCACCGGTGGCTCGTCGACGAGCGGGTGGCCGCCGAGGACGTCGCGAAGGACCAGCGGCCGCCGAAGCTGCCGCAGCGGCTGCCGAAGGCGATCTCGGTCGCGCAGATGCAGCGGCTGCTCGAGGCCGCGGGCGGCGACGACCCCGCGGGGCTGCGCGACCGGGCGCTGCTCGAGCTGCTCTACGCCACCGGCGCCCGCATCTCGGAGGTCGTCGGGCTCGACGTCGACGACCTGGCGGCCACGGCCGACGAGCAGCAGCTCGTGCGCGTGACGGGCAAGGGCGCGAAGCAGCGCCTCGTGCCCGTCGGCTCGTACGCACGCCGGGCGACGGATGCGTGGCTCGTGCGGGGGAGGGCGGCGCTCGCGGCGACGGGGCGCGGCACGCCGGCGCTGCTGCTCGGCGCGCGGGGCGGCCGCCTCTCGCGCCAGGCGGCGTGGGAGATCATCCAGCGGGCCGCCGACGAGGCGGGCGTCGAGCACGTCTCGCCGCACACCTTCCGCCACTCGTTCGCCACGCACCTGCTCGAGGGCGGCGCCGACGTGCGCGTCGTGCAGGAGCTGCTGGGCCACGCATCCGTCGCGACGACGCAGATCTACACGCAGGTGACCGCCGACACGCTGCGCGACATGTACACGACGGCGCACCCGCGCGCGCGCTGAGGCTCAACCAGAGGTTGAGATACACGCCGCGCCCGCCTGCGCGGCGAAGGCGCGCGGCGTTCCTAGACTCGGGGGCGTGAGCACGCGCAACGAGACCCTGGCCGGCATGGAGGCACCTTCGCTCGGGCCCACCGGGCGTCCCCACCGCGACTTCCCGCAGCCCGAGCCGCTGCGCAGCCACGGCCCCGCGCGCATCGTCACCATGTGCAACCAGAAGGGCGGCGTGGGCAAGACGACCACGACGATCAACCTCGGCGCCGCGGTCGCCGAGTACGGCCGCCGCGTGCTCGCGATCGACTTCGACCCGCAGGGCGCGCTCTCGGCGGGCCTCGGCGTCGACAACCACGACGCGACGACGATCTACGACCTGCTGCTGAACCCGCGCCTCGACCCGCGCGAGGCGATCCAGTCGACGAGCGTCGAGGGCCTCGACGTCATCCCGGCCAACATCGACCTGTCGGCCGCCGAGGTGCACCTCGTCAACGAGGTCGCGCGCGAGCAGATCCTCTCGCGCGTGCTGCGCCGCGTCGCCGACGACTACGACCTCATCCTCATCGACTGCCAGCCGTCGCTCGGCCTGCTGACGGTGAACGCGCTCACCGCCGCGCACGGCGTGCTCATCCCGCTCGAGAGCGAGTTCTTCGCCCTCCGCGGCGTCGCGCTGCTGAAGGAGACGATCGAGAAGGTGCAGGACCGCCTCAACCCGGCGCTGCAGCTCGACGGCATCCTCGTCACCATGTACGACGCCCGCACGCTCCACGCCCGCGAGGTCATGGAGCGCGTCGTGGGCGCGTTCGGCGACACCGTGCTCGAGACGGTCGTGCGCCGCACGGTCAAGTTCCCCGACGCATCCGTCGCGGGCATCCCGGTCACGCAGTTCGCGCCCGACCACGCGGCGGCGGAGATCTACCGCCAGCTCGCGCGCGAGCTGATCGCCCGTGGCTCCATCGCCTGAGCCCGACGGCGCCGACGAGGAGCGCGGGTTCCGCCTCGCGCTCGACAACTTCGACGGGCCGTTCGACCTCCTGCTGACGCTCATCGGCAACCGGTCGATGGACGTCACCGAGATCGCCCTCTCGCGCGTCACCGACGAGTTCATCGCCTACGTGCGCACCCTCGACACCCGCGAGGAGCTCGAGCAGGCGAGCGAGTTCATCGTCGTCGCGGCGACGCTGCTCGACCTCAAGATCGCGTCGCTGCTGCCCGCCGGCGACGTCGTCGACAGCGAGGACGTCGCGCTGCTCGAGGCGCGCGACCTGCTGTTCGCGCGGCTGCTGCAGTACCGCGCGTTCAAGCAGGCGGCGCTGTGGATGGCCGAGCGGCTCGCCGCGGAGTCGAGCCGCCACGCGCGCTCGGTGCGGCTCGAGGAGCGCTTCCGGCAGCGCACGCCGGAGCTGCGCTGGACGCTGTCGGCCGACGACTTCGCGGCGCTCGCGCTCCTCGCGCTCACGCCGAAGGAGCTGCCGACGGTGGGCCTGACGCACCTGCACGCGCCGCTCGTGTCGATCCGCGAGCAGGCGGCGCACATCGTCGCGCGGCTGCGGCAGGCGGGCACGACCACGTTCCGCGAGCTCATCGCCGGCGAGGCGACGCGCGGCGTGATCGTCGCGCGCTTCCTCGCCGTGCTCGAGCTCTACCGGCACGCGGCGATCACCTTCGAGCAGCTCGAGCCGCTCGGCGAGCTCTCGCTCAGCTGGACGGGCCACGACTTCCGCGACGAGGACCTCGTCGCCCTGGGGGCAGACTATGACCATGCATGAGACGGATGCGCCGGCCAGGGCCGAGGAGGCGGGCGAGGCCGCCGCCGACCGGTCGCACCTGCCGCTCGAGCGCCGCATCGAGGCGATCCTCATGGTCGCCGACGAGCCGCAGGGCGCCGTGCACCTCGCGACGTCGCTGCGCGTGCCGGTGCCGGCGGTGAAGGCCGCGATCGAGGCGCTGCGCGCCGACTACGACGGCGAGGGCGCGGGGCCCCAGCGCGGCTTCGAGCTGCGCGAGGTCGGCGGCGGCTGGCGCGTCTACGTGCGCGCTGAGTACG
Source organism: Agrococcus sp. SCSIO52902 (assembly GCF_022983135.1). Lineage (GTDB taxonomy): Bacteria > Actinomycetota > Actinomycetes > Actinomycetales > Microbacteriaceae > Agrococcus > Agrococcus sediminis. The sequence goes on from NZ_CP095269.1 coordinate 1,925,122, forward strand.
ACGCCGACGCGACCGACTTCGTGCTCACGCAGACGCCCACGCGGCTGTCGCAGGCCGCGCTCGAGACGCTCGCGGTGATCGCCTACAAGCAGCCGATCACGCGCGGCGCGGTCGCAGCCATCCGCGCCGTCAACGTCGACTCGGTCGTGCGCACGCTGCTCGGCCGCGGCCTCATCCGGGAGGCCTTCGCCGACAGCGAGACGGGCGCGATCCACTACGAGACGAGCGAGCTGCTGCTGACGCAGCTCGGCCTCAACTCGCTCGACGAGCTGCCGCCGATCTCGCCGCTGCTGCCCGACGGGGAAGAGGACGTGCTCGCATGAACGCCATCGAGGGCGAGCGCCTCCAGAAGGTCCTCGCGGCCGCCGGCGTCGCCAGCCGCCGCGTGGTCGAGGACATGATCGTCGCCGGCCGCATCGAGGTCGACGGGCGCGTCGTGACCGAGCTCGGCACGCGCATCCGCCCCGACGCGCGCGTGACGGTCGACGGCACCGCGGTGCAGCTCGACACCACCAAGCGCTACCTCATGCTCAACAAGCCCACCGGCGTCGTCTCGACCATGAGCGACGAGCGCGGCCGCCGCGACCTGCGCGAGTTCACCGACAGGGTGGGGGAGCGCGTCTACAACGTGGGCCGCCTCGACAGCGACACCTCGGGCCTGCTGCTGCTGACCAACGACGGCGAGCTCGCGCACGTGCTCGCGCACCCGTCGTTCGGCGTCGAGAAGACCTACGTCGCGAAGGTGCGCGGCGCGGTCGACCAGCGCACCATCCGGCGACTGCTCGACGGCTTCGAGCTCGAGGACGGCGAGATCCACGCCGATGCGGCGCGCCTCGTCGGCCGGCCCTCGCAGGGCCACTCGATGGTCGAGCTGACCCTGCACTCGGGCCGCAACCGCATCGTCCGGCGCATGCTCGACGACGTCGGGCACCCGGTCGTCGAGCTCGTGCGGCGCAGCTTCGGGCCGCTGCACCTCGGCACCCTGCGGTCGGGCGCGGTGCGCGAACTCACTAGCATGGAGCGCGGTGCCATCCTCACGCTCTCGCGATCGGCGCCGTAAGCCAGCAGCCAGCAAGGAGCCCTCGTGACCCACCGACTGCGCGGCCCCGTCCGCATCGTCGGCACCGGGCTGCTCGGCACCTCCATCGGCCTCGGGCTCGCCGCCCGCGGCGTCGAGGTGCAGCTCGCCGACGCGAGCCCCACCGCGATGCGGCTCGCCGCCGACTACGGCGCGGGCCGCCCCGCCGAGCCCGGCGACGCCCCGGAGCTCATCGTCGTCGCCGTGCCGCCCGACGTCACCGCGCAGGTCGTCGCCCGCGAGCTCGAGGCGTTCCCGGATGCGGTGGTCGCCGACGTCGCGTCGGTCAAGGCCGTGCCGCTCGCCGAGCTTCGCGCGCTCGGCGCCGACATCAGCCGCTACCTCGGCACGCACCCCATGGCGGGCAGGGAGCGCTCCGGCGCGCTCGCCGGCTCCGGCGACCTCTTCGTCGGCCGGCCCTGGGTGATCGCCGGCCACGACGGCATCTCCTACGAGCGCGGCAGCCTCGTCGACGACCTCATCCTCGACCTCGGCGCCGTGCCGATCGAGTCGACGCCCGAGGAGCACGACCGCGCCGTCGCGATCGTCAGCCACGTGCCGCAGCTCGTCTCCTCGCTCATGGCCGCGCGCCTCGCCGACGCGCCCGACGAGGCGCTGCGCCTCGCCGGCGGCGGCGTGCGCGACGTCACGCGCGTCGCGGCGAGCGACCCGGCGCTCTGGATCCAGATCCTCGGCGCGAACGCGCCGGCGGTGGTCGAGCAGCTGCGGGCCCTGCAGGCCGACCTCGCGACGCTCGTCGACGCGCTCGACGACGTCGACGCATCCGGGAGCCGCAAGGCGGTGGCGGATGCGCTGCGCGCGGGCAACGAGGGCGTCGCGCGCCTGCCGGGCAAGCACGGCACGCACGCGCGCTTCACCCGGGTGCAGGTGCGCGTCGACGACCGCCCGGGCCAGCTCGCGCGGCTGCTCGCCGACATCGGCGACGCCGAGGTGAACCTCGAGGACGTGCGCATCGACCACGCGGAGGGCGCCCAGTTCGGCGTCGCCGAGATCACCGTGCTTCCCGAGGCCGTGCAGCGCCTGCACGACGCGCTCGAGGAGCTGGGCTGGCAGGTGGTCGCATGAGCGCCGAGCGCCGAGCGACCGTGGTCGCGATCGACGGCCCCGCCGGCAGCGGCAAGTCGTCGGTCGCGCGCGCCGTCGCGCGTGAGCTGGGCTTCCGCTTCCTCGACACGGGCGCCGCCTACCGCGCGCTCGCCTGGCTCGTGCTCGAGCGCGGCGGCGACACCGACGACGAGCCCACCGTGCTCGCGGCGCTCGAGCGGCTCGGCACGCTCGAGCTCACCGTGGAGCCTGCGGGGCAGCGCGTCGCCATCGACGGGCACGACGTGACCGAGGCGATCCGCAGCGAGCGCATCTCGGCCGCCGTCTCGGGCGTCGCGCGCACGCTCCCCGCCCGCAGCGCCGTGAACGAGCGCTTCCGCGCGATCATCGCCGACGCGGAGCCCGGCATCGTCGCCGAGGGCCGCGACATCACCACGGTCGTCGCGCCCGACGCCGACGTGCGGGTGCTGCTCACGGCCGACGAGGCCGTGCGCATCCGCCGCCGCTTCGGCGACGTCGGCGGCGACGAGTTCCAGGTGGGTGCGCGCCTCGCGGCGCGCGACGCCTCCGACTCGAAGGTGATCGACTTCCTGACCGCAGCCGACGGCGTGACCGTCGTCGACTCCACCGACCTGACGTTCGACGAGACCGTCGACGCGATCGTCCGCCTCGTGCGCGACCGCGTCTCATGAGCACGCATTCTGAAGAGGGACCGATGAACGAAGAGATCGAGCACGAGGCCGGCGAGGCCGACGCGTACGAGACCGACGAGGCGCGCGTCTCGGCGCTCCGCGCGGGGCTGTCGGACTACGAGCTCGACGCCGAGGACGCCGCGCTCCTCGAGCTCGCCGAGGCGGGCCCGGATGCGCTGCGCGTGCTGCCCGCGCTGCCGGTGCTCGCGATCGTCGGGCGGCCCAACGTCGGCAAGTCGGCGCTCGTCAACCGCATCCTCGGCCGCCGCGAGGCCGTCGTCGAGGACACGCCGGGCGTGACGCGCGACCGCGTCACCTACAAGGCGGAGTGGAACGGCCGGCCGTTCACCGTCGTCGACACCGGCGGCTGGGAGCCCGACGCGCGCGGCATCGACCGCTCGGTCGCGCTGCAGGCGGAGGTCGCGGTCGACCTGGCCGACGCGGTGCTGTTCGTCGTCGACGTGAACGTCGGCCCCACCTCGACCGACGAGCACGTCGTGCGGATGCTGCGCCAGTCGAACCGGCCCGTGCTGCTCGTCGCCAACAAGGCCGACGACGCCCGCCGCGACCTCGAGGCCGCCTCGCTCTGGAGCCTGGGCCTCGGCGAGCCGCACCCCGTCTCGGCCGTGCACGGCCGCGGCGTCGCCGACCTGCTCGACGCGGCCATGGAGCTGCTGCCCGAGGTCTCGGCGGTCGCGAAGGAGGAGCTGGGCGGTCCGCGCCGCGTGGCGCTGCTCGGGCGGCCCAACGTCGGCAAGTCGTCGCTGCTCAACAAGGCGGCCGGCGAGGAGCGCGTCGTCGTCAACGAGATCGCGGGCACGACGCGCGACCCCGTCGACGAGCAGATCGAGCTCGGCGGCCGCGTCTGGCGCTTCGTCGACACCGCCGGCATCCGCCGCCGCGTGCACCTGCAGCAGGGCGCCGACTTCTACGCGACGCTCCGCACGCAGGCCGCGCTCGAGAAGGCGGAGGTCGCGGTCGTGCTCATCGACGTGACGGAGCCCATCTCGGAGCAGGACGTGCGCATCGTCGACCTCGTGCTCGAGTCGGGGCGCGCGCTCGTGCTCGCGTTCAACAAGTGGGACCAGCTCGACGACGAGCGCCGCCGCTACCTCGAGCGCGAGATCGAGCAGGACCTCGGCCACGTCGACTGGGCGCCGCGCGTCAACATCTCGGCGCGCACCGGCCGCCACCTCGAGAAGCTCGTGCCCGCGCTCGAGCTCGCGCTCGACTCGTGGGACACGCGCATCCCGACCGGCAAGCTCAACGCCTTCATCGCCGACATCGTGTCGGCGCACCCGCACCCGCTGCGCGGCGGCAAGCAGCCGCGCATCCTCTTCGCCACGCAGGCGTCGACGCGGCCGCCGACCTTCGTCCTCTTCACGACCGGGTTCCTCGACCCGCAGTACCGCCGCTTCATCCAGCGACGCCTGCGCGAGGACTACGGCTTCGAGGGCACGCCGATCCAGGTCAACATGCGTGTCCGGGAGAAGCGCGAGCGCCGCTGATCCCGTTGGCGAGCAGCCGCCGGAGGCGGCGTATCGAGACCGGTTCTCGACGAGCGGGTGGGCGCGGTCCCGTTGGTCGAGCAGCCGCCGGAGGCGGCGTATCGAGACCGGGTGGGTCGCGTCTCGAAACGGCCCTTCGGGCCTACTCGACGAGCGGGAGGGCGCGGTCCCGTTGGTCGAGTAGCCGCCGTAGGCGGCGTATCGAGACCGGGTGGGTCGCGTCTCGATACGGCCCTTCGGGCCTGCTCGACGAGCGGGTCAGGGCCTACTCGACGAGCGGGGAGTGGGGGAGCGGGTGTCGACGAGCGCGCGCGCTCAGCGCACCTGCCTGGCCCGGAACTGCATGCGCGGGTGCGCGAACGCATCCTGCGCCTGCACGAGGCGCAGCTCGCGCTCGCCCGACTCGAGGGTCGTCTGCAGCAGGTCGAAGACGCTCGAGGCGGTGCGCTCGAGCGCGGTAGCCGCGGAGCCGGTCTCGCGGTAGTGCGCGGTGAAGACGGCGCTCGTGACATCGCCGGAGCCGTTTGCCTTGAACGGCAGGTGCGGCGTCTGCAGCAGCCACGCGCCCTCGTCGTCGACCGCGAGCATCTCGATGGTGTCGGCCTCGCGGTCGGGCCGCAGCACGCTCGTCACGAGCACGGTGCGCGGCCCCAGGTCGCGCAGGCGGTCGACCGAGTCGAGCGTCGACGCGATCGTGTCCGGATCCGTGCCCGTCATGAACCCGAGCTCGAACTGGTTGGGCGTGAGGATGTCGGCGTGGGGGAGCGCCCGCTCGCGGATGAGCGGCGGGATCGTCGGCGCGACGAAGCAGCCCGACTTGGCGTTGCCCATGACGGGGTCGCACGTGTACGTGGCGGCCGCGTTCGCGGCCTTGACGCGAGCGACCGCGTCGAGCACGACGTCGACGATCTCCTCGCCGCCGAGGTAGCCCGAGAGCACGCCGTCGACGGTGCCGAGCACCCCGCGCTCCTCGATGCCGGCGACCACCGCGCGCACGTCGTCGGCGGGGATGAGCGGGCCGCCCCACGTGCCGTAGCCGGTGTGGTTGGAGAAGTTGACGGTGAGCACGGGCCACACCTCGTGGCCCATGCGCTGGAGCGGGAAGACGGCGGCGGAGTTGCCGACGTGGCCGTAGGCGACGTGCGACTGGATCGACAGGAACCTCATCCCCCGATCCTCCCATCCAGCGCCTCCAGCAGCGTGCCCTGCACGAAGAGCACCCAGTCGGCCACGTCGCGGAACTGCGCGATGTCGTCGTCGGTGACGTCGGGATGCAGCTGGCCCGGCTCCTGCGAGGTGCGCACGTGCAGCACGAGCCGCACCTCCCCGAGCGACCGCAGCCACGCATCCGCCCCCTCCGCGTCGACCTCGAGCTCGACCTCGTCGCCGTCGACCTCGGTCGGCAGCGCCGCCTCGAGGTCGGCGACCATGCGGGTCATGGAGCGGATGCGCTCGCCTGCGATGTCGACGGAGGCCAGGCGGCGGAACTCTGCCGCGTCCTGCGGGTCGGCGTAGGCGGCCGGGTAGAGGCGGGCCATCACCGGGTCGTCGGCGATCGCGCGCCCGTCGGCGACCGCGCGGTGCAGGCCCAGCACCTGGCGCCCGAGGGTCGCGAGCAGGTCGGCCTCGTCGACGAGCATCGAGCAGCGTGCGACGTCGCCGTCGCGGCGCCATGCCCTCACGGCTGCACCCGCTCGAGCGTCGCGACGAGGCCGTCGGCGTGCAGGCCGGCGACGAGCATCTCCTGCTCCTCCCGGGCACCGCGCGCGACCTCGGCGCGGCCGTCGCGCTCGGCCTGCGCCATGAGCTCGCCCGCCCGCTCGCGGTCGAGCCCGAAGCGGCGCACGAGCACGTGCACGACGTACGCCTGCGGCGTGATGGGGTCGTCCCAGAGCAGCGTCGCCCAGGCGGTCGGCTCGCTCACCGGTCGACCACCTCGATGCCGGCCGTGGTCGGGCCGAGCACGGTCGCGACGATGTGGTGCGCGGCGGTGTCGGGGCCGCGGCGGTCGATCGCGATGCTCCAGAGGGCGAGCGCGAAGCCGAGGGCGGCGAGCGCGACGCCGAGCCACGCGGGGGCGAGGTAGCCGTAGCCCGCGGCGATGACGGCGCCGCCGAGCGTCGCGCCGAGCGCGTTGCCGACGTTGAACGCCGCGTGGTTCGTGGCCGCGCCGAGCAGCTCGGCCTCGCCCGCGATGCGGATGATGCGGGCCTGGATCGTGGGCGTGAGGGCGGAGCCGGCCCCGCCGATGAGGAAGCCGAGCACGTACATCGCGACCGGGTTCGCGCCGAGCAGGCCGAAGAGCGCGAGCGCCGCGATCAGCAGCGGGAACGCGATGAGGATGGTGCGGCGCAGGCTCCGGTCGCTCGCCCAGCCGCCGACGACGTTGCCGATCGTCATGCCGAGGCCGATCGTCATCAGGAGCCACGCGATCGCCGACTCGGGCAGCAGCGCAACGCGCGTGACGATCTCGGCGGCATAGGAGTAGACGGCGAAGAAGCCGCCGAAGCCGACGCATGCGACCGCGATCATGAGCCAGAGGCGCGGGCTGCGGAACGCGGCGAGCTCGCGCCGCGCGGAGCGCGTCGGGTCGCCCGGCACGCGCGGCAGCGCGACGAGCGCCATCACGAGCGTCGCGGCGAAGATCACCGCGATCGCCGCGTACGTCCACCGCCAGCCGGCCGCCTGGCCGAGCCAGGTGCCGAGCGGCACGCCGATGACGTTCGCGATCGTCAGGCCCGACAGGGCGAGCGCGATGCCGGCGCCCTGCCTGCCCGGTCCCATGATGCGCGCCGCGAGCAGCGAGGCGACGCCGAAGTAGGCGCCGTGGGGCACGGCGGCGGCGAAGCGCGCGACGAGCGTCAGCTCGAACGTGGGCATGAGCCCGCTCGCGAGGCTCGCCGCCGCGAAGGCTGCGACGAGCAGCAGCACGAGCGTGCGCTGCGACATCCGGGCCGCCCAGATCGACACGAGCGGCGCGCCCACGACGACGCCGAGCGCGTACGCGGTGATCATCCAGCCCGCGTGCGCGATGCCGACCGCCGGGTCGTCGCCGAAGCCGGGCACGAGCTCGGCCGCGGCGAGGGGGAGGATGCCCATGGTCGCGAACTCGGAGGTGCCGATGCCGAAGCCGCCCAGGGCGAGGGTGAAGAGCGCCAGGACGCGCCGGGCCGGAGAGAGCTGCATGCTGCGTCGATCGTACGCGCGTGCGGCGTCGCGCCCGGCTTGCTACATTGGTCAGGTAAGGCTTGCCTCACCTGAGGCTCAGACACCTCGGAGGCGGCGCATGGCGGGACCGGAGCGCGTGGCGGCGGTGGCACCTCGGTTCATCGAGCTCGAGGTGCTCGGCGCCCAGCAGGTCTCCCCGCACATCCGGCGCATCACGCTCGGCGGCGACGAGGTCGGCGCGATGACGCCGCAGGGCTACGACCAGTGGTTCCGCTTCTTCATGCGCCGCGAGGGGCAGGACGCCCTGCGCGTGCCCGAGAGCCCCTCCACCTGGTTCCCGCAGTACCTCGCGATGCGCGAGTCGCAGCGGCCGTGGATCCGCAACTACACGGTGCGCGGCTTCCGGCTCGACGCCGGCGAGCTCGACATCGACTTCGTCTGCCACGAGGACCCGGGCCCGGGCGCCGCGTGGGCGCTCGCGGCCGAGCGCGGCGAGCGCGCCGTGCTGCTCGACGAGGGCCTGCTCTACAACGACGACGGCCTCGAGGGCGACCTGCTCATGGTCGGCGACGAGTCGGTGCTGCCCGCGATCGCCGGCATCTGCGGCTCGCTCGCGGACGACGCGCGCGGCACCGCCGTGATCGAGGTCGGCCACCGCGACGACATCCAGGAGTTCGCGCGGCCCGAGGGCCTCGACGTGCGGTGGGTCGAGCGCGGCGGCGTGCGCGAGGGCCAGGCGGCGCTCGAGGAGCTGCGCGGCCTGCGCATGCCCGAGCAGCTCGGCTACGCGTACAACGCGGGCGAGCAGTCGCTCGCCACCGGCGCCCGACGGCACCTCGTGCGCGAGCGCGGCGTCGACAAGCGGCGCATCACGTTCACCGGCTACTGGAAGCTCGGCAAGTCCTACGTCGACTGAGCGTCGAGCGCCGAAACTTCCGGTGAAGTTTCGCACGGGTGACCATCGGGGCATCCTGACGCCTGGATCGGCCGGTGCCGGCCCATCCGCTTGCCTATCGTGAAGACGTGCCCACCGCAGCCTCACTCCCGGTCGACAGCGCCCACCAGGCGTGGCTCGACCGCGTCGCCCTGGCCGAGCTCGCCGTGCCGATCATCGGCCGCCTCTACCGGGAGCGCGACGTCGTCACGCACGTGCACGGCAAGAAGCTCGTCAACCAGTCGCCGATCGAGATCCTGAAGGCGCACAAGTGGGCGCGCCGCGTGGGCGAGCGCGTGCTGCGCATCGACGACTCGATGCAGGTGCTGCGCATCGTCGACGAGCTGGGACTCCGCGGCATCTCGCTCGACCTGGGCGTCATCCTCGGCGAGGCGCCCGAGGAGGGCTTCGAGGACTGGGCGCGCGCGCACGTCGCCGCGCTGCCCTCGTGGTCGCAGGACGAGCCCACCGACGTCGTGCTCTACGGCTTCGGCCGCATCGGCCGCCTGCTCGCGCGCATCCTCATCGGCCACGCCGGCAGCGGCCTGGGCCTGCGCCTGCGCGCGATCGTCGTGCGCCGCGGCGGCGACGACGACCTCGAGAAGCGCGCGAGCCTGCTGCGCCGCGACTCGGTGCACGGCGCCTTCCAGGGCACGATCGACATCGACCACGAGGCGGGCACGATCCTCGCGAACGGCACGCTCATCCAGGTCATCTACTCCGACGACCCGACCAGCGTCGACTACACCGCCCACGGCATCCAGCGCGCGATCGTCGTCGACAACACCGGCCGCTGGCGCGACGAGGCGGGCCTCGCGCAGCACCTCGCATGCCCCGGCGTCGAGCGCGTGGTGCTGACCGCACCGGGCAAGAGCCCGCTGAAGAACATCGTCTTCGGCGTGAACCACGACACGATCGCCGCCGACGACACGATCGTCACCGCCGCCTCCTGCACCACGAACGCGATCACCCCGGTGCTGCAGGTGATCGACGAGGCGTTCGACATCGAGCACGGCCACGTCGAGACGGTGCACTCGTACACGAACGATCAGAACCTCATCGACAACTTCCACAAGGGCGCCCGCCGCGGCCGCTCCGCCGCGCTCAACATGGTGCTCACCGAGACCGGCGCCGCGAAGGCCGTCGCGAAGGCGCTCCCGCAGCTGGAGGGCAAGCTCACCGGCAACGCGATCCGGGTGCCGACGCCCGACGTGTCGATGGCCATCCTCAACCTCACGCTCGGCCACGACGTCGACCGCGACGAGGTCAACGAGCTGCTGCGGCGCACGTCGCTGACCGGCGAGCTGCGGGCGCAGATCGACTTCACCGACTCGCCCGAGGTCGTCTCCACCGACTTCGTCGGCAACAACCGCGCCGGCATCGTCGACGGACTCGCGACGATCGCGAGCGGCCGGCACCTCGTGCTCTACGTCTGGTACGACAACGAGTACGGCTACTCGTCGCAGGTCGTCCGCGTCATCGAGCACATGGCCGACCAGATGGCGAAGGCCCGGCAGCTGCAGCCGGCCTGACACAGACTTGCCGCCGTCGGGACTCTCCTGGGTGGAGGCCCGACGGCGGCAAACCCCTCCCGCGCATCCGACGCGTCCCGCGCGCATCCGATAGCGTCGTCGGCATGCGCGAGGTGACCGAGACCGAGCTGCGGAGCTGCTTCGTCAACGCGACGCAGCGCGAGCTCGACCAGATGCCGATGCCAGGCCTGCACGAGACGATCTGGGCCGAGCGCGAGTACCTCGGCTGGCGCGACCAGCGGTCGTCGCGCATCGGCTACCTCGTGCACTGGCGCGACGACGAGCTGATCGGCGTGGTGGTGCGCTCGGCCCCCGGCGGCATGCGCCCCGGCATCGCGGCCATGTGCTCGCTGTGCCACTCGACGCAGCCCGCGACGCAGGTGCGCATGTTCAGCGCCCGGCTCGCGAGCCTCGATGGCGACACGGGCAGCTCGATCGGCACGTACATCTGCGAGGACCTCGCGTGCTCGCACATCATCCGCACCGGCCCGCCGCACCTCGTGAGCCCGGAGCGGGTGGCCTCGCGCGGCGCGGCGCTGCTCGGCCGCGTGACCCGCTTCACGCAGCGGGTCGAGCGAGCGTCGCGGGAGGCCTGAGCGTGCGGCGGCTCGACCGCATCCGGAACGTGCGGCCGTGGGGCGGGCCCGCCGTGGACGTCGTGCTCGACGGCGACCGGATCGCGGCCCTGGAGCCTGCCGGGAGCGGGCCGGCGGGGAGCGAGCCGCCCGCGGACTCGGCGGTGCTCGACGGACGCGGCCTGCTCGCGCTGCCGTCGATCGTCAACGCGCACGCGCACGTCGACAAGTCGTGGATGGGCCTGCCGTGGCAGCCGTACGGCGGCGAGGGCGGCACCGACGGCCGCATCCGGCACGAGCGGGCGCGGCGCGACGAGCTCGGCATCCCGAGCGTCGAGCGCACCGCCGCCGTGCTCGACGCGCACGTGCGGCACGGCACGACCGCGCTCCGCACGCACGTCGACGTCGACACGGGCATCGGCCTCAGCGGGATCGAGGCGGTGCGGGAGGCCGTGGGCGCCTACGAGGGTGCGGTCGAGGCGACGATCGTGGCGTTCCCGCAGGACGGCGTGCTGCGACGCCCCGGCGTGCTCGCGCTGCTCGATCGGGCGGCCGCGGAGGGCGCGGAGCACATCGGCGGGCTCGACCCGGCCTCCATCGACCGCGACCCCGTGGGGCAGCTCGACGCGATCTTCGACCTCGTGGCACGCCACGGGTGCGGCCTCGACATCCACCTGCACGACGCGGCCGAGCTCGGCGCCTTCCAGCTCGAGCTGATCGTCGAGCGCACGCAGCGGCTCGGGGTCGCCGGCCGCGTGAACATCGCGCACGGCTTCGCGATCGCCCAGCTGCCCGACGCGCGCCGCCACGACCTGCTGCAGGCGATGGGCGAGCTCGGCATCACGATGACGACGGTCGCGCCGCTGCGGCTGCCGCAGCTGCCCATGGCCGAGCTCGACGCGGCCGGTGTCGGCCTCGCCTTCGGGACCGACGGCATCCGCGACCTCTGGAGCCCCTACGGCACGGGCGACACCCTCGGCATCGCGTGGCAGTTCGCGCGGGCCTCGTCGATCGTGCGCGACGACGACCTCGCTCGGGTCGTCGAGCTCGCGACGCGCGGCGCGGGCGGCTTCGTCGGCCGAGCGGTGCACGACCTCGTGCCGGGGGCGCGCGCCGACATCGTGCTGCTCGACGCCGAGCACGCCATGGACGCGCTCGTGCGAGTGCCGCCGCGCCTCGCCGTCGTCGGCGGCGGCCGGCTGCTGCACGAGGCCGTATCGTCGAGCGGGTGAGCGACGACGCCGAGAAGACCCCGCAGCCCGCGAAGACCGATGCGCCCGAGGTGCACGTCGCCGACGACATGGTCGTGACGCACCACGAGCTCGAGACGCCGGGCGGCACGCTGCGCTACACGGCCCGCGCCGGTCGCGTGGTGCTGTGGGAGGAGAAGGTCGAGTCGGAGGTCTTCCGCGGCAGGAAGCCGCGGGCGCAGGTCGCGATCACCGCGTACACGCTCGACGACGCCGACCCGACCGAGCGGCCCGTGACCTTCGCGTTCAACGGCGGCCCGGGCTCGGCGAGCGTCTGGCTGCACATGGGCGTGCTGGGGCCGAAGCGGGTCGTGATGGGGGATGCGGGCGAGCTCGCACCGCCGCCGTACGCGGTCGTCGACAACCCCGAGTCGCTGCTCGCCGTGAGCGACCTCGTCTTCATCGACCCCGTCTCGACCGGGCGCTCGCGGCCCGTCGAGGGCGAGAAGGCCAAGGACTTCCACGGCTTCACCGCCGACATCGAGTCGGTCGCCGAGATCATCCGCCAGTGGGTGACGGGGCAGGGCCGCTGGCTGAGCCCGAAGTTCCTCGCGGGGGAGTCGTACGGCACCACCCGCGCGGCCGGGCTCGCCCAGCTGCTGCAGGAGGAGCTCGGCATGTACCTGAACGGGCTCATGCTCATCTCGAGCGTGCTCGACTTCTCGACCGCCAACTTCGAGCGGGGCGGCGACCGCGCCCACGCGCTGTACCTGCCGTTCTACGCCGCGACCGCCTGGCGGCACGGCTTCCACGAGGGCCGCGAGCTCGCCGAGGTCGTCGACGAGGCACGCGCCTACGCCGCGCGCGACTACGCCTACGCGCTCTCCCAGGGCTCCCGCCTGACGGCCGAGGAGCGGGCGGATGCGGTGGCCGCGGTCGCGCGCCTGACCGGCCTGTCGGAGTCGTACGTCGACGGCGCCGACCTGCGCATCGAGCACTGGCGCTACTTCGGCGAGCTGCTGCGCGACCGAGGGCTGACGGTCGGCCGGCTCGACTCCCGCTTCACGGGTCCGGCGGCGAGCGGGATCGCCGAGCACATGGACGCGGATCCGTCGATGGACGCGATCCTCGGGCCGTACTCGGCCGCCTACCAGCACTACCTCCACCACGACCTGGGCGTGCGCGACTCCGGCCCCTTCCACGTGTTCGGCAAGGGCGTGAACGAGGGCTGGAGCTACAAGGAGTTCGAGAACGCGCCCGTGTACGTGCTCGACCGGCTCTCGCGCGCGATGCGGCAGAACCCGCACCTCGCGGTGCACTTCGCGTACGGCTGGTTCGACGGCGCGACGCCGTTCTCGGCTGCCGAGGACTCGGTCGCGCACCTGCGCATCCCGGAGGCGCTGCGCGAGAACCTCGAGCACCGCTACTACGAGGCCGGGCACATGATGTACGTGCACGAGCCGTCGCGGCAGGCGCAGTCGGCCGACCTCGCGGACTTCGTGCGGCGGCGCTCCGGCCGCTGACGCGGCGACGCGCTCGGAGCGGGTGCTCGCCTCGCCCCTCCGCTGGTCGAGGAGCGCGCCGCCGCAGGCGGCACGCGTCTCGAGACCATCCGGCGGCGCACCTGCCGCCCCGCGGATGCGCTAGTCTGTTGCAGTTGCCTTCGGGCAGCTCGATCGCGAGATCGACGGGCTGTGGCGCAGCTTGGTAGCGCACTTGACTGGGGGTCAAGGGGTCGCAGGTTCAAATCCTGTCAGCCCGACCATCGAACGGCTCCGGACCGCACGCGGCTCCGGGGCCGTTCTGCGTGTCCGCGCCGCGAACTGTGCCGGAACCGCATGAAACCCTGAGGGTACAAATCCCATAACGCTGTTACGATAACGCCCGAGCGGTGCCGACGAAGGGGTCGACCGCGCGGGCTCCTCCCGAGGTGCGGTGCGCGTCTGTCGCTCACGATCACACCTCAAGAGGAGTCACACCATGAAGAAGACACTCGCGGCCCTCGGGGTCGCCGGTCTCGCCGTCGTCGGCCTCGCCGCCCCCGCGCAGGCCGCGCCGCCTCCGCACGCCGAGATGAACCACGAGTCGTACTGGGAGAACCTCGGCTACGGCGACTGCGAGAAGATGGAGTTCGACGACGGCGTCGGCAGCTTCACCCTTCCCGAGCCCCCCGCCGGCCAGCAGTACACGCTGCTGGTGCTGAAGGCCGGCTCCGGTGCCGGCGCCAACGACATCATCGAGTGGCCGGCGCCGGGCACCTACTGGCACAGCTCCGACAAGGACCTGAGCCACGTCATCTACTGCATGGACGGGTACGTGAGCTGACGCTCCCGCTCGACCCCGACTCCGATGGGGCCCTGCAGCAGGGCCCCATCGGTCGTGTCCGGGCCCGCCCAGGACGAGCGCTACGGCACGAAGACCAGGATGCGGTCGTCGCCCTCCGCGGGCGCGCCCCGCCCGTCGGTGTTGCCCGTGAGCGCCCAGAGCGCGCCGTCCGGTGCGAGCACGACGTCGCGCATCCGCCCGTGCTCCGCGAGCCAGTGCACGGTCGACCGGCTCGGATCGGCGAGGTCGACCTGCCGCAGCGACTGGCCGCGCAGGTTGGCGATCCACAGCGACCCGTCGGCGTACGCCATGCCGCTCGGGCTCGCCTCGCTCGGGTGCCACTGCTGCAGCGGATCGACGAAGCGCGCGTCGCCCGCGGCGCCCTCCACGACCGGCCAGCCGTAGTTCGCGCCCGCCTCGATGCGGTTGAGCTCGTCCCACGTGCTCTGCCCGAACTCGGTGGCGTACATCGCGCCCTCGTCGTCCCAGGCGAGGCCCTGCGGGTTGCGGTGGCCGAGGCTGTAGACGGGGGAGCCGGGGAACGGGTTGTCGGCGGGGATCGCGCCGTCGGGCTCCACGCGCAGGATCTTGCCGGCGAGGCTCGACGGGTCCTGCGCGGCGTCGGGCCGCGAGGCGTCGCCCGCGGTCACGTAGAGCATCCCGTCGGGGCCGAAGGCGATGCGGCCGCCGTTGTGGTTCGCCGCGCGCGGCAGCCCCTCGAGCACGACCTCGGGCTGCCCGAGCCGCAGGGCGCCCGGCTCGCCCGAGAGCGGCGCGCGCAGCACCCGGTTGTCGTCGGCGGTCGTCGTGCACGCGTAGAGGTAGCCGTCGTGCACGGCGAGCCCGAGCAGCCCGCCCTCGCCGCCCGCCATCGTCCCGGCGACCTGCGCGAGCGGCTCGAGGCTGCCGTCGGCCGACACCTCGACGACGGTCGCCGAGTCGCGCTCGCTCACGAGCGCGGTCGTCGCATCGACGAAGGCGATCGACCAGGGCGCGCGCAGCCCCGTCGCGTGCACCGCCGGCTGGTCGAGCGTGCCCGGGTCGACGCTCGCCGCGCTCGGAGCGGGGCCGGATGCGGTCGGCCCGGCAGGCGGCCTCGTCGCGGTCGCGGCCGGCGAGGGCTCGGTCGCGGCGGGGCCGCAGCCCGCGAGCAGCGCTGCCGCCGCGGTGGCGGCCATCGCGCGGGCGAGCCGCGCTCGGCCGGGGCGTGGCTGCATGGCGGATCCTCCATCGTGCGTGGCCCAACCCTACGCCGGGGCCGGGGGATGGCCCCCTGTGCCCGGCGCCGCGCCGCGCCTACGCTCGCAGCCATGAGCGATCCCGCAGCGCCGCTGCCGCCCGCGCCGCCGCCCGCCGGGCCGCTGCCCGCCGTGCCGCCCCGCTGGTTCATCCGCACGGCGTGGGTCGTGCACCGCGCCCTCTACCGGATCTCCGGCGGGCGCCTCGGCCTCTCGCGGCCGCGGCCGGGGAAGTACGGCATGCTGCGGCTCCACACCGTCGGACGCCGCACGGGCGAGCCCCGCGTGGCGATCGTCGCGTACTACGAGGACGGGCCGGACCTCGTCACGATGGCGACGAACGGCTGGGCGGAGGCCCACCCCGCCTGGTGGCTGAACCTGCAGGCGCACCCCGACGCATCCGTCGACCTGCCGGGCGGCACGCGGCGCGTGCGCGCGCGGGAGGCGCACGGCGTGGAGCGCGAGCGCCTCTGGTCGGGCTTCGACGCGTACAGCGAGGGTCCCTCGATGGCCGAGTACGCGCGCCTGCGCGCCCGGCGCACGCCGGTGGTCGTGCTGGAGCCCGCCGACCGCTGACGCGGCCGGCGCCGCGGCTTCAGACGAGCGACAGCTCGCGCAGCTTCGCCTCGACCTCGTCGTTCGACGGCTCGACCTGGTGCGAGCCGTCGGGGAAGACGACGACGGGGATGTTCATGCGACCGGAGATGCGCTGCGCCTCGGCGGCGGCGGTCTCGTCGCGCTCGAGGTCGACGTAGTCGTAGTCGACGCCGAGGCCGTCGAGCTGCTGCTTGGTGCGTCGGCAGTCGCGGCACCAGTCGGCGCCGAACACGCGGAGGGAGGAGGCAGTCATCCCTCCACCCTACGGGGGCCGCCGGAGTACGGTCTCCCTGTGAGCAGCGCCGTCGTGGACGTGCCGCCCTCCGCGGAGCCCGAGCGCGCACCGCGGCGGGTGCCGCCGTGGTGGACGTGGCCGATCGCCGCCGCGGTCGTCTTCGCCGCGGCGCTCGCGGGCGTGCTCTTCGCGCCGCAGGGCACGACGGTCGCGGTGTGGTGGCCCGCGGCCGGCCTCTCGGTGCTCTTCGCCCTCCTGCAGCCGGCGTCGCGCCTGCCCGCTGCCGTGCTGCTCGTGCTCGCGGTGACGATGACGGCCAACCTCGTCGCGGGCCGCCCGCCGGCGCTGTCGATCGGGTTCGGCATCGCCAACGCGGCCGAGGTGGCGGTCGTCTCGGCGCTGCTCGGCTGGGGTCGCCGCGACTTCCGGCTGTCGACGATCGTGGCGGGCGTGCGCTTCGCCGCCGCGGCGGCGGCCGGCGGCATCGTCGCAGGCATCCTCGGCGCGGCAGCGATCGCGCTGCTGAGCGGCGCCGCCCCCTGGCCCGTCGCGGGCTTCATCGCCGCCTCGCACGCCGCAGCCGTCGGGATGATCGCTCCCTTCGCGCTGCTGCCCCGGCGCCTGCCGGTGCGGGCGACGCGCGCCGAGATGGCGGTGCAGGCGCTCGCGCTCGCGGTCGTCATCGGGGTCGTCTTCCACCCCGACACGGCGCTGCCCCTGACCTTCGCGCCCTACCCGCTGCTGGCCTGGGCGGCCTTCCGCTTCCCGATCCGCGTCGTCCTGATCGAGACGCTGCTCGCGGCGCTCGCGATGCTCGCGCTCACGCTCGCCGGCGGCGGCGTGCTCGGCGCGCCGACCACCGACGCCCTCACCGGCGCCGCGCTGCTCGAGGTCTTCCTCGTGACGTTCACGGGCCTCGCCGTCGTGCTCACGGCGGCGCAGTACGAGCTGCGCGCGACCGGTCGGCAGCTCGAGGCCTCGACGCGGCTGCTCACCGGCAGCGTCATCGACGCGCGCGTCGGCCTCGCGATCGTGCTCCGCGACGCCTCGCTCGCGCGCCTCACCTGGGCGAACCGCGTGGCCCGCGAGCTGCCCGAGCCCGAGCTCGACGACGATCGCTGGGACGGGCCCATCCGCGCCGCCGCGGCCCGGGCGCTGGTCACGGGCGAGCAGGCCACGGTCGTCGACGCCGAGGGACGCACCATCACCGTCGCAGCCAACCGCATCCACGGCGACGAGGAGCTCTTCGCCGTGCAGCTGCTCGACGTGACGTCGATCCTGCAGGCGCAGCAGGCCCGCGCCGACGCCGACGTCGAGGCGGCCGCCGCGCGCACGATCCGCGCCGAGCTCGAGCGCCAGCGCGACGACTTCCTCGCCACGACGAGCCACGAGCTGCGCACCCCCATCACCAGCATCGTCGGCTTCGCCGAGCTCGTGGCGGAGTCGGATGCGGTGGCCGAGACCGAGCGCAGCTGGCTGGCCGTCATCGAGCGCAACGCCCAGCGGCTGTCCGAGCTCGTCGAGGACCTGCTGACGCTGAGCGGCGGCGCGACCGCGCCGCCGCGTCCCCAGACGCCCGAGCGGGTCGACTGCGCGGCGGTGCTCGAGGAGGTCGCAGGGGGCCAGCGACTCGTCAGCGAGCGCAAGGGGCTGGCCGTCGAGGTCGACGCGGGCGCGCACGCGGTGCTCGCCTCCCGCAGCGACGTCGAGCGCGCGGTCTCGAACCTGCTCGCGAACGCGATCAAGTTCACGCCGGAGGGCGGCAGCATCCGGCTGTCGGCCGACCGCGACGCGGCGGCGGGGGAGGTCGTCGTCGAGGTCGCCGACACGGGCCCTGGCATGAGCGACGAGGAGCTCGGCCACGCCTTCGACCGCTTCTACCGCGCCCCCGGCGCCGAGCGCGACAACATCCCCGGCACCGGCCTCGGGCTCTCGATCGTGGCCGAGCTCGCCCGCAGGAACGGCGGGTCCGCCGCGCTCCGGCGCAACGGCGCCGGCGGCATCACCGCATCGCTGCGGCTGCCGTCCGCACCGTGACCGCGGTCGCCTCGAGCGCCTGCGCGAGGTCGGCGATGAGGTCGTCCGGGTCCTCCAGGCCGATCGACAGGCGCAGCACCCCGGCGTCGGGCTTCGCCTCCGGCGCGACCGGCCGGTGCGTGAGCGAGGCCGGGTGCTGGATGAGCGAGTCGACCGAGCCGAGCGAGACCGCGTGCGTGAACAGGCGCACACCCTCGGCCACGGCGGCGGCCGCGGCGAAGGAGCCCACATCGACGGCGAGCATCGACCCGGGCCCCGCCATCTGCCGGCTCGGTCCCACGAGACCCAGCGGGTCGCATCCGTCGAGCCCCGGGAAGCGCACCGCGCGCACGCCCGGCAGGTCGAGCAGCGCCTCGGCGACGCGCACCGCGCCCGCCTGCTGCGCGCGCACGCGCAGCGGGAGCGTCTGCAGGCCGCGGTGCATGAGGTAGGCGCTGAGCGGATGCGCGATGGCGCCGGTGATGGCGCGCACCGGGCGGAGCGCCCGCGCCCACGCCTCGTCGCAGGCGACGACGCCGCCGAGCACGTCGCCGTGGCCGCCGATGTACTTCGTCGCCGAGTGCATCGAGAGCGCCGCGCCGTGGTCGAGCGGCCGCTGCAGCACCGGCGTCGCGAAGGTGTTGTCGACGAGCACGGGCGCCTCGCCCGCGGCGGCGACGAGCGCGTCGAGGTCGACGAGCTCGAGCGTGGGGTTGGCGGGCGTCTCGGCGATGACGAGGCCCGTGTCGGGCCGCACCGCGCGCTCGACCGCCTCGACCGAGTCGACGCACGTCGTCTCGGTGCCGAGCAGGCCGGTCGCGAGCAGGTGGTCGGTGCCGCCGTAGAGCGGCCGCAGCGCCACCACGTGCGCCCCGCGCCGCTGGCGCGCGGCGGTCAGCACCGCCGTCGTCGTGGCCATCCCCGACGCGAACGCGACCGCGGCCTCCGCGCCCTCGAGCGCGGCGAGCGCCTGCTCGAAGCGCGCGACCGTCGGGTTCCAGAGCCGCTGGTAGACGGCGGAGCCGTCGCCCACGTCGCCGCCGGTCGCGAGCCGCTCGTAGGCGTCGCCGCCGGAGTCGACGCCCGCGAGCGGGTTCGTGGAGGAGAGGTCGATCGGTGCTGCGTGCACGCCCAGCGATCGGAGCTCGTCGCGGCCGGCGTGCACCGCGAGCGAGTCGAGTCGGAGGCGAGCGTCATTGCTCGTCGTCATGGCCACCATGATGCCCGAAAGGGGAGGTGATGCGGGCCGCGGCGGATGCGGCGCGCCGTCAGCCCTCCGGGTTCGGCTCGGCGGGCGTGGTGGGCTCCGGCGCCGGTGCGGGCGGCTGCGGGGTGGGAGCCGGCTCGGGGTCGGGCAGCGGCGGCGGCACCGGGTCGGGCAGAGCGGGCTCGACCGGCGGCTCGACGGGGGCGGGCTCCACGGGGGCAGGCTGGCTCGGTGCCGGTGCCGGAGCCGGAGCGGGAGCCGGCGCGGGCTCCGGGGCGGGCTGCACGGGCACGGGCCGCGGCTCGACCGGCACGGGCGCCGGCTGCGGCCGCGTCGTGCCGGGGTCGGTGATCGGCCGCGGTGCGGCCCGGTCGATCGCGTCGCGCGCCTCCTGCGACGCGGTGGCGAGCAGTGCCGCGCCCTCGGGGTCGCCGGTGGCCTCGAGCTGGAAGGCCTCCGCCATCCATGCCGCCGCGACGTGCAGCGCGAGCCCCTCGACGAGGTCGAGCACGTCGGCCGGCGTGTGCCCGCCGCGGACGACGGCGAGCACCGACGCGATGTGCCGGTCGGCGTCGCCCAGGGCCGTCTTCGCGCCCGTCGGCGCGAGGGCGAGCGCCGAGCGCAGCGCGTCGATGTCGGTGCGGCTCTCGGCCGCCGACGCCGCGGCGGCGCCCAGCCGGGCGATCGCGGCCTCGAGCCGGTCGATGCGCGCGTCGTCGAAGTCGCGCGGGTCGCCGAGCGAGCGCAGCTCGCGGTCGAGGTCGTCGACGTTCTCGGCCGTCACCGCCGCGATCGGCGGTCGCTCGGCCGCGGCCGCCTCGACGCAGGCGCCGAGCAGGTCGAAGGCCGCGGGGTCGCCGGCGGCGTCAGCCCGCTGCTGCCAGCGGTCGGCGAGCGCGCGGTCGTCGGCGGTCGTGAAGCCTTCGTCGACGATCGCGCGCAGCAGCGCCGTGCGCTCCTCGCCGAACGCGCTGCGCTCGCGCTCGCCGAGCACGCCCTCGGCGCCGCCGACGTGCTCGGCGGCCGTCAGCACGTCCTCGGCACGGCGCTCGAGGGCGACCGCGGCGACGATGCGCACCTCGAGCTCGCACGCGGCCTGCTCGTGCTGCTCGTGCCACGACGTGATCTGCCCGGCGAGGATGCCGGCGCGCGCCTGCGATCCCCAGGCGACGACCGAGCCGGAGACGATGAGGGCGGATGCGCCGAGAGCCGCGAGGCCGACGGTCCAGCGGCGCCTGCGGCGCAGTCGGTGCCGCTCGGCGAGCACCGCCGCGCGACGGCGCGCCTCGGCGGCATCGAGGCCCCTTGGCCCCGGCGCCGGCTGCTCGTCCACGGTGGACCTCGCAATCATGCAGGAAGTGCACGTTCATGCTACGCGCTCCAGCGTGCCGCAGGGTGACCGGCGGGCGAAGCGCGGATGTCCGGCGGGTGCGAGGATCGGCAGGTGAGCCTCATCGCCCAGCCCCTCCGCATCGGCGCCTTCGACGTGCCCAACCGCATCATGCAGGCCGCGCACTCGAAGCAGTACTCCGACCGCGTCGAGTCGGATCGCGAGACGGCCTACTTCGTGCGCCGCGCCCGCGGCGGCTGCGGCCTGTTCGTCGCCGGCAACCACCTCGTGCACCCCTCGGCGTCGACGCGCGGCTTCGAGGACGCCTGGCGGCCCGAGGCCGTCGACGCCAACCGCCGCATGACCGACGCGGTGCACGAGGCGGGCGCGCGGATGCTCGTGCAGCTCAACCACCACGGGGCGCAGGCGGCGCCCGAGGGGCCCGACGGCCCGCGACCGGTGTACGCGCCCAGCCGCATCCTCTCGCCCTCGACGGGCGTCGCCACCCGCGAGGCGAGCGCGCGCGACATCGCAGGCTTCGTCGAGGCGTGGGCCGATGCGGCCGAGCGCAGCCGCCTGGGCGGGTTCGACGGCGTCGAGCTGCACATGGCGCACGGCTACCTGCTGCACCAGTTCCTCAGCCCGCTGTACAACCGGCGGACGGATGCGTACGGCGGCGACCTGGAGGGCCGCACGCGGTTCCCGCGCGAGGTGCTGCGCGCCGTGCGGGCGCGCGTGGGCGACGACTACACCGTCGGCATCCGCATCGTGCTCCACGAGCACAACCCCGAGGGGCTCGACGCGGCCGACCTGCGCGAGGCGGTCGCGGCGCTGCGCTCCGAGGCGCGCATCGACTTCCTCGACACGGCGGCCGGCGGCTACCACGACGTGCACTGGGTGTTCCCGTCGTCGGCGATGCCGGTCGACTGGCTGCGCGACGACGTCGCGGCGCTCAAGGCGGCGAACCCTGACGTGCCGGTCTTCGGCGTCGGCGCCGCGCGCAGCGTCGAGGAGGCGGAGGAGGTGCTCGCGAGCGGCGTCGCCGACATGGTGGCGCTCACCCGCGGCCAGCTCGCCGACCCCGACCTCGCCGCGCGGCTCCTCTCCGGCGCGACCGACGGCATCCGCCACTGCATCCGGCTCAACCAGGGCTGCCTCGGCCGGGGCAGCCAGGGGCTGCCGGTGAGCTGCACCGTCAACCCCGAGGCCGGGCGCGAGCTCGAGCCGGCGCCGGAGCGCGCGGCGCGCCCCGCCCGCTGGACGGTCGTCGGCGGGGGCCCCGCGGGCATGCGGGCCGCGCTCGACCTCGCGCGCCTCGGCCACGCGGTCACGCTGCTCGAGCGCGAGGCGCGCCTCGGCGGGCAGCTGCTGCGCGCCGCGCGCGTGCCGGGCCGCGACTCTGTCTCGCTGCTCGCGGCCGACCTCGAGCGCGACGTGTGCGCCGCGGGCGTCGAGGTGCGGCTGGGGGAGCCCGCCACCCTCGCCGCGCTCCGCGCGACCGCGCCCGACCGGGTGGCGCTCGCGGTGGGCGCAGTGCCGCCGGCCGGCGGCGGCACTGCGATCGACGAGGCGTTCGAGGGCGCGCGGCCCGCGACCGTCGACGCGTGGCGGGCGATGGACGACCCCGCTGCGCTCGGGGAGCGCGTCCTCGTGGTCGACGACGACGGCACCGCCCACGCCTCCGGCGTGCTGCTCGCGCTCGTCGCCGGAGGCGCCTCGGTCGAGCTCGTGACGCCGTTCGAGCGGCTGCTGCCGCACGTCGGCACCGGCTACGAGCGGCAGCTCGTGCTGCGCACGCTCGCGGCGGGCCGGTTCCGGCGGATCGCCGGCGCGCGGGCGCGCCGCGGCGAGGGCGGATGGGTCGCGGTCGACGCGCTCACCGGCCACGAGGCACCCCTGGCCGAGCCGACGGCGATCGTCGCGCTCACGCCGCGCGAGGCCGTGCGCCTCGACGGGCTCGACGCCGAGCTGCTCGAGGCCGAGCTCGGCGTGCCGGTCTCGGCGATCGGCGACGCGCTCTCGCCGCGCGGCATCGACGCGGCGATCGCCGAGGCGTGGCGGCTCGCGCAGGGCAGCGCCGACGACTGAGGCCTGGCGCGCGCGGCTCGCCCTGCGCCATGCTGGCGGCATCGCGGCCGTGCGGCCGCAGTGAGGAGCCAGCATGGCAACCCTGCTCAACCCCTACCTCGCCTTCGGGCGCGAGGCGCGCGAGGCGATGAACTTCTACCACGGCGTCTTCGGCGGCGACCTCGTCATCAGCACCTTCGGCGAGTCCGGCATGGCCGACGACGCGGGCGACGCCGACCTCGTCATGCACGCGCAGCTCACGACGGCCGACGGCCACACGCTGATGGCGAGCGACACCCCCGCCTCGATGCAGCAGCCCACGGGCGGCCAGCAGGTCTCGCTCTCGGGCGACGACGCCGGCACGCTCACCCGCCACTGGGAGGGGCTGAGCGAGGGCGCGAGGATCGTCGAGCCGCTCGTCGAGGCGCCGTGGGGCGACACCTTCGGCATGCTCGTCGACCGCTGGGGCGTGGGCTGGATGGTGAACATCGCCGGCGCTGCGTCCGGCACGCCGGCGCCGAGCCTCGACGAGGGCGCGGACGGCCGGTCCGCCGACCGCTGACGCACGACGACGGGGCCGAGCATCGCGCTCGGCCCCGTCGTCGTGCCCGCCTCAGGCGGGCGGCTGCGGGGCGCCGCCGGAGGCGGTGTCCTCCTCGGTCTCGGGGTCGTGCTGGTCCGGCTCGTCGAGCGGCTGCACGTCGCGGTCCTCCGGGTCGACGGTGGGATCGTCGTGGTGCTGGTGATCGCTCATGGCGTCTCCTCTCCTCGGTCCACCCGTTCTACACCCGCCGTCAGCGCACGGGCTGGATGCCGAGCGAGTCGAGCAGCCCGCGGATGCGCTGCTCGATGTCGTCGCGGATCGGGCGCACGGCATCGATGCCCTGGCCGGCCGGGTCGGCGAGCTCCCAGTCCTCGTAGCGCTTGCCGGGGAAGACGGGGCACGCGTCGCCGCAGCCCATCGTGATGACGACATCGGAGTCGCGCACCGCCTCGGTCGTCAGCACCTTCGGCCGCTCGGCCGTGATGTCGATGCCGACCTCCTGCATCGCCTCGACGGCGACGGGGTTGATCTGCTCGGCGGGCATCGAGCCGGCCGAGCGCACCTCGACGGCGCCCCCGGAGAGCTCGCGCAGGAAGCCCGCGGCCATCTGCGAGCGGCCCGCGTTGTGCACGCAGACGAACAGGGCGCTGGGGGAGTCGTGGGTCTCGGTCATGGTCGCTCCAGGTGGGGTCGGTGTCGGATGCGGTCAGCTGGCGGGGGAGAGCTCGGCGAGGAGGCGGTCCACGCGGCGCGCGATGTCGTCCCGGATCGCGCGCACGCCGTCAGGAGAGGCGAGGGCGGGGTCGCCGACCTGCCAGTCCTCGTAGCGCACCCCTGGGATGATCGGGCAGACGTCGCCGCAGCCCATCGTCACGACGACGTCGGCGGCGCGCACGGCGTCGTCGGTGAGGGGCTTCGGGAACGGGTCGCCGTCGACGCCGAGCTCGTCGATGAGCGATCGCACCTCGGGGTGCACCTCGGCGGCGGGCATCGAGCCGGCCGAGCGGGCGACCACGGCGCCGCCGGAGCGCTGCTCGACGAGCGCCGCCGCGAGCTGCGACCGGCCCGCGTTCTGCACGCACACGAACAGCACGTGCGGCACGCCCGCCGTGCGGTCGCGCAGCACGTCGGCGATGCGCTGCCGGGCGAAGCGCTCGGTGAGCACGAGCAGGTGGGACGAGATGCGGGAGGAGCGCGCGAGGCTCGCGTACGACTCGCGCACGATGCGCAGCACAGCGTCGCCGGAGAGGTCGGCGGTGGCGTCGGCGATGCGCCGGGCGACGTGCGAGAGCTTCGCGTCGACGTCGACCAGCTCGCGGTCGCCCTGGCCGCGGCTCCAGGAGGGATCGGCGTCGACGCGCGCGGCCCGCAGGCCGTCGACGAGCGCCGCGACGACCGGGCGCATGCCGGGCTCGACGCGGTAGTGCACCCACGTGCCGCGCCGCTCGGAGGCGACGACGCCCGCGTCGCGGAGCACCTTCAGGTGGTGCGAGACCGTGGGCTGCGAGACATCGGCGAGCTCGGCGAGGTCGCACGCGCACGCCTCGCCCGTGGGGGAGGCGGCGAGCATCGACAGCATGCGCAGGCGCAGCGGATCGGCGAGCGCCTTGAGCGCGGGCGCCATCGCCTGCGCGGTGGGCGCGTCGATCGCGGAGGCCGCATCGACGCGGTCGCATGCCTCGGCGGCGGGCGGGGCGAGCACCATGCGGATCCTCCAGGCGGGCTGCCGTCGACGCGCTGTGCATCGATCGCTGTCTATATTGATGCATCTCGATGCAGGTCGCAAGCGCCGTGCCGATGCCGGAGTAGCCTGGGAGCCATCCCGACCTGCGAAGGAGCAGCCCCATGCCCGAGACGATCATCGCCGGCTACGCCCGCACGCCGTTCGCCAAGTTCCTCGGGCAGCTGGCCCAGACGCCCTCGACCGAGCTGGGCGCGCACGCGGCGAAGCACGCGCTCGCGAAGGCCGGCGTCGAGCCGGCCGAGGTCGACGCGGTCGTCGTCGGCCAGGTGCTGCAGGCCGCCGTCGGGCAGAACCCCCCGCGCCAGACCGCCGTCGGCGCCGGCATCCCCATGACCGTGCCCGCGCTCGGCGTCAACGCCGTCTGCCTCTCGGGCACGGAGGCGATCGTCGCCGGCCACCGCATGATCCAGCTCGGCGAGGCCGACGTCGTGGTCGCCGTCGGCCAGGAGTCGATGTCGCTCGCCCCGCACGCCGCGCCGATCCGCGCCGGCGCGAAGTTCGGCAACGCCAGCCTCATCGACACCATGCAGTTCGACGGGCTCACGGATGCGTTCGACCGGGTCGCGATGGGCGAGTCGACCGACGGCTACAACGCGTCGTTCGAGATCACCCGCGAGCAGCAGGACGAGCTGGCCGCCGCGTCCCACGCGCGCCTCGTCCGGGCCCAGGCCGATGGCACCCTCGACGACGAGATCGTGCCGTTCGAGGCGAAGGCGGGCCGCAGGACGGTGACGGTCGCCGTCGACGACGGCGTGCGCGCCGAGACCACCGTCGAGTCGCTCGCGGCCCTCCGCCCGGCGTTCACGCCCGACGGCTCGATCACGGCCGGCAACGCGTCGCAGATCACCGACGGCGCGGCCGCGGTCGTCCTCGTCTCCGACGCCTACGCATCCGCCCACGGCATCACCGGCCTCGCGCGGATCCTCGCGACCGGCTTCGTCGCGGGCGCCGACGTCTCGCTGCACTCGCAGCCGGCCGACGCCATCGAGCAGGCGCTCGAGCGGGCCGGCAGGTCGACCGCCGACCTGCAGGCGGTCGAGATCAACGAGGCCTTCGCGGCCGTCGGCGTCGCCTCGACGCGCCAGCTCGGCGTCGACCCCGAGATCGTCAACGCCCACGGCGGCGCGATCGCGCTCGGCCACCCGATCGGCGCCTCCGGCACCCGCATCGTCGGGCACCTCGCGCGCCGGCTGCAGCAGCTCGGCTCGGGCTCGATCGGCGCGAGCGGCATCTGCGGCGGCGGCGGCCAGGGCTCGGCCATCGTGCTCGAGGCGATCTGATCCGCTGACAGCGAAGCCCCCCGCGCAGGCGCACCCGCCCGGCCTAAGCTGGTCGGATGCGCCTGTCTGTGCTGGACCTCGCCCCCATCCACCCCGGTGAGACCGCCGGCGAGAGCCTCGCGGGCTCCGTCCGCCTCGCGCAGGCCGCCGAGCGGCTCGGCTACCGCCGCGTCTGGTACGCCGAGCACCACAACATGGCGACGATCGCCTCGAGCGCGACGAGCGTGCTCATCGCGCACGTCGCCGCGCACACGCGCACGATCCGGCTGGGCGCGGGCGGCGTCATGCTGCCGAACCACTCGCCGCTCGTGATCGCCGAGCAGTTCGGCACCCTCGCCGAGCTGCACCCCGGGCGCATCGACCTGGGGCTGGGGCGCGCGCCCGGCACCGACCAGCGCACCTGGGCGGCGCTGCGCCGCGACATCCGCGCCTCCGAGCGCTTCCCCGAGGACGTCGTCGAGCTGCAGGGCTACCTGCGCGGCGAGCCGACGGTGCCCGGCATCCGCGCGGTGCCCGGCCACGGCACCGACGTGCCGCTCACGATCCTCGGCTCGTCGCTCTTCGGCGCGCAGCTCGCGGCGGCCCTCGGCCTGCCGTACGCCTTCGCCTCGCACTTCGCGCCCGACGCGCTGCAGCAGGCGGTCGCCGTCTACCGCGAGCGGTTCGAGCCGTCGAGGCAGCTCGCCGAGCCGTTCGTCATCGCCGGCATCAACGCCGTCGTCGCCCCCACGCGCGACGAGGCGATGCAGATGCAGCGCACGGTCGTGCGCTCCCGCGTGCGCAGCCTGCTGCTGCGCGACAGCCCCGTCGCGCAGCAGGTCGGCGACGACGAGCTCGACGCGCTCGCCGCGAGCCCGCAGGCGGCGCACATCGCCTCGATGGTGCGGCACACGGCGCTCGGCACCGGCGACGAGGCGGTCGCGACGCTCCGGCGCTTCGCCGTCGAGGCCGACGCAGACGAGCTGATCATGGCCGTGCACGGCGCGACCGACGAGCGGGTGCGCGCGCTCGAGCTGCTGGAGGCCGCGGGGGCTCTGGGCGAGGCACCTGCAGCGTAGCCGCGCCGGCAGGCGGGGAGCCTGTCGGGCGTCCGCCGCTACCGTGGTCGCAGACCCCGGAGGAGCACCGTGCCGCAGCAGCTCACGAACGCGCTCGTCGCATCGGCGCGTCGTCGCCGCGCCTGGGCGGCGCTGACGGCGCTGGCGCTGGCCGTCGCGCTCTCGGCGGTGCTGCGCTACCGCGAGAGCAGCAAGCCCTTCGGCTTCGAGGCCGAGTGGATGGAGCGCCTGGTGACCCAGCGCTCGCCGCTGCTCACCACCGCATCGCTGGCCTTCGACACCCTCGGGGGCGGCGTCGTCGCCACGCTCATCGTGCCCGGCGTCGTCGCGGGGCTGCTCCTGCTGCGCCGCCGGCCGTGGGCCGCGGGCTACTTCCTCGTGGCGTCGATCCTCACCGGGCTCCTCGCGGTCGACCACGGGTCCTTCCCCTCCGGGCACGCGGCGAACGCGGCGCTCGTCGCGACGGCGCTCGGGCTGCTGCTGCGGCGCTGGTGGGTGTGGGCCGCTGGCGCCGCCTGGACGATCGGCATGATGCTGAGCCGCACCTACCTCGGCGCGCACTGGCTCTCCGACACCCTCGGCGGCGTGCTCGTCGCCGTCGGCGTCGCGCTCGGGCTGTGGGAGCTCCTCGCCGCGCGGCTCGAGCGAGAGCGCCGCGGTCGCCCCGAGCCGGCGGGCGCCGAGGAGGCGGTCAGCGCGCGTCGGTGACGCCCAGGCGCGCGGCGCCGAGCGCGAGCCGTGCGACGGATGCCGCGGCCGCCGCGAGCAGGTCGCCCGCGTCGCGCTGCAGCGCGTCGAGCGTCGCGGGGCCGGCGGCGATCGAGAGCGCCGGCACGCCCATCGCGGCGGCAGCGTCCGCGTCGACGGAGCCCGCGAGCACGCACAGCGGCACGCCGTGCCGCTCGGCGGCCGCGTGCACGACGGAGACGACCTTGCCGCCGGCCGACTGGCCGTCGAAGCGGCCCTCGCCCGTCAGCACGAGGTCGGCGCCGGGCACCGCGGCGTCGAGCCCGGCGAGCTCGGCGAACCACGCGCCGCCCGCGACGACGTCGCCGCCGGTGAGCGCGCGCAGCACGCTCGCGACCCCGCCGGCCGCGCCGGAGCCGGGCACGTCGATGACGGATGCGGCGTCGACGCCGAGCGCCTCGGCGCCGATGCGCGCGAAGCGCTCGAGCGCGGCGTCGAGCGCGCGCACGTCGTCGGGGCCTGCGCCCTTCTGCGGCCCGAAGACGGCGGCGGCGCCGCGAGGTCCGGTGAGGGGCGCGTCGACGTCGGTGACGAAGCGCCAGCGGGCGGCGAGCGCCCGCGGGTCGACGCCCGAGACGTCGAGGTGCTCGAGCGCCGCGAGCCCGCCGCCGCCCGGCTGCACGGGCCGGCCCGACGCATCCGTCAGCCGGGCGCCGAGCGCGGTGAGGAGGCCGGCCCCGCCGTCACTCGTCGCCGAGCCGCCGAGGAGCAGGGTGAGCTCCGCGGCGCCCCGGTCGAGCGCGTCGAGCACGACGCGGCCGAGGCCCGCCGTGGAGGCGGCGAGCGGCTGCAGCGGGGCGTCCTCGACCTGCGGCAGGCCGGCCGCCTGCGCGAGCTCGATCACGGCGCTGCGGCCGTCGAGCGCCCAGCGCGCGCGCGCGGGCCGGCCGATCGCGTCGACCGTCTCGGTGACGACCTCGTCGCCGCCGCGCGCGAGCAGCGCGTCGAGGCTCCCCTCGCCGCCGTCGGCCATCGGCACGAGCACCACCTCGGCGCCCGGCACGACCGAGCGGATGCCGCGCGCGGCGGCCTCGCACGCCTCGAGCGCGGTCAGGCTGCCCTTGAAGGCGTCGAACGCGACG
The DNA here is from genome assembly GCF_022983135.1 of Agrococcus sp. SCSIO52902. Classification (GTDB taxonomy): domain Bacteria; phylum Actinomycetota; class Actinomycetes; order Actinomycetales; family Microbacteriaceae; genus Agrococcus; species Agrococcus sediminis. The sequence goes on from NZ_CP095269.1 coordinate 1,954,334, forward strand.
ACCGCCCGTTGCGGCGCGGCCGTCATCGCTGCAGCCCGTAGCGCTCGGCGAAGCGGGCGAGGATCGCCTGCGGGTGCTCGACGTGCGCGGCGCGGCCCGCGGCGACGAGGTCGTCGACCTCGGCGGGGGAGAAGTAGCCGTGGTCGCGGTAGACGCGGATGCGCTGCTCGAGCCCGTCGGCGTCGAGCTCCGGGTGGAACTGCGTGCCCACGACGTGCTGCCCGACGCGCACCATGTGCACGCACGCGGCCGACACGGCGAGCGTCGTCGCGCCCTCGGGCGCCTCGGCGATGCCCTCCTTGTGGCCGCCGAACGCGGTGAAGGCGCGCGGCAGGCCGTCGGTCAGCCAGTCCTCGCCCACGAGGCTCAGCTCGACCGGCGCCACCGACTCGGCGATGCCCCGCACCATGCGGCCGCCGAGCGCGTGCACGAGCGCGCCGAGGCCGAGGCACGCGCCGAGGTAGGGGAGGTCGTCGCGGATCACCCGCTCGGCGAGGTCGCGCAGCCACGTCACCGTCGCCGCGTGCTCGGGCGGCCGCCGGTGGTCGTCGCTGAAGTTCGCGGGCCCGCCGCCGACGAGCACCGCGTCGACGTCGGCGAGGTCGATCGCGGGCTGCTCCCGGTCGAGCCGCACCCGCTGCACCCGCGACTCGTCGAGGCGGCCGAAGCGCACCATCGCCTCGAGCTCGGCGGCCGCGACCTCGTCCTCGGGCCGCGACTGCACGATCAGGATCCGGCGCATGCGAGCCTCCCGTCCGCGGCCCACACGCCGCTCGATCCGCGGCGGTGGGAGCCCACGAGGTGGGTGTCGACGATGCCGACCGCCTCCATGAGCGCGTGCATCGTCGTCGGGCCGACGTGGGCGAAGCCGCGCGCCTTGAGCGCCCGCGAGAGCGCGCGCGACTCGTCCGACTGCGTCGGCACGTCGGCGAGCGTCTGCGGCGCGGGCGTCTCGCCGGGCTGGAACGACCACACGAGCGCGGGCAGCCCGCCCTCCTCGCGCAGCGCCACCGTCGCCCGTGCGTTGCCGATCGTGGCCTCGATCTTGCGGCGGTTGCGCACGATGCCCGAGTCGCCGAGCAGCCGCGCGACGTCCTCGTCGCCGAAGGCCGCCACCGCATCCGGCTCGAAGCCCGCGAAGGCGGTGCGGAACGCGGGACGCTTGCGCAGGATCGTCGCCCACGAGAGCCCCGACTGGAAGGCCTCGAGCGAGAGCCGCTCGAACAGCCCCGTCTCGTCGCGCACCGGCATGCCCCACTCGCGGTCGTAGTAGTCGCGCAGCAGCGGGTCGGTCGCCGCCCACGACGGCCTCGCGAGGCCGTCCTCGCCGACGATCAGGTGCATGCCGACCAGGCTAGCCGCGAGCCTAGGCTGGATCGGTGCACAGGACGGCGACGACGGATGCGGTGCGCCGCGCCACGCGGGAGGGCGTCGGCGTCGTCGTGGCGACGAGCGCCTACGGGCTCTCGTTCGGCGCGCTCTCGATCGCCTCCGGACTCGACCTCTGGCAGACGATGGCGCTCAGCCTGCTCATGTTCTCGGGCGGCTCGCAGTTCGCCTTCATCGGCGTGATCGCGTCGGGCGGCGGCATCGCCGGCGTCGCGAGCGCGGCGATGCTGGGGCTGCGGAACGCCCTGTACGGAATGAGCATGCGGCGCGTGGTGGCGCCGGCGCCGGCGCTCCTGCCGCTCGCCGCGCACGTGACGATCGACGAGTCGACCGCGGTCGCGCTCGCGCAGGACGAGCCGCGGGCGCAGCGCGCGGGCTTCTGGGTGACGGGCATCGGCATCTACGTCGGCTGGAACGTCGCGACGCTCGCGGGCGCGCTGCTCGGCGACCTGCTGGGCGACCCGCGGCAATGGGGGCTCGACGCCGCGGCGGCGGCCGCGTTCGTCGGGCTGCTGTGGCCGCGGCTGCGCGCGCGGCAGGCGGTCGCGGTCGCCGCGGCGAGCGCGGTCGTCGCCGCGTCGCTGCTGCCCGTGCTGCCGGCGGGCATGCCGGTCATCGTCGCCGCGCTCGTGGGCGTCGTCGTCGGCCTCACGAACTGGCTCGGGCCGCGCCACGAGTCGGCCCTGCCCGACCCGGGCGGCCCCGACCACCGTCAGGGGGACCACGCATGACGGTCTGGCACCTGGTGCTGCTCGCCGCGATCGCCGTGCTCGGGATCAAGCTGCTCGGCTACGCGGTGCCGCCGCGGCTGTTCGACAGCCCGCGGCCGCGGCGCACGCTCGAGCTGCTCACCGTGTCGCTGCTCGCCGGCCTGGTCGCCGTGCAGACGCTCGGCGGCGCGGACGGCATCGCGCTCGACGCGCGCATCCCCGCTGTGGCCGTCGCGGCGGGGCTGTTCGCGGTGCGGGCGCCCTTCATCGTCGCGGTCGCCGCGGCCGCTGCGACGGCCGCGCTGCTGCGCGCGCTCGCGGGCTTCGCGTGAGGCGCCCGCGGCCCTCGCGCGTTCGCTAGGGTTGCCTCTCGGGCCCGCCCGGCGACGACGCCGGGCACAGCCTCGTATCGCTATGCTGAACGACACTCGCCGGGGCCGCCGGCACCATCCGCACGGAGGAAGCGCATGACCGAGCACGACGACGCCCGCCGGGGCAACGACGGCGAGAGCACGCAGTCGTGGGGTGAGGACTACCGCGCCCAGCTCGCCGCCATGCTGTCGGGCACGACCGCCGAGGACCGCGAGGCGGTCGCCTCGCTGCCGTCGGGCTCGGCCATCCTCGTCGTGCGCCGCGGCCCCAACGTGGGCGCCCGCTTCCTGCTCGACCAGGACTCCACGATCGCCGGTCGTCACCCCGACGCCGACATCTTCCTCGACGACGTGACCGTGTCGCGCCGTCACGCCGAGTTCACGCGCTCGGGCACGACGTTCGAGCTGCGCGACCTCGGGTCGCTCAACGGCACGTACCACGACGGCGAGCGGGTCGACCACGTCGTGCTGCGCGACGGCGCCGAGGTGCAGGTCGGCAAGTTCCGCCTCACGTTCTACCGCTCACGCCTCGACCTCGAACCACGGCAGTGAGCGCACAGGCCGCGCGGAAGCCCGCCTCCCTCCTCTCGATCGGCCAGGTGCTGGCCAAGCTCGGCCCCGAGTTCCCCGACCTCTCGCCCTCGAAGCTCCGCTTCCTCGAGGACCAGGGGCTCATCACGCCCCAGCGCACGCCCTCGGGCTACCGCAAGTTCGACGCGGCCGACCTCGAGCGGCTGCGCTACATCCTCACGCTGCAGCGCGACCACTACCTGCCGCTCAAGGTCATCCTCGGGCACCTCGACGACATCGACCACGGCCGCTCGCCGCAGATCCCCGGCGCCAACGTGCGCGTCGAGGCGCCGTCGATCCTCGGCGCCGAGCGCCGGCTGTCGCGCGCCGAGCTGCAGTCGGAGGCGGGCGCGACGAAGCAGCTCGTCGCCGACGCCATCTCCGCCCAGCTGCTGCCGGGCACCGAGCCGTTCGGCGACGCCGCGGTGCAGGCGCTCAAGGCCCTCGTCGAGCTCGAGCGCTTCGGCATCGAGCCCCGGCACCTGCGCGGCATGCGCCAGTCGGCCCAGCGCGAGGCGGCGCTCATCGAGTCGGCGCTCAAGCCCATGCGCGGGCGGCGCGAGACGAGCAGCCAGGCGCAGGCGGCCGAGGCCGCGCGCGACCTCGCGAGCCACATCCAGTCGGTGCGCGAGCTGCTGACCCGCGACGCGCTCGGCGCCTGACGCCGAGGGCCCGCGCCCGCGAGTCCTGCTGCGCCGGCGTGGGCGGCAGGGCGTAGACTCGGCCCCGACACGCCGCGCCGTCGGAGGTTGCACCGAAGCGGGGCGGCGGCTCGATACGGTGGGGCTCAACACTCAACCTCGACTTGAAGGTTTGAGCCCCCGCAGCGGAAGGTACGGCCATGGGCGACGGCATCGATGCAGACCAGGGCGGTCCCGCCCGCCTCGACGCCGGCCTGCTGTTCACCGACGGCCTGCCGCAGGAGGCCGACGCGGTCGGCTACCGCGGCGCGATCGCGGCCGACGCGGCGGGCATCACGTACCGCCAGCTCGACTACTGGGCCCGCACCGGGCTCGTCGAGCCCACCATCCGGCCCGCGCACGGCTCCGGCAGCCAGCGCCTCTACTCGTTCCGCGACATCCTCGTGCTGAAGCTCGTCAAGCGCCTGCTCGACACCGGCATCTCGCTGCAGCAGATCCGGGTCGCCATCCAGCAGCTCCACGAGCACGGCGTGCGCGACCTCACCCAGATCACGCTCATGTCCGACGGCGCGAGCGTCTACCTCTGCACCTCGAGCGACGAGGTCATCGACCTCCTCGGCCGCGGCCAGGGCGTCTTCGGCATCGCCGTCGGCAAGGTCCTGCGCGAGGTCGAGACGCAGCTCATCGAGCTCGAGGTCACGCCCGCCGAGGAGCAGCACGTCGACGAGCTCGCGGCCCGTCGCGCCCGCAGGAGCCGCACGGCCTGACCGGCTCGCGCCGCGCGCGCGGCAGAGGTTCGGCCGATGGCCGGACGGCCGAGCGGCCTACGGCTGCTTGCCCTCGCCCGGCTCGGCCTCGCCGGCGGTGGTCGTCTCGGCGTCCTCGACGGCAGCGGCCTCCTCGAGCTCCGCGGCGGCGGTCGCGTCGACGGCGGCGGTCGGGGCGGGCACCTTGCGGCCGGAGGCGGCCTCGTCGCCGGCCCGGCCGGCGGCGGTCAGCACGGTCTGGAGCAGCTCGTCGAACTGCAGCGCCATCTCCTGCGCGCCCTCGCCCGGCCACACGTGGAGCGGACGGGCCGCGCCCTGCGCCTGCTGCATCGAGGTGCGCTCGGGCAGCACGGTGTCGAGCACGAGCGGCCCGAACATGTCCTTGAGCTCCTGGATGCGGTACTGGTGCTCGAGGGACTGCGGGCGCGCGCGGTTCACGACGATGCCGAGCGGCTGCAGCCGGGGGCTGAGGCCACGACGGATCTCCTCGATCGCGCGCAGCGCGCGGTCGGCGGCGGCGACCGAGAACAGGCCCGGCTCCGTCACGACGAGCACGCGGTCGGATGCCGCCCACGCGGTGCGCGTGAGGGCGTTGAGCGACGGGGCGCAGTCGACGAGCACGAGGTCGTAGTCGTTCTCGACGGTCGTGAGCGCCGTCTCGAGCTTCCAGATGTCCTTGATGGTCGGGTGCGGGCCGTCGAAGTTGATGGCCGAGGGGGAGCCGATGAGCACGTCGATCGTGCCGCCGTGCCCCTGGGTCCAGCCCGAGGGCGAGATCGCCTGCTGGACGACCTTGTCCTTCGGGTTCGTGAGGACGTCGGCGACGTTCAGGCGGCCCTCGATCTCGATGTCCATGCCGGTGGAGGCGTCGGACTGCGGGTCGAGGTCGACCACGAGCGTGCGGAGGCCCTTGGCGAAGGCGGCGGAGGCGAGACCGAGCGTCACCGTGGTCTTGCCGACACCGCCCTTGAGGGAACTGATCGAGAGTACGTGCACGGCGCACAAGCCTAGCCCCACTACATTGGGAAGCCCGCGCCGCCGCACCCCCGGGAGGGTTCTGCATGTTCCAGAAGCTGCTCGTCGCCAACCGTGGCGAGATCGCCATCCGAGCCTTCCGCGCCGCCAACGAGCTGGGCATCCGCACGGTCGCCGTCTACGCGCACGAGGACCGCAACTCCCTGCACTGCCAGAAGGCGGACGAGGCCTACCAGATCGGGGAGCCGGGCCGCCCGGTGCGCGCCTACCTGACGGTGAGCGAGATCATCCGCGTCGCGAAGGACTCCGGCGCCGACGCCATCTACCCGGGCTACGGGTTCCTGAGCGAGAACCCCGAGCTCGCGACCGCGGCCGCCGAGGCCGGCATCACGTTCGTGGGGCCGGGCCCGGCGGTGCTGGCGATGGCCGGCAACAAGGTCACCGCCAAGGAGCACGCGATCGCCGCGGGCGTGCCCGTGCTGCGGTCGACGCCCGCGACCACCGACATGCAGACGCTGCTCGACGGGGCCGACGAGATCGGCTTCCCGGTCTTCTGCAAGGCGGTCGCCGGCGGCGGCGGCCGGGGGATGCGCCTGGTCCAGCGCCGCGAGGATCTCAAGGAAGCGCTCGAGGCCGCCATGCGCGAGGCCGACTCCGCCTTCGGCGACCCGACCATGTTCATCGAGCAGGCCGTCGTGCGCCCGCGCCACATCGAGGTGCAGATCCTCGCCGACGCGACCGGCGAGACCGTGCACCTGTTCGAGCGCGACTGCTCGGTGCAGCGCCGCCACCAGAAGGTCGTCGAGCTCGCCCCCGCGCCCAACCTCTCCGAGGAGAAGCGCGCCGAGCTCTACCGCGACGCGGTCGCCTTCGCCCGGTCGATCGACTACGTGAACGCCGGCACGGTCGAGTTCCTGCTCGACACCGCGGGGGAGCGCAAGGGCCAGCACGTCTTCATCGAGATGAACCCGCGCATCCAGGTTGAGCACACGGTCACCGAGGAGATCACCGACGTCGACCTCGTCGCGAGCCAGATCCGCATCGCCGCGGGCGAGACGCTCGAGCAGCTCGGCCTCACGCAGGACCGCGTCGAGATGCACGGCGCCGCGCTCCAGTGCCGCGTCACCACCGAGAACCCCGCCGACGGCTTCCGGCCGGACACCGGGCGCATCACCGCCTACCGGTCGCCCGGCGGCGCGGGCGTGCGCCTCGACGGCGGCACCATCAACCCCGGCACCGAGGTGAGCCCGCACTTCGACTCGATGCTCGCGAAGGTCACGTGCCGCGGCCGCGACCTCGACACCGCCATCCGCCGCGCGCACCGCGCGGTGAGCGAGTTCCGCATCCGCGGCGTCGCCACGAACATCCCCTTCCTGCTCAACCTGCTCGAGCACGACGAGTTCCGCTCGGGCGACGTCTCGACGCACTTCATCGACGAGCACCCCGAGCTCACGCGCATCAACCCGCCCAAGGACCGCGCGTCGAAGGTGCTCGCCTGGCTCGCCGACGTCACCGTCAACGCGCCGAACGGCAAGGCCGACCGCGTCATCAACCCGGCCATCAAGCTGCCCGCGGCCGACCTCGAGGCCCCCGCGCCCGACGGCGAGCGCCAGCGGCTGCAGGAGCTCGGCCCGGCCGGCTGGGCGAAGGCGCTGCGCGAGCGCACCTCGCTCGCGGTGACCGAGACCACCTTCCGCGACGCGCACCAGTCGCTGCTCGCGACCCGCGTGCGCACCGCCGACCTCGTGGCGGTCGCCCCGCACGTCGCCCGCATGACGCCGCAGCTGCTCTCGATGGAGGCGTGGGGCGGCGCCACCTACGACGTCGCGCTGCGCTTCCTCGGCGAGGACCCGTGGGAGCGGCTCGCGAGCCTGCGCGAGGCGATGCCGAACATCCCGCTGCAGATGCTGCTGCGCGGCCGCAACACCGTCGGCTACACGCCGTACCCGACCGAGGTGACGACCGCGTTCGTCGAGGAGGCCGCGGCGACGGGCGTCGACGTGTTCCGCATCTTCGACGCGCTCAACGACGTCGATCAGATGCGGCCCGCGATCGACGCGGTGCTCGAGACCGGCACCACGGTCGCCGAGGTGGCGCTGTGCTACTCGGGCGACCTGCTGAGCCCCGACGAGGACCTCTACACGCTCGACTACTACCTGCGCCTCGCCGAGCGCATCGTCGACGCCGGCGCGCACGTGCTCGCGATCAAGGACATGGCGGGCCTGCTGCGCGCGGGCGCCGCGACGAAGCTCGTGTCGGCCCTGCGCGAGCGCTTCGACGTGCCGCTGCACCTGCACACGCACGACACCGCGGGCGGCCAGCTCGCGACGCTGCTCGCGGCTTCGGCCGTCGGCGTCGACGCCGTCGACGTCGCGAGCGCGCCGATGGCGGGCACGACGAGCCAGCCGTCGCTGTCGGCGCTCGTCGCCGCGGTCGCGAACACCGAGCGCGACACCGGCCTCTCGCTCACCGCGGTGAGCGACCTCGAGCCGTACTGGGAGGCGGTGCGCCGCCTCTACAAGCCGTTCGAGTCCGGCCTGCCGGGCCCCACCGGCCGCGTCTACCACCACGAGATCCCGGGCGGCCAGCTGTCGAACCTGCGGCAGCAGGCGATCGCGCTCGGCCTCGCCGACGACTTCGAGAGGATCGAGGACTGGTACGCGGCCGCCTCGCGCATCCTCGGCCGCCCCACGAAGGTGACGCCGTCGTCGAAGGTGGTCGGCGACCTCGCGCTGCAGCTCGTCGCGCAGGGCGTCGACCCCGAGGAGTTCGAGCGCGACCCGCGGAGGTTCGACATCCCCGACTCCGTGATCGGCTTCATGGCGGGCGAGCTCGGCGACCTCCCGGGCGGCTGGCCGGAGCCCTTCCGCTCGAAGGTGCTCGAGGGCCGCACGGTCGACATCTCGGTCACGCCGCTCGAGCCCGAGCAGGCCGCGCGCCTCGCCGAGCCCGGCGCCGACCGCCGCGACGCGCTCAACGAGCTGCTGTTCCCCGGGCCGACGCGCGCCTTCAAGGAGACCCGCGCGCAGTACGGCGACCTCTCGGTCGTCGACACGATCGACTACCTCTACGGCATGCAGGCCGGCGAGGAGCACCAGGTCGGCATCGGCCGCGGCGTCACCCTCAACGTCGAGCTCGAGGCGGTCGGCCAGCCCGACGACGACGGCATCGTGACGGTCATGACGGTGCTCAACGGCCAGCTGCGCCCGGTCTACGTGCGCGACCGCTCCGTCACCGTCGACAAGCCGCAGGCCGAGAAGGCGGATGCGTCGGTGCCGGGCCAGGTCGCGGCACCCTTCGCCGGGGCGGTCACGGTCAAGGTCGCCGAGGGCGACGCGGTCGCCGCCGGCGACCCCGTCGCCACCATCGAGGCGATGAAGATGGAGGCCGCGATCACGACGCCGATCGCCGGCACCGTCGAGCGCCTCGCGCTCACCGGCACGACGCCCGTCGAGGCGGGCGACCTGCTCGTCGTGGTCCGCCCGTCGTGAGCGTCCGCGAGATCCGGGTCTTCGGCGATCCGGTGCTGCGCGAGCGCGCCGAGCCCGTCGACCCGTCGTCGCCCGCCACCGCCGCGCTCGTGCAGGACCTGCTCGACACGGTGCGCGTGCCGGGCCGAGCAGGCGTCGCCGGCTGCCAGATCGGCGTGGCGCGAGCCGCCTTCTCGTACAACGTCGATGGCGAGGTGGGCTACGTCCTGAACCCGCGCATCGACGAGGTGCGCGGCGAGCCCGTGCCCGTCGACGAGGGGTGCCTGTCTGTGCCCGAGCTCGGCTTCCCCACGCCGCGGCACCCGTACTGCCGGGTCGTCGGCGTCGACCTCGCGGGCGACGAGGTCGTGCTCGAGGGCGAGGGGCTCATGGCGCAGATGCTGCAGCACGAGATGGGCCACCTCGACGGGAAGCTCTACCTGCAGGCGCTCGACAAGGAGATGCGCTCGATCGCGATGGCCGAGGTGCGGAAGGCCGCCTGGTACTGAGCGGTCAGGCGCCGCGGGGCGTCGCCGCCTCGGCGCCGGGCTTCGCGAGGGTGAGGATGCCGTAGCGCATCGCGCCGGTGCGGTAGGCGAGCATCAGGCGGGGGAGCGACAGCGCGAACTCGCGGTTGCGCGCCTCGACCGCGAGCCGGCGCGTCTCGGGGTCGACGAGCACCGACCGCAGCAGCCGGCCGGTGCAGATCGTCCACGTGCGCGCCACTCGGCGGCTGACGTCCTGGTACCCGACGACCTCGAGGCCCGCGGCCCGCGCCATCGCCTCGTACTCCGCGCGAGTCCCCATCGACGGCAGGCGCCCCTCGCGGCAGATCGGCTCGAGCAGGTGGCGCACCTCCCACCGGCGCGGGTCGGGGGCCGCGAGCCACGCGCACACGACGAGGCGGCCGCCGGGCACGAGCACGCGGTGGGCCTCGGCGAACAGCCGCTGCTTGTCGGCGAAGTGCTCGCTCGACTCGATCGCCCACGCGGCGTCGGCCGAGGCGTCCGGCAGGCCGTTGTCGAGCCAGTCGCCCTGCCGGATCTCGACGCCGGCGGTCGCGTGCGCCGCGGCGTGCCGCGCCTGCTCGCCCGAGAGGGTGAAGCCGACGACGCGCACGCCGCGCGTCGCCGCGAGGCGCCGAGCGGTGGCGCCGTAGCCGCAGCCGATGTCGACGCACGCGTCGCCCGGGGCGAGGCCGAGGCGGTCGCCGACCGCGTCGACGAGCGCCTCGACCGCCGCTTCGGGGGTCTCGTCGCCCGTCGACCACAGCCCGTGGTGCACGTGCTCGCCCCACAGCCGCCGGTACGTGGCGTCGAGCTCGTCGTAGTGGTCGGCGACCGCCGCGGCGGACTGGGGCGCTCCGGGCAGGATCACGGGATCACACGGGCAGGAGGTCGTTCGGCGCGGGCTCCGTCACTCGCCGACGTCGTGCGCCGTGGAGTTCGAGGCGTAGATGTCCTCGATCTGCGGGGCGAAGTCGCGCATGACGTTGTCGCGCTTGATCGACATCTTCGGCGTCAGGTGCCCGTTCGCCTCGATGAACTCGACCGGGAGGATCGCGAACTTGCGCACCGACTCGGCGCGCGAGACGAGGGTGTTCGCGCGGCGGATCTGGCCGCGCACCTCCTCGATGACGGCGGGGTGCTGCGCGGCCTGCTCGAGCGTCATCGCCTTGTCGTGGCCGTGGTTCTCGAGCCAGGTGGGCAGCATCTCGGCGTCGAGCGTGATGAGCGCGGCGACGAACGGGCGCTGGTCGCCCACGACGACCGGCTGGCCGATGATCGTGTTCGAGCGGATCGGGTCCTCGAGCGTGTTGGGGGCGACGTTCTTGCCGCCGGCGGTGACGATGAGCTCCTTCTTGCGGCCCGTGATCGTCAGGTAGCCCTCGCTGTCGAGCGCGCCGATGTCGCCGGTGTGGAACCAGCCGTCCTCGGTGAACGCCTCGCGCGAGCCCTGCTCGTTGTGCCAGTAGCCGGCGAAGACGCAGACGCCCTTGACGAGCACCTCGCCGTCCTCGGCGATCTTCACGCCGTTGCCAGGCAGGGCGGGGCCGACGGTGCCGATCTTGAACTTGTCGGGCACGTTGACCGTGACGGGCGCGGTGGTCTCGGTGAGGCCGTAGCCCTCGAGGATGCGGATGCCGAGGGAGCGGTAGAAGTGCGCGAGGAAGTGCGACAGCGGCGCCGAGCCCGAGACGGCGTACTTGACGTTGCCGCCGAGCGCCACCTTGAGCTTGCTGAGCACGAGCCGGTCGAAGAGCGCGAAGCGCAGCTTGAGCCCGAGCGGCACATGGCCGGCGTCGAGCGCCTTCGAGTGCTCGACGGCGGTGAGCGCGGCGGCGCGGAAGATCTTGCCCTTGCCGCCGGCCTCGGCCTTCTGCTCGCTCGCGTTGTAGACCTTCTCGAACACGCGCGGCACGGCGAGGAAGAAGGTGGGCTTGAACGAGCCCATCGACGGCAGCAGCTTCTTCGTGTCGGACTGGTGGCCGACCCGCACGCCGGACGCGATGCCGAGCACCGAGATGAAGCGCGCGAACACGTGCGCCTGCGTGACGAACAGCAGCGTCGACGAGCCGGGGCCGACGACGTCGGCCATCGCGACCTTGGCGTTGCGGCACAGCTCGACGAAGTTCGAGTGCGTCAGCATCACGCCCTTGGGGCGGCCGGTCGAGCCGGAGGTGTAGATGAGCGTGGCGACGTCGCTGCCCACGGCGATCGAGCGGCGGCGCTCGATCTCCTCGTCGGGCACGTCCTTGCCGCGCTCGACGAGCGCGTCGAGGTCGCCGCGGTCGATGCGCCACACGTCGGTGATCGCGGGCAGGTCGCCGTGCGCCTCGTCGAAGCGCGACACGAGGTCGGCGTCCTCGAGGATGACGCGGGAGGCTCCGCCGTCGGAGAGGATCCACTGGATCTGGGAGGGCGCGGAGGTCTCGTAGACGGGCACCATGCGGGCGCCGGCGTACCAGAGCGCGAAGTCGACGAGCGAGAACTCGTAGCGCACCTTGCACATGAAGCCCACGGCGTCGCCGGGCTCGACGCCGGCGGCGACGAGGCCCTTGGCGAGCGCGATCACCTGGCGGCGGAACTCGGCGGCGGAGACGTCGCGCCAGCCGTCGCCCTCGGGCAGCGCGAACAGCGGCGTGTCGGGGTAGGCCCGGACGGTGTCCTCGAGCAGGTCGGTGACGTTCGCGTCGGGGTCGGGCGCGACGACAGGGGGGATGACACCCTCGGGGACGGTGAGCTCGGGCACTGGGACTCCTTCGGCGTTCGTGCGTTGCGAGCATTCTATGGTCGCCCCGGCCGGCGGCCCCGAGCCGCGCGCGCATGTCTGTCGGACCCCTCCCACTGCCCTAGGCTCGTGGGCACGACGGAGGTGCGATGTTCTACTGGCTGCTGCGGCACTGGGTGGTCGGCCCGTACATGAACCGCGTGTTCCGGCCGTGGGTGGCGGGGCTCGACAACATCCCCGAGCACGGCGGCGCGATCATCGCGGGCAACCACCTCTCGGTGATCGACTCCTTCCTCATGCCGCTCGTGATCGACCGGCGCGTGTACTTCCTCGCGAAGTCCGACTACTTCAACGGCAAGGGGCTCAAGGGCCGGCTCGTGCGGTGGTTCTTCCTCGCGGTGGGGCAGCTGCCGATGGATCGCTCCGGCGGCGAGAAGAGCTCGCAGAGCCTCGACGCGGCGCTGCAGAAGCTGCAGGACGGCGGGCTCATCGGCATCTACCCCGAGGGCACCCGCAGCCCCGACGGCAAGCTCTACCGCGGCCGCACCGGCGTCGCACGCATGGTGCTGGATGCGCGGGTGCCGGTGATCCCGTGCGTGATGGTCGACACCGAGAAGGTCATGCCGATCGGGCAGCGCCTGCCCAAGGTGGGCCGCATCGGCATCATCTTCGGCGAGCCGATCGACTTCTCGCGCTACTACAACCTCGAGGGCGACCGCTTCGTGCTGCGCTCGATCACCGACGAGATCATGGTCGGCCTCAACCGCATCTCCGACCAGGAGTACGTCGACGTCTACGCGTCGAGCGTGAAGTCGCGCGTCGAGGCAGAGCGCCGTGCGCTCGCCGCGCAGCGCACCGGCCGCTGACCGCGCCCCTCGGTAGACTGGACGGCGGCGCACCCCGGCGCCGCACGACGCAGAGGCGAGCATGACCGACACGATCGCGATCCCCGAGTCCACCGGACACCGCTCCATCGAGCAGGGGCTGGATGCCTATCGCGCGCTCCCCATCAAGCAGCAGCCCGCCTGGGGCGACGAGGCCGCCGTCGAGCACGTGCGCCGCGAGCTGCGCAGCGCCCCGCCGCTCGTGTTCGCGGGCGAGGTCGACATGCTGCGCGAGCGGCTCGCCGCCGCCGCGCAGGGCCGCGCCTTCCTGCTGCAGGGCGGCGACTGCGCCGAGACCTTCGCGGGCGCGACGGCCGACAACATCCGCAACCGCGTGAAGACCATCCTGCAGATGGCGGTCGTGCTCACGTACGGCGCAGCGATGCCGGTCATCAAGATGGGCCGCATGGCGGGGCAGTTCGCCAAGCCGCGCTCGAGCGACGACGAGACCCGCGGCGACCTGACGCTGCCGGCCTACCGCGGCGACATCGTCAACGGCTACGACTTCACGCCGGAGTCGCGCGCGGCCGACCCGCAGCGCATCCTGCGCGGCTACCACATGGCCGCGTCGACGCTCAACCTCGTGCGCGCGTTCACGCAGGGCGGGTTCGCCGACCTGCGCCAGGTGCACTCGTGGAACAAGGGCTTCGCGCAGAACCCGTCGTTCGCGAGGTACGAGGCGCTCGCCGGCGAGATCGACCGCGCGGTGCGCTTCATGGAGGCCGCCGGCGCCAACTTCGACGAGCTGCGCGGCGTCGAGTTCTTCACCGGCCACGAGGGCCTGCTGATGGACTACGAGCGCCCGCTGACCCGCATCGACTCGCGCACGGGCCTCGCCTACAACACCTCGAGCCACTTCCAGTGGATCGGCGAGCGCACGCGCGACATCGACGGCGCCCACGTCGACTTCTTCTCCCGCGTCCGCAACCCCATCGGCGTGAAGCTCGGCCCGTCGACGACGGCCGCCGACATGGAGGCGCTCGTCGACCGCCTCGACCCCGACCGCGAGCCCGGCCGCCTCACGTTCATCACCCGCATGGGCGCTGGGCGCATCCGCGACGCGCTGCCGCCGCTGCTCGAGGCCTCGAAGTCGCTCGAGTCGACGCCGCTGTGGGTCACCGACCCGATGCACGGCAACGGCATCACGACGAGGAACGGCTACAAGTCGCGCCGCTTCGACGACGTGGTCGACGAGGTGCGCGGCTTCTTCGAGGCGCACCGCCAGGTGGGCACGTTCCCCGGCGGCATCCACGTCGAGCTCACCGGCGACGACGTGACCGAGTGCCTGGGCGGCGCCGAGGACATCGACGAGCTGGGCCTCGAGTCGCGCTACGAGTCGCTCTGCGACCCGCGGCTCAACCACATGCAGTCGCTCGAGCTCGCGTTCCTCGTGGCCGAGGAGCTGCGGGCGGCGCAGCGCCCGTAGCCGCCGGGCAGCGGCGCCGGCGTCAGTAGGTGGCGTCGAGGGCGACGGTCGCGCCCTCGACGACCGACTCGCCGGCCTCGGTGCCCTGCGACACGATGTCGGCGCCCGGCGCGCCCCACAGGGGCTCCGGGATGTTCGTCGTCAGGTCGGGCTGGAGCCCCGCCTCCTCGATCGCGCGCAGCGCGTCGGGGATGGGCATGCCCACCACGTCGGGCACCTCGACCATGCGGGGCCCGAGGGAGACGACGCCGGTGACGGTGTCGCCCGCGCGCATGTGGCGGTCGCTCGGCACGGTGACGCTGATGAGCACGCCGGCGGGCACGTCGGCCGAGTGCTCCTCGGCCGAGAAGTCGGCCTCGAGCCCGGCGGCCTCGAGCGCCGCGCGCGCGTCGTCGGCCGACTGGCCGGCTGCCGCGGGGATGGGCCCGAGCGAGACGCGCAGCGCGATGGGGGAGCGCTCCTCGAGCTCCTCGAGCTCGGTCAGCACGGTGCCGTCGGGCGCGTAGCCGGCGATGACGGTGCCCGCGGGGCTCGCGTCGAAGATCTCGTCGAGCGGCTCGGCGACGGCGAACTCGGCGGCCTCGATGTCGGCGCGCGCCTGGTCGAGCTGCAGGCCGGCGACCTCCGGCACGGGGAGGCTGCGCCGCCCCGACGAGAGCACGAGCTGCACCGAGTCGGCGCTGCGGATCTCGGTGCCGGCGGGCGGATCGGTGCGCAGCGCGTGGCCGGCGGGGATGTCGTAGTGCGGCTCGGTGACGCTGCCGGCGATCTCGATGCCACGCTCGGCGAGCAGCTGCTCGGCCGCCGCCTGCGGCTCGCCAGCCACCTGCGGCACGGTCGCGTTGCCGCCGGGGCCGAGGTTGAACCACCAGCCGATGCCGGCGGCGAGGAGCGCGCCCAGCAGCACGGCCGCGAGCCACAGCATCCCGCGCCTGCGCCGCACCGTCACCCGGCGGGCGAGCGCGGTGGTCGCGGCGCCATCGCCGCCGTCCTCGACGACCTGCGGCTCGACGGGCGCGCCCCGCCGGGGCTTCCGGGGCCGCTCGATGACGGTCGTCGAGCGGTCGTCCTCGGTGACCGCCGGCAGCACCGACGTCGGCCGGTCGAGGCCGCGCGCGCGCACCGCGTGCACCTCCTCGAGCATCTCGGCGGCGTTCGCGGGGCGCAGGTTCGGGTCGCGCTGCGTCGCCCAGTGGACGAGCGAGTCCATCCCCTCGGGCACGTCGCCCGCGACGCTCGAGGGCAGCGGCACCTGCTCGTTCGCGTGCTGGAAGGCGATCTGCATCGGCTCGTCGCCCGTGAACGGCTGGGTGCCGGTGAGCATCTCGAAGAGCATGATGCCGACCGCGTAGATGTCGCTGCGGGTGTCGGCGACGCCGCGCGTGACGAGCTCGGGGGAGAGGTAGGCGATCGTGCCGAGCAGCGCCTTGCCGGTCGCGGTGTTCGCGGTCGCGGCGCGCGCGAGCCCGAAGTCGCCGATCTTGATGCGCCCGTCGTGCGCGAGCAGGATGTTCTCGGGCTTCAGGTCGCGGTGCACGATCCCGGCGCGATGCGCGGCGGCGAGGCCGGCGAGGATCGCCTCGAGCACGTCGAGCGACTGCTCGGCGGTGATGCGGCCGCGCTCGGCGAGCAGGTCGCGCAGCGTGATCGACGGCACGAGCTCCATGACGAGCCACGCGAGGTCGCCGTCCTCGCCCTGGTCGTACGTGTTCACGACGTTCGGGTGCGCGAGCCGCGCCGCGGCCTTCGCCTCCTGGATGAAGCGCTCGCGGAAGTCGGGGTCGTCGCCGAGGTGCGGGTGCATGACCTTGACGGCGACCTTCCGGTCGAGCCGTCGGTCGACGCCCTCGTAGACGCTCGCCATGCCGCCCCGCGCGATGCGCTCGCTCACCTCGTACCGGCGGTCGATCAGCCGTCCGATGACGGGATCGCGGGAGTCGACGGGCACGTGCCGAGGATAGGCGGGATGCGGCCGGTTCCCCGTGATCCACGCCGTCCGCCATCATGGGAGCCGTGACGCAAGACACCACCTGGCTCTCCGTGCCCGACCTCGTGACCCTGCTCGGCCAGCCGGTCGGGCGCATCCACCGCCTCATCGAGGAGCATCGCCTGCCGGCGACCCGCCGCAACGGGCGGCTCGAGGTGCCCGCCGCCGCGATCCGCGACGGCGAGCCGCTGCCGGAGCTGCGCGGCACGCTCCTCGTGCTGCTCGATCAGGGCATGACCGACGACGAGGCGATCGACTGGCTGCTCGCCGAGGACGACTCGCTCGGCACCGCGCCGATCGAGGCGATGCGCGCGGGCGCGAAGTCGGCCGTGCGGCGCGCGGCGCAGCTGCTCGGCTGAGCCGGGTCAGCGGTCGCGCTTCGCGACCGTGTCGGCCAGCCGCTCGAGCTCGAGCACCGCGGAGCGCGACAGCGCGCCCTCGTGCAACGCCTCGAGCGCCTCGCCGACCGCGCGGTCGATGAGCGCCTCGAGCCGCGCGGGCGCCTCCGAGCGCTGGATGGCGTCCTGCAGGATCGCGACCTGGCGGTCGTCGAGCTCGCGGTCGCCGAGCAGCTCGTCGAGCATCGTGCGCACCCCCGAGCCGAGGCGCTGCCGCGCGATCTCGATCAGCACGGTGCGCTTGCCCTCGCGCAGGTCGTCGCCCGCAGGCTTGCCGGTGACCTCGGGGTCGCCGAACACGCCCAGCAGGTCGTCGCGCATCTGGAAGGCCACGCCGACGGGCAGGCCGTAGCCGGCGAGCGCGTCGAGCTGCCCCTCGTCGGCGCCCGCGAGCAGCGCGCCGAGCGTGAGCGGCGCCTCGACCGAGTACTTCGCCGACTTGTAGACGGCGACGGTGTGCGCGCGGTCGAGCAGCGCCGCCGGCTCCTGTCGGATCCAGGCCGCCTCCTCGAGCACGTCGAGGTACTGGCCGAAGGTGACCTCCTCGCGCATGCGACGGTAGGCGTCGTGCACGGCGTCGCCGTGCGCCGTGCCGCGGCACGCGAGCAGCATGCGGTCGTCGGCCCAGTTCAGCAGCAGGTCGCCGGCCAGGATCGCGGCGCTCGTGCCCCACGACGCGGCGTCGCCGACCCACTCGCCCTCGCGGTGCATCCGCTCGAGCGAGCGGTGCATCGCGGGCCTGCCGCGCCGGGTGTCGGATGCGTCGATGATGTCGTCGTGCACGAGGGCGGCGGCGTGGAAGAGCTCGATCGCGGTCGCGACGCCGACCACCTGCGCCCACTGCGGATCCTGCTCGGTGCCGGTCGTGCGGTCGGCCCCGTCGCGGGAGGCGGTGACCGCGTGCCAGCCCCAGAGCACGAACGCGCTGCGCACGCGCTTGCCCCCGGAGACCATCTCGCGCACGAGCCGCAGCACGGGCGCGGCGTCGCCGGAGATCTCCGTGAGGGCGCGCTCGCGCTCGTCGAGGTACTGCTGGATCGAGCCGTCGACGGCTCGGGCGAAGCGCTGCTGTGCCGACACAACCCACATGCTATTGACAGCGACAGCGCGTACACTGGCCATCCGCACCGGTCGAGCGAAGGGGGTGCGAGATGGGCCTCTCCGAGCACGAGCAGCGACTGCTCGACGAGATGGAGCGCAATCTCTACAAGCACGAGGCCGACATCGTCACCGCCTCGAGCGGTCCGCGCACGGTCGACTACACGAAGGTTGCCGTCGGCGTCCTCGGCATCGCGATCGGGCTCGTGCTCATCGTGGTGGGCGTGTCGATGAAGCTCGCCGTCCTCGGCGTCCTCGGCTTCGGCGTCGCCGTCGCCGGTGCGCTGTGGGCGCTGTCCGCGTCGAAGCCCGCGACCGGCGACGACGTCGCGCCCGGCGCGCGGCCCAGCGAGGGCCCGGCGTCGGCGAAGCAGGGCCCCAACCTCATGGACCGCCTCGCGCAGGAGTGGGACGACCGCAACCAGCGGGGCTGAGCCTCCGCCGCGGCGGCCTCCACCGCGCTCCACCCCAGGGTCGACTCGAGAGAGTCGGCCCTTTCTCTTCGCTTCATGCACCCGCCCCGGGCGCGCTCGCCGCGCCCGGGGCGTCTGCATGCCGGAAGGGCGCCGAAAGTCCTCCACCGCCGCATCCCTTGCCATTCCTGGCGACTCGGGCGAGTCGTGGACAGATTCTCGAGATTTGTGGCGGTGAGTGGAGTAGAGTGGAGGAAGTCGGAAGGGTCCGACGCAACTGCTCGCAGGCCGGACGAGAGGGGGCGATGTGTTCCTCGGCACCCACACGCCCAAGCTCGACGACAAGGGCCGCGTCATCCTCCCCGCCCGGTTCCGGCAGGAGCTCGAGGGCGGCCTCGTCCTCACCCGCGGGCAGGAGCGCTGCATCTACGTCTTCTCGGTGCGCGAGTTCGAGCGGGTGCACGAGCAGATCCGCCAGGCGCCGCTGACCTCGTCGGCGGCGCGCGACTTCCTGCGCCTGTTCCTCTCCGGCGCGTCGAGCGAGCAGCCCGACAGCCAGCACCGCGTCACGATCCCGGCCAACCTGCGCGACTACGCGGGCCTCGGTCGCGAGCTCACCGTCATCGGGGCGGGCACGCGGGCCGAGATCTGGGACACCGAGGCCTGGAACGAGTACTACGCGGCCAAGGAGGCCGACTTCGCGAGCACCACGGAGGAGGTGATCCCCGGCATCTTCTGACCCGGCTCGTGACCCCCAGCTGTCCGCCGCGCCGCACTTCCCCGGCGGCGCGTCGAACGGATGGGGATCAGGGACCGGGACGGAGCAGGGAACGACATGGACGCATCCGACCTCCACACCCCCGTGATGCTCGAGCGCACGCTCGAGCTGCTCGCCCCGGCGATCGCCGCCGCCGTCGAGGCGGGCCGCACGCCCGTCGTCGTCGACGGCACGCTCGGCATGGGCGGCCACACCGAGGCGCTGCTCGCCGCGCACCCGACGCTCGTGGTCGCCGGCATCGACCGCGACCCCGACGCCATCCGGCTCGCCGGCGCGCGGCTCGCGCGCTTCGGCGACCGCTTCGTGCCGGTGCAGACCACCTACGACCGCATCGACCTCGCGGCCGAGGCCGCCGGCGTGCGGCTCGTCGACGGCATCCTGCTCGACCTCGGCGTCTCGAGCCTGCAGCTCGACGCCGCCGACCGCGGCTTCGCCTACGCGAAGGACGCGCCGCTCGACATGCGCATGGGGCAGTCCGGCGACGTGACCGCCGCCTCGATCCTCGCCGAGCGCAGCGACCGCGAGCTGTCGCGCCTCTTCCGCGAGTACGGCGACGAGAAGCTCGCCGACCGCTACGCGCGCGCCATCGTCGCGGCGCGCGCGACGGCCCCGATCGAGACCTCCGCGCAGCTGGTCGACATCCTGCAGGCGGCGACGCCGCGGGCGCTCTCCAACCAGGGCCACCCCGCGAAGCGCGTGTTCCAGGCGCTGCGCATCGAGGTCAACCAGGAGCTCGCGATCCTCGAGCGCACGATGCCGGCGGCGATCGCCGCGCTCGCGGTCGGCGGGCGCATCGTCGTGCTCGCCTACCAGTCGCTCGAGGACCGCATCGTCAAGCGCGCCCTGCAGGCCGCCGCCTCCTCGACGGCGCCGCTCGACCTGCCCGCCGAGCTGCCCGAGCACGCGCCGCAGCTGCGGCTGCTCGTGCGCGGCGCCGAGCTCGCCGATGAGGACGAGCGCGCGGCCAACCCCCGATCGGCACCCGTCCGCCTCCGCGCCGCGCAGCGCATCCGACCCGCCTCGATCCCGGAGGAGCTGGCATGACCACCGCAGCCATCGTCGACCTGCACGCCCAGCCCCAGCGCCACCCGGAGCCCCAGGGCGAGCCCGAGCGGCACCTGCGGGCGCTGCCCCTGCCGGCGATCGCGCCGCGCCGGGCGCCGCGCCTCGTGCACGGGGTCGTGGCGCTCGCCGGCCTCGCCGGCATCGTGTGCGCGCAGCTCGGCCTGTCGGTCGTCATCAGCGAGGGCGCATACCGGCTGAGCGACCTGCAGGTGCAGTCGACGACCCTCGCGCGCGCCGAGCAGATGCTCGCCGAGGACGTCGCGGTGCTCGCGTCCCCGCAGCACATCGCCGTCGCCGCCGACGAGCTCGGCATGCTCGCCGGCCAGCCCTCGCAGTTCCTCACGATCGCCGGCACCGCGACCGCGGGCGGGCCCGACGCGCTGCACATGCAGGCGCCCGCGCTCGACCGCTTCGGCATGTATGTGCCGAACTCCCTCCTCACCGAGCAGCCGCAGGCGGCCGCCGCGGTGCAGCAGGCGCAGGTCGAGGCGGCGAGGCCCTACCCGGGCATGCTGCTGCCTGCGGGCGAGTCGCCCTTCTCCGGCGACCCGACCGTGGCGCAGGCCGAGCAGGCCGGGCAGCCGCAGCAGCCGGCTCCGGGCACGCTGCTGCCGGCCGAGGCGAACGCCGGCGGCTGAGGGCGTGGCGGCCGGGCGAGCAGCCGGGGCGCCGATACCGTGCTGACGACCTGATCGAGGCTCGCGATGCGAGCGGAATGGAGCGGAGGTGCCCGTGGCCGCCAAGCGGAACCGGAGTCGCGACCGCGTGCGGACGACGATCATCGCCGTGCTCACCTTCGCGATGCTCGCGGGCTTCGTCGTGCGCCTCGCCGACATCCAGCTCGTGCGCGCCGAGGCGCTCAACGCCGAGGCGGATGGGCGCCGCGGCGTCTCGCAGACCATCTTCGGCACGCGCGGGCCGATCGTCGACTCGACGGGCACCGTGCTCGCCGAGAGCGTCGACCGCTGGGACCTCACGGTGTCGCCGCGGTACACGCGGGACCTCCAGCCCGACCTCGACGGCGTCGAGGCGGTCGTGACCGTCGGCGACGCGCTCACCGAGATCGGCCGCATCACCGGCGACGACCCGCTCGACCTGCAGGCGCGCATCTACGCCGAGCTCGAGCGCAACCCCGATTCCGACTACCTCATGCTCTCGAGCGGGCTCGACGTCGAGCAGTTCGAGGCGGTGCAGGCGCTCGACCTGCCCTACGTGTACCTGCGCCTCAACCCGCAGCGCCTGTACCCGGCGGGCTCCGTCGCCGGCAACCTCGTCGGCTTCATGGGCCAGAGCGAGCCGCTCGCGGGCATCGAGCGCAGCCAGGACGAGTGCCTCGCCTCGGAGCCCGGCAGCCGCGTCTTCGACCGCTCGGCCGACGGCACGCCCATCCCGGGCTCGATGCTGACCGAGCCGGCCGTCGACGGCGGCACCGTCGAGCTCACGATCGACAGCGACGTGCAGTACCAGGTGCAGCAGCTCACCGCGCAGTACACGACGCAGCTGCGTGCGCGCAGCGGCACGAGCATCGTGATGCGCACCGACGGCAGCATCGTGGCGGTCGCCGAGTCCCCGACGGTCGACCCGAACGAGCCGTCGTCCTCCGAGCAGCAGGACCGCGGCTCCCGCGCCTTCACGGCCGCCTACGAGCCCGGCTCGATCTTCAAGACCTTCTCCTTCGCGGCGATGCTCGACCTCGGGCTCATCACGCCGAGGGACGAGCTGAGCGTGCCGTGGACGTACACGGCACCGGGCGTGCGCGTGCGCGACGCCTCCTCGCACCCCGTCGAGCAGTGGACGGCCGCCGGCATCCTGGTGAACTCGTCGAACTCCGGCATGGTGCGGCTCGCCGAGCAGATGGACCGCGGCGACTACTTCGAGTACCTCGACCGCTTCGGCTTCGGCGAGCAGACCGCCGTCGGGTTCGCCGGCGAGCAGTCGGTGCCGCTCCGCGACGCCTCCGCGCTCGACCCCCAGACGAGCCTCAACGTGCTCTTCGGGCAGGGCATCGCGACGACGCCCATCCAGATCGCCTCGGCCTACCAGGCGCTCGCGAACGGCGGCGTGCACCTGCCGGCGCGACTCATCGAGGGCTGCACCGATGCGGCGGGAGAGGTGACCCGTCCCGAGCAGGGGCAGGGGGAGCGCGTCGTCACCGACGCCACCGCCCGGCAGACGCTCGAGGTGCTCGAGAACGTCGTCACCGACTACGGCTACGACACGTTCCCGATCGACGGCTACCGCATCGCCGCGAAGACCGGCACCGCGCAGATGGCGTACGAGAACGGCGGGGGCTACGACCCCGACCGCATGATGATCTCGGTCGCCGGCGTCTTCCCGGTCGACGACCCCCAGTACGTGGTCGTGACCATGTACGACAGCCCGCAGACGCTGCGCACGAGCGCGGGGGCCATCCCCGCCTTCCACGATATGGTGAACCTCCTGATCCGCCACTACGACATCCCTCCGAGCACCACCCAGCCGCCGGAGGTCCCGCTCGAGTGGACCGCGGACTGAGCAAGCGACACCTGAGCACTGAGGAGAGGATGTCCGTGGCGGGCGTGACCCCGAGGATCCTGCGACCGGAGCATCCCGCACCGAGGCCCCTCACCGGCCTCGTGGAGGCGTTCGAGCTCGAGGAGCGCGACGACCTCGACGGAGTCGAGGTGACGGGCATCACGATCGACTCCTCCGACGTGCAGCCCGGCGACATCTTCGCCGCGCTGCCGGGCGCGCACCGGCACGGCGCCGAGTTCGCCGCCGGCGCCGTCGAGCGCGGCGCGGTCGCCGTGGTCACCGACCCCGCCGGCGCCGGCCTCGTCGAGGCCGACGTGCCGGTGATCGTCGTCGACGACCCGCGCGCGGCGCTCGGCGAGATCGCCGCGTGGGTGTACCGCACCGAGGAGCATCCGCCGAAGCTCTTCGGCATCACGGGCACCAACGGCAAGACCTCGACCTCCTTCATGCTCGAGGGGCTGCTCGCCGACCTCGGCTTCGTCACGGGCCTGTCGACCACGGCCGAGCGGCACGTGGGCGACGTCGTCGTCACCTCGAAGCTCACGACGCCCGAGGCGAGCGAGCTGCACGCGCTGCTCGCGCGGATGCGCGAGGCGGGCGTGCGCGCCGCCGTGCTCGAGGTGAGCGCGCAGGCGCTCGAGCGGCACCGCGTCGACGGCGTGCGCTTCGACGTCGTCGCGTTCACGAACCTCAGCCACGACCACCTCGACGACTACGGCTCGATGGAGGCGTACTTCGACGTGAAGCTCGAGCTCTTCACGCCCGACCGAGCCGAGCGCGGCGTCGTGTGCGTCGACGGCGACTGGGGCGTGCGCGTCGCCGAGCGCAGCCGCATCCCCGTCACGACGCTCTCGAGCGATCCGCAGCGCCAGGCCGACTGGCACGTCGACATCTGGGAGGAGACGCCGACCTCGACGTCGTTCACCCTCACGGGCATCGACGGCGGCGCGATCGAGGTGCAGGTGCCGTTCATCGGGCGCCACATGGCGGTCGACGCGGCGATCGCGATCCTCATGCTCGTCGAGGCGGGCTTCGAGCTCGAGGCGATCGCCGAGGTCATCGACCGCGGCATGCGCAGCACGCTGCCCGGCCGCATCGAGCGGGTCTCCGGCGACGAGGGGCCCGCCGTGTTCGTCGACTACGGCCACAGCCCCGACGCCTTCGCGCAGACGCTCGAGGCGCTCCGCCGCGTCACCGAGGGCCGGCTCATCATGCTCTTCGGCGCCGACGGCGACCGCGACGCCACGAAGCGCGCCGACATGGGCCGCATCGCCGCCGAGCTCGCCGACGCGGTCGTCGTGACCGACTTCAACCCCCGCACCGAGGACCCGGCGGCGATCCGCGCGCAGGTGCTCGCCGGCGCGCGCGCGGCGGCCGGCGGCAAGCCCGTCATCGAGTCGTCGCCCGAGGAGGCGGCGATCCGCGCCGCGCTCGAGCTCGCCGGCCCGGGCGACACCGTGCTGTGGGCGGGCCCGGGCGACGCCGACTACCGCGACGTCGCCGGCGTCCGCGAGGCGTTCGTCGCGCGCGACGAGGCGCGCCGCGCGCTCCAGGAGGCCGGCTGGCCGGTGCGCGACGACCTCGCGCGGCGGGAGCAGCACTGATGCTCCGGATGCGCGCGAGCGAGATCGCACAGGCCGTGGGCGGCGTGCTCCACGGCGACGACGCAGTCGTCACCGGCTCCGTGGAGACCGACTCACGCCTCGTCACGCCCGGCGGCGCGTTCTTCGCGATGCCCGGAGAGGTCACCGACGGGCACCGCTTCATCGACGCCGCGCTCGCCGCGGGCGCGGCGCTCGTCGTCGCCGAGCGGCCGCTCGAGCAGGACGTGCCGCACGTCGTCGTCGCCGACGGGGTCGTCGCGCTCGGCGCGCTCGCCGCGGAGGTCATCCGCCGCGTGCGGGCGGCGGGCGAGCTGACCGTCATCGGCGTCACGGGCTCCAACGGCAAGACGACGACGAAGAACATGCTGCAGGCGATCCTCGAGGAGCACGGCCCGACCGTCAGCCCCGTCAAGTCGTTCAACAACGAGGTCGGCGCGCCGATGACGATGCTCCGCATCGACGAGGCGACCCGCTTCCTCGTGCTCGAGATGGGCGCGAGCGTCGTGGGCGACATCGCGCGCCTCACGGCCATGGCGCATCCCGACCTCGGCGTCGTCCTCAAGGTCGGCCTCGCCCACGCGGGGGAGTTCGGCGGCGTCGAGGCCACGACCCGGGCGAAGACCGAGATGGTGCAGGACCTCGGCGAGCACCACGTCGCCGTGCTGAACCGCGACGACGAGCGGGTGCGCGGCATGGCCGCGGCGACCCGCGCCCGCATCGCCTGGTTCGGCACCGAGCCCGGCCCCGCCGACGAGCCGACGGCGCTCTGGGCGAGCGACGTCGAGTCGACGCTCGAGGGCACGCTCGCGACGATCCACCGCGGCGACGAGTCGTGGCCGCTGCGCCTGCGCATCCTCGGCGAGCACCACGTCATGAACGCGCTCGCCGCGCTCACGGTGGCCGACGCGCTCGGCCTCGACCTCGAGCGCGCGATCGCCGCGCTCGGCACCATGCACCGCGCGGAGCGCTGGCGCATGGAGCTGCTCGAGCCCGGCGGCGGCATCACCGTCATCAACGACGCCTACAACGCGAGCCCCGACTCGATGGCCGCGGCCCTCCGATCGCTCGCGCACATGACCCGGCAGGCGTCCCGCCGCTCGGTCGCGGTGCTCGGCGAGATGGGCGAGCTCGGGCCGCTGTCGGCCGAGGAGCACGACCGCGTCGGCAGGCTCGCCGTGCGGGTGCGCGTCGACCGGCTCGTCGTCGTCGGCACCGGCGCGAAGGCCATCCACGACGCCGCCGAGCTCGAGTCGTCCTTCGGTCAGGACACCACGTGGGTGGAGGATGCGGAGCAGGCGGAGGCGCTGCTGCGCGCGAGCCTCGCGCCCGGCGACGTCGTGCTCGTCAAGTCGTCGCTGTCGGCGGGCCTCAAGGACCTCGGCGACCGGATCGGGGGCGTCTGATGCTCGTGCTGCTGGCCTCGGCCGCGATCGCCCTGCTGGTGTCGCTCCTCGCGACGCCGCTGTTCGTGCGCGGCTTCACGCGCATCGGCTGGGGCCAGTTCATCCGCGACGACGGCCCGCAGACGCACCACGTCAAGCGCGGCACGCCCACGATGGGCGGGCTCATCTTCATCGTGGCGACGCTCGTCGGCTACTTCGGCGGCAAGCTCATCGGGCAGGATCCGCCGACCTGGCCGGTGCTGCTCGTGCTGCTGCTCATCGTCGGGATGGGCGCCGTCGGCTTCGTCGACGACTTCCTGAAGATCTCGAACCAGCGCTCGCTCGGCCTCGGCGGCTGGGCGAAGGTCGCCGGCCAGCTCGTCGTCTCGGTGCTCTTCTCGGTGCTCGCGATCACCGTGCCCGCTGGCCCCGACGGCCGGCCCGTCGTCGACGTCACGATCTCGGGCGTGCGCGACCTCCCGTGGCTCGACCTCGCGCCGTGGGGCGCGGTCGGCGGCATCCTCTTCGTGCTCTGGATCACGATCATCAACGTCTCGGCGGCCAACGCCGTCAACGTGACCGACGGCCTCGACGGCCTCGCCACGGGCTCGACGATCGTCGCGATGGTCGGCTACGCCTTCATCGCGTTCTGGCAGTCCAACCAGTCGTGCCGGCCCGGCGGCTCCGCCGAGGAGAACCTCTACCGCTGCTACGAGATCGCCGCGCCCCTCGACCTCGCGACGCTCGCGGCGACGCTCTGCGGCGCGCTCATCGGGTTCCTCTGGTGGAACACGAGCCCCGCGCAGATCTTCATGGGCGACGTCGGCTCGCTCGCCCTCGGCGGCGCGCTCGCCGGCCTCGCGGTCATGACCGACACGCACCTGCTGCTGCTGCTCATCGCGGGCCTGCCGATCATCGTCACGGGCTCCGTCATCGTGCAGCGCGCCTACTTCAAGGCCACCGGCGGCAAGCGCGTGTTCCTCATGACGCCGCTGCACCACCACTTCGAGCTCAAGGGATGGGCCGAGGTCACGATCGTCGTGCGCTTCTGGATCATCGCGGGGCTCTTCGTCGCCGCGGGCGTCGGCCTCTTCTACTTCGAGTGGACGATCCACGGCTGATGCGCGACCTCGACTCCCTCACCTCCTGGCGCAGCGACTGGTCGGGCCTGCGCGTCGCGGTGCTCGGCCTCGGCGTCACCGGCTTCGCCGCCGTCGACACGCTCGCCGAGCTCGGCGCATCCGTCACCGCCGTGGCCGAGCGCGTCGACGACGAGCGCCGCACGATCCTCGGCGTCCTGGGCGTGCCGATCGTCGACGCGGCGGCCGCCGAGGTGCCCGAGGCGCTCGCCGGCGCCGAGCTCGTGATCGCGTCGCCGGGCCTCCGCCCCGACCACCCGTGGCTCCTCGCCGCGGCCGAGCGGGGCATCCCCGTGTGGGGCGACATCGAGCTCGCCTGGCGCGTGCGCGACAAGGTGCGCGCGGCCGAGTGGATCCTCGTCACGGGCACGAACGGCAAGACCACGACGACGCAGCTCACCGCGCACATGCTGCGCGAGGCGGGCTTCCGGGTCGCGCCGGTGGGCAACATCGGCACGCCCGTGCTCGACGCCGTGCGCGACCCCGAGGGCTTCGACGCGCTCGTCCTCGAGCTCTCGAGCTTCCAGCTGCACGGGCTCGCCGAGGAGGGGCCCGGCGCCCTGTGGCCGCACTCGGCGGCGTGCCTCAACATCGACGACGACCACCTCGACTGGCACGGGTCGGCCGACGCGTACCGCGCGGCCAAGGCGAAGGTGTACCGGAACGCGCGGGTCGCGGCCGTCTACAACGTCGAGGACCCGGCGACGATGGCGATGGTCGAGGAGGCCGACGTCGTCGAGGGATGCCGCGCGATCGGCTTCGGCCTCGGCGTGCCCGGGCGCAGCGACCTCGGCATCGTCGACGGCGTGCTCGTCGACCGCGCGTTCCTCGACGACCGGCACCGGCAGGCGCTCGAGCTCGGCACGCTCGACGACCTCGTGCCCGGCGGCCTGCGCTCGCCGCACATGGCGCGCAACGTGCTCGCGGCGGCGGCGCTCGCGCGCGCCTTCGGCGCCGAACCCGCCCACGTGCGGGACGCCATCCGCTCCTTCCGGCTCGACCGGCACCGCACCGAGCTCGTCGCCGAGGTCGACGGGGTGCGCTGGGTCGACGACTCGAAGGCCACCAACCCGCACGCGGCGGAGGGCTCGCTCAGCGCCTTCGACCGGGTCGTGTGGATCGTGGGCGGCCTGTTCAAGGGCGCCGACGTCGCGCCGCTCGTCGAGCGGCACGCGGGTCGCATCGTCGCCGCCGTCGCGATCGGCGTCGAGCGCGCACCGGTGCGGGAGGCGTTCGCGCGACACGCGCCGGGCATCCCGCTCGTGGAGGTCTCGACGGCGGACACTGGAGCCGTGATGCGGCTGGCCGTCGAGGAGGCCGCAGCGCACGCCGCGCCCGGCGTCACGGTCCTGCTGGCGCCGGCGGCCGCATCCATGGACCAGTTCGACGACTACGCAGACCGCGGCGACCGCTTCGCCGAGGCGGTGCGGGGGAGGGGAGCCCATGGCGACGACGACCGCGGCCCCCGCGCGCACGACTGACGGCGCCGCCTCCAGGATGGGTCGACGCGCGCTCGTGCGCGTGCGCTCGATGTTCGGCGCGCCGACCCTCAACGCGGCGCTGCTGCTCGGCACCACGCTCTTCCTGGTCGCGTTCGGCCTCATCATGGTGCTCTCGTCCTCATCGGTCGAGAGCTACGTGGCGGGCGGCTCGTTCTTCACCGACTTCGCGAAGCAGGGCGCCTTCGCCGCCGTCGGCATCGTGCTGATGCTGCTCGCCGCGCGCATGCCCGCGCACGTGTGGCAGCGCGTCGCGTGGCTCGGCATCATGCTCGGCATCGCGCTGCAGGTGCTCGTCTTCACCCCGCTCGGCTTCGGCGCGAACGGCAACCGCAACTGGATCGGCGTCGGCGGCTTCTCGCTGCAGCCCTCGGAGTTCGTGAAGGTCGCGCTGTGCGTGTGGCTCGCGATGATCATGACGCGCAAGCAGCGCCACGTGACGAGCTTCTGGCACGCCTGGATCCCCGCCGGGCCCGTCGCCGGCCTCTCGATCGGCCTCGTGCTGCTCGGCAGCGACCTCGGCACCGTCGTCATCATGACGATGCTCTCGTTCGGCGCGCTCTGGTTCGCCGGCGTGCGCTGGTGGCACCTGCTGCTGCCGGCCGCCGGGCTCGCGCTGCTCGCGGTGCCGGTCGTGCTCTCGAGCCCCTCGCGCGTGCGTCGCATCACCGCGTTCGTGCAGGGCTGCACCGACGCCGACTACTACTCGGGCTGCTGGCAGCAGCTCCACGGCACCTGGGCGCTCTCGGCGGGCGGCCTCTTCGGTGTCGGGCTCGGCAACTCGCGCGCCAAGTGGTCGTGGCTGCCCGAGGCCGACAACGACTACATCTTCGCGATCATCGGCGAGGAGCTGGGCCTGCTCGGCGCCGTCGTCGTGCTCGCGCTCTTCGCGCTGCTGGCCTGGACGATGCTGCGCATCGTGCGGCACGCGCGCCTGCAGATGACTCGCGTCGTCACCGGCGCCGCGATGGTGTGGCTCACGGGCCAGGCGATCGTCAACATCGGCGTCGTGCTCGGGCTCCTGCCCGTGCTCGGCGTGCCGCTGCCCTTCATCTCCTCGGGCGGCTCGCAGCTCATCGCCGCGCTCCTCATCGTCGGCGTCGTGCTGTCGCTCGAGCGCGTCGACAACCCGATCGTGCGGGGCGAGCGCCCCGCGCTCTCGCCGACGCCCGCGCCGGCTCCGGCGGAGGGCTGACCGTGCGCGTCCTGCTCGCCGGCGGCGGCACCGCCGGCCACGTCAACCCGCTGCTCGCGACCGCGCAGCGGCTGCGCGAGCGCGACCCCGGCGTCGAGCTGACCGTGCTCGGCACCCGCGAGGGCCTCGAGCGCGAGCTCGTGCCGCGCGCGGGCCTCGAGCTCGTCACGATCGAGAAGCTGCCGTTCCCGCGCCGCCCCGACGCCGCGGCGCTGCGCTTCCCCGCCCGCTGGCGCCGCGCGGTGCGCGAGGTGCGCGCCCTGCTGCGCGAGCGCCGCATCGACGTCGTCGTCGGCTTCGGCGGGTACGCCGCGGCGCCCGCCTACCGCGCTGCCCGGCTCGAGGGCATCCCGATCGCCATCCACGAGGCGAACGCGAAGCCCGGCATGGCCAACGCGCTCGGCGCCCGCTGGACGCCCTTCGTCGGCCTCTCGTACCGGCCGACCACCCTCGCGGGCGAGGTCGTCGGCATGCCGCTGCGCCCCGAGATCACCGGGCTCGACCGGGTCGCGCTGCGCGAGGAGGCGGTGCGCGAGCTGGGCCTCGACCCCGAGCGCCAGACGCTCCTCGTCACCGGCGGCTCGCAGGGCGCGCGCTCCATCAACCGCACGATCGTCGCCACGGCCGCCGACATCGTCGCCGCCGGCTGGCAGATCCTGCACCTCTCGGGCGGCAGGCAGACCGACTTCGAGCCCGCCGACGTGCCCCACTACGTCGCGATCGAGTACCTCGACCGCATGCACCTCGCGCTCGCCGCCGCCGACCTCGTCGTGTGCCGCGCGGGCAGCCTGACGGTGTCGGAGCTCATGGCCGTGGGGCTCCCCGCCGTGTACGTGCCGCTGCCCTACGGCAACGGCGAGCAGGGCATGAACGCCGCCGACCAGGTCGCGGCCGGGGGAGCGCTGCTGGTCGACGACCGCGAGTTCACGGCAGAATGGGTGCGCGCGCGGCTCGTGCCGCTGCTGGAGGACGCCGATCGGCTCGCCGAGATGGCCTCCGCCAGCGCGGGCGCCGGCGCGACCGACGGCAGCGACCGCATGAGCGACCTCATCGAGCGGGCCGCAGCCACGAGGAGGAAGCCGTGATCGAACCCGATCTCACCCAGCCCATCCCCGAGCAGATCGAGCGGGTGCACTTCATCGGCATCGGCGGCTCGGGCATGTCGGGCATCGCGCACATGATGCTCGACGCCGGGCTCGCGGTCTCCGGCTCCGACCGCAGCGGCTCGGCCGCCGTCGACCGGCTCGTCGAGCGCGGCGCCCGCGTCGCGATCGGCCACGACGCCGCCAACCTGCCCGACGAGGTCGACGCGGTCGTCGTCACGAGCGCGCTCTGGCCCGACAACCCCGAGCTGGTCGCGGCCCGCGAGCGCGGCGTGCCCGTGCTCCACCGCTCCCAGGCGCTTCACGTGCTCGCGCGCGGCAAGCGGGTCGTCGCCGTCGCGGGCGCCCACGGCAAGACGACGACGACGGGCATGCTCGTCGTCGGGCTGCACGGCCTCGGCATCGACGCGTCCTTCGTCAACGGCGGCGTCATCGCGGGTCTCGACGCCTCGAGCGGCCACGGCAGCTCCGACGCCTTCGTGCTCGAGGCGGATGAGTCGGACGGCTCGTTCCTGCTGTACGACGTGGCGGTCGCCCTCATCACGAACGTCGACACCGACCACCTCGACCACTACGGCACCCCCGAGGCCTTCGACGCGGCCTTCGCCGAGTTCGCGAGCCGCGCGAGCGAGGCCGTCGTCATCTCGGCCGACGACCCGGGCGCGCAGCGCGTGCGCGCGCGCATCCGCCATGACCGCGTCGTCACGTTCGGCGAGGCCGCCGACGCCGACGTGCGCATCGTCGACATCCGGGTCGGCGCGAGCGCCGCCGCGACCGTCGAGATCGCCGGCGAGCGCTTCGACCTCGAGGTGGGTGTGCCCGGCAGGCACAACGCCGTGAACGCGGTGGGGGCGCTCGCGACCCTCGTCGCGATGGGCGTCGCGCCCGTCGACGGCGCGCACGCGCTGGCCGGCTTCCGCGGCACCGGGCGCCGGTTCGAGCTGCACGGCGAGCGACGGGGCGTGCGCGTGTTCGACGACTACGCGCACCACCCCGCCGAGGTCGACGCCGCGCTGTCGGCGGCGCGCACCGTCATCGGCGACGGCCGCATCATCGCCATCCATCAGCCGCACCTGTACACCCGCACGCGCGACATGGCGGGCGACTTCGCCGCCGTCTACGAGCGGGTCGCCGACCACACCGTGGTGCTCGACGTCTACGGCGCCCGCGAGGACCCGATCCCCGGCGTCACCGGCGCGCTCGTCGCCGAGCGCTTCCAGGACGACGCCGACGTCGACTACCTGCCCGACTGGCAGCAGGCGGCGGCGCGGGCGGCGGAGCTCGCGCGCGAGGGCGACATCATCGTCACCCTCTCCTGCGGCGACGTCTACCGGATCATCCCGCAGGTGCTCGCGGCGCTGGAGGAGGGCGACGGGTCGTGAGGCGGCCCGACGGCTTCGACCGCCGAACGGACGAGCCGGTCGAGGCGCCCGCCGACGCGGACGACGCGGCCGGAGGCTCGAGCCTCGACGCGCTGCGCCGTCGCCGCGACGCCGCGCTCCGCGCCATCGCGGCGCACGAGGCGGCGGCCCGGCGCGGGTCGGCGGAGCGGGAGCCGGAGCGCGAGCCCAGGCGCTGGGCGCTGAGCGCCTACGCCGACCTCGACGAGGGCGCCGACGCGGCGCCGGCGACGGGCGGGCCGAGCGAGCCCGCGCCCCTGCCCGACGAGGAGCGCGGCTCGCTCGCCCAGCGCGTCGACCGCGCCTGGCGCGAGGCGCAGCGCGAGCAGCGCCGCCTCGACCGCGAGGAGGCGCGCGAGACGCGCCGCGAGGCCAAGGAGGCCAAGCGCGCCCGCGTGCGGCGTGAGCGCGCCGAGGTGCGGCGCTTCACCGCCGCCCGGCGACGGCA
Source organism: Agrococcus sp. SCSIO52902 (assembly GCF_022983135.1). Taxonomy (GTDB): domain Bacteria; phylum Actinomycetota; class Actinomycetes; order Actinomycetales; family Microbacteriaceae; genus Agrococcus; species Agrococcus sediminis. The sequence goes on from NZ_CP095269.1 coordinate 1,986,791, forward strand.
GGTGCGCGCGGCGCTCCTCACGGGCGGAGGGCTCGCGCTCGCGCTGCTGCTGCTCGTCGGACTCGTGTGGTCGCCGCTCATGGCCGTGCGCGAGGTGCGCGTGCAGGGCGTCGAGCGGCTCGACGCCGCGGTCGTGCAGGAGGCGCTCGGCGACGCGATGGGGGAGCCCATCGCCACCGTCACCGAGGAGGGCGTCGCGCAGCGGCTCTCGACGATCCCGCAGATCGAGTCGTTCCGGGTGGATGTCGTGCCGCCGTCGACCGTGATCGTGCACGTCGTCGAGCGGCGCCCGGTGGCCATCGTGCCCACCGCATCCGGGGAGGCCGTCATCGACGCCGCGGGCGTCGCGCTCGGACCGGTCGACGAGGCGACCGCGATGCTGCCGCGGCTCGACGGCGTCGAGCTCGGCAGCGCCGAGTTCGAGGCGATCGCGGCCATGCTCGTCGCGGTGCCGACGTCGGTGCTCGAGGCGACGGCGACCATCAGCGCACCGACCGAGTCGGACATCCGCCTCTCGCTCACGAGCGGCCAGACCGTGCTGTGGGGTGGCGCCGACGAGAGCCGGCTGAAGGCCGACGTGGTCGCGGCGCTGCTCGCGACGCAGGATCCGGCGGTCGCGGTCGTGCTCGACGTGCGGGCCCCCGAGCACTCCGTCGTGCGCGGCTCCTGAGCCCGCGAACCTGACGAATCCTTTTCTTGGCGGATCCGGCGGCGACACACCGAGTCGCTCCCGACCCGCGCACCTTCGCGGACGTACCGTCGAACTCGTCAGCATGAAGTGAGGAATTCTCTAAACTTCAACTAGAGGTTGAGAGTTCGATCGAGGGGCCGGAACCGTGACTTCCAACAACAACTACCTCGCCGTCATCAAGGTGGTCGGCGTGGGCGGCGGCGGCGTGAACGCCGTGAACCGCATGATCGACCTCGGCCTGCGAGGCGTCGAGTTCATCGCCATCAACACCGACGCGCAGGCGCTGCTGCTCAGCGACGCCGACGTCAAGCTCGACGTCGGCCGCGAGCTCACCAAGGGCCTCGGCGCAGGCGCCGACCCCGAGGTCGGCCGCCGCGCGGCCGAGGACCACGCGGAGGAGATCGAGGAGGCGCTCGCGGGCGCCGACATGGTCTTCGTCACCGCGGGCGAGGGCGGCGGCACCGGCACGGGCGGCGCGCCCGTGGTGGCGCGCATCGCCAAGAGCCTCGGCGCGCTCACCGTCGGCGTCGTGACGAAGCCGTTCTCGTTCGAGGGCCGCCGCCGCCAGGCGCAGGCCGAGACGGGCGTCGAGGCGCTCAAGAACGAGGTCGACACGCTCATCGTCGTGCCGAACGACCGGCTGCTCGAGATCTCCGACATGGGCATCTCGATGGTCGAGGCGTTCGAGACCGCCGACCAGGTGCTGCTCGCGGGCGTCCAGGGCATCACCGACCTCATCACCACCCCGGGCCTCATCAACGTCGACTTCGCCGACGTGAAGTCGGTCATGCAGGGGGCGGGCTCCGCGCTCATGGGCATCGGCTCGTCGCGCGGCGCGGACCGCGCGATCAAGGCCGCGGAGCTCGCCGTCGCGAGCCCGCTGCTCGAGGCGAAGATCGACGGCGCGCACGGCGTGCTGCTGTCGATCCAGGCCGGCAGCAACCTCGGCATCCACGAGACCTACGACGCCGCCAAGCTCGTGCAGGAGGCGGTGCACCCCGAGGCGAACATCATCTTCGGCACGGTCATCGACGACACGCTCGGCGACGAGGTGCGCGTGACGGTCATCGCCGCCGGCTTCGACGGCACCGGCCCGATCGCGAAGGTCGACGACTCCGTCATCCGCACGGCGTCGCGCACCGAGATGGGCCTGCGGCAGTCGACGCCGAGCGCCCCGGCGTCCGACGCCCACGAGGCGCCCGAGCGCCGCCCCGTCCCGGCGCCGCCGGTCGCCGACCACCTCACCGGCCCCGTCCAGCCGCTGACCCAGGTGGACGAGGAGGAGGACGAGTTCCTCCCCGACTTCCTGCGCTGACACGCATGGCAGACGCCCCCGCCGCGCGCCTGGCCGCCTTCCTCGAGCAGCTCGAGGGGGCGCGCCGGGCGCGCGGCGTCACGCTGATCGTCGTCACGAAGCGGCATCCGGCCTCGCTCGTGCGCGAGCTCGCGGCGGTGGGACAGCGCGACTTCGGCGAGAGCCGGCACCCCGAGTCGCGCGACAAGGCGGCGGCGCTCGCCGACCTCGACCTCACCTGGCACTTCGTGGGCCAGCTGCAGCGCAACAAGGCGCGGCAGGTCGCCCGCTACGCCCACGTGCTGCACTCGATCGACGCGCCCGAGCTCGTGGAGGCGCTCGAGGGCGGGGAGCCCGGCGACGAGCGCCCCGTGCGCGACGCGCTCGTGCAGGTCAACCTCTCCGACGACCCCGCCCGCGGCGGCGTCGCCCCCGACGGCCTCGACGCGCTCGCCGAGCGCGTCGCCGCGTCGCCGGCCCTGCGGCTGCGGGGCGTGATGGCGGTCGCGCCGCTCGGCGAGGAGCCCGCCGCCGCGTTCGAGCGGCTCGCCCGCCTCGCCGAGCGCGTGCGCGCCGTCGACCCCGCCGCCGACTGGATCTCGGCGGGCATGAGCGGCGACTGGCGCGAGGCGCTCGAGCACGGCGCGACACACCTGCGGATCGGCACCGCAATCACGGGAAACCGCCCGCTCGGCGGATAGCGTGAACCAGGCCACGAGGAGGATCCCATGAGCAACGCACTGAAGAAGGCGGCGATCTACTTCGGCTTCGCCGAGGAGGACGAGCTGACCCAGGAGGTCCGCCCGATCGAGCGGACCGAGGAGCACGACCGTGCACACACGCACCAGCCGCGCGAGCGCGTCGAGGAGCCGCGCCGCGCTCCCGTCACGAAGCTCCGCGCAGCGCAGAAGGTGAGCGACATGAGCGAGATCCTCACGGTGCACCCGCGCCAGTACAAGGACGCCAAGGCCATCGCCGAGGCGTTCCGCGACGGCACGCCGGTGATCATCAACCTGTCGCAGATGACCGACGGCGACGCGCGCCGGCTGATCGACTTCTCGGCCGGCCTCACGCAGGGCCTCGAGGGCCGCATCGAGCGCGTGACGACCAAGGTCTACCTGCTGACGCCCGAGCACATCGCCGTCTCCGGCGGCCGCTCGGTCGACGAGGACGCGGACTCCGCCGTCTTCGCGCACTGAGCCCCGTCAGCTCAGTGCCGATCGTCTCGATCCTCGCCTGGATCGTCCACACCGCAGCGCTGCTCGCGTTCTACGTCTTCTGGGCGCGGATCATCCTCGACTTCGTGCGGCAGCTCCGGCGCGACTGGAAGCCCTCCGGCTTCTGGCTCGTGCTGTCGGTGTGGATCCTGCGGGTGACCGACCCGCCGCTGCGCTGGGTGCGCCGGTTCGTGAAGCCGGTGCGCGTCGGCGGCGCGATGCTCGACCTCGCGATGCTCGTCCTGCTCCTCGGGCTCATCCTGCTCATGACCGTGGTCGGCCCCTTCCGGGCGTTCAGCGCCTGAGGTGCCGCGCGGGCGCGGCGGGCTAGGATCGTCAGCACGCCGTCCGCGACGGGTACAGTGAATCTGCGCTGCGCGCCCGATCGGGCGCGGCAGCCGACGAAGAAAGGCACGACATGGCACTGACTCCTGACGACGTCGTCCACAAGCGCTTCGAGACGACGCGCTTCCGCGACGGCTACGACCAGGATGAGGTCGACGACTTCCTCGACGAGGTGGTCACCGAGCTTCGTCGACTCACCGAGGAGAACGACGCCCTCCGCGCCGAGAACGAGCAGCTGAAGCAGGGCGGCGCCGTCGCCGCGCCCGCCACTGCGCCCGCCGAGGCCGCCGAGCCCGTCGAGCACCCCGACGCCGCCGAGCTCGAGCAGCTCCGCGTCGAGAACGAGCGCCTCAAGGAGCAGCTCGCCGAGCGCGAGGCCGAGTCGGCCCCTGTCGCCGAGGTGCCGCAGGACGACGTGGTCACCGAGCCGCAGGCCGCGGAGCCGCAGCCCGAGGGCGCCGCGCCCGCCGTCTCGAACGCCGACGGCCTGCTGGCGCTCGCGCAGCGCGTCCACGACGAGCACGTCGCCGCGGGCGAGGCCCGCCGCGACGAGCTGATCGCCGCCGCCGAGGCCACCGCGCAGCAGATCGAGGACGACGCCGAGCAGCGCAAGACGGTGCTCAACCAGGAGTTCGACGACGAGAAGAAGAAGCTCGACGAGCAGAAGGCTGCCCTCGAGCAGAAGATCGACGAGCTCAAGAGCTTCGAGCGCGACTACCGCCTGAAGCTGCGCGGCTACATCGAGAGCCAGCTGCGCGACCTCGACCGCTCGTCCTCGCTCGCCTTCGGCGGCCAGAGCGGCAGCTGATCGCGCACTCTGTGGCAGACGACTCGACTGCGGTCCGGAGCACGACGGCCTGGCGGATGCTGGGCCTCGTGCTCGGGACCGCAGTCGTCGTCTGGGTGGCCGACTTCCTCTCGAAGGAGTGGGTCATCGCCGAGATGGCCGAGGGGGAGCGCCGCGCCGTGCTCGGCGAGCTGCTCCAGTGGCACTTCGTGCGCAACCCCGGCGCGGCGTTCTCGCTCGCGGCCGGCTCCACCTGGATCTTCACGATCCTCGCCGGTGTCGTGGTGGTGTTCATCGCCACCCAGCTGCGTCGCATCCGCTCGCCCCTGTGGGCGGCCGCGTTCGGCGGCCTGCTCGGCGGCACGGTCGGCAACCTCACCGATCGGCTGACGCGCGAGCCCGGCTTCTTCGTCGGCCACGTCATCGACTTCATCCAGGTCTGGGGCTTCCCGGCGATCTTCAACATCGCCGACATCTTCATCGTGTCGTCGATGATCGGCGTGGTGCTGCTCGTGCTCGCCAACATCGGCCTCGACGGCGTGCGCCGCACCGACGAGCCGAAGGCGGACGCGCGCGAGGACGACCCCGACGCCACGCAGCCGCTCGACCCCGACGACCGCTGATGGAGGAGCGCTTCCTGCAGGTGCCGCCCGGCCTCGACGGCACGCGCGCCGACGCGGGCCTCGCCAAGCTGCTGGGGCTCTCGCGCACCGCGGTCGTCACCATGCTCGACGACGGCGGGGCGCAGCAGGACGGCGCGACGCTCGGGAAGTCCGACCGCCTGCGCGCCGACGCGTGGCTCGACCTGCGCTGGCAGCCTCGCGAGGCGCCCCGGATCGTCGCGACGCCCGTGCCCGACCTCGGCATCGTGCACGACGACGCCGACATCGTCGTCGTCGACAAGCCCGCCGGCGTCGCCGCGCACCCGAGCGCGGGCTGGCAGGGCCCGACGGTCGTCGGCGCGCTCGCGGCGGCGGGCTTCCAGATCGCCACCTCCGGCGCCGCCGAGCGGCAGGGCGTCGTGCACCGGCTCGACGCCGGCACGAGCGGCCTGATGGTGGTCGCGAAGAGCGAGCGCGCCTACAGCGAACTGAAGGCCGCCTTCCACGACCGCGAGGTCGAGAAGGTCTACCACGCGGCGGTGCAGGGGCACCCCGACCCGCTGTCGGGCACGATCGACGCGCCGATCGGCCGCCACCCGGGCAGCGAGTGGAAGTTCGCGGTGGTCTCGAGCGGCAAGCACGCGATCACCCACTACGAGACGCTCGAGGCGTTCCGCGGCGGCAGCCTGCTCGAGGTGCACCTCGAGACGGGGCGCACGCACCAGATCCGCGTCCACATGGCCGCCCGGCGCCACCCCTGCATCGGCGACACCATGTACGGCGCCGACCCGACGGTCGCCGCCCGGCTCGGCCTCGAGCGGCAGTGGCTGCACGCGAAGCGGCTCGGCTTCCGGCACCCGGGCTCCGGCGAGCAGGTGGTCTTCGAGTCGCCCTACCCGGCCGACCTCGCGCGGGCGCTCGAGATCCTCCGCGAGGAGTGATCCCGCCGCCGCGCCCGGCTCGGCGCGTGGGCCCCCGCCCGTAGGATCGAGGGGCCATGGCAGACTCCTTCGCGCACCTCCACGTCCACACCGAGTACTCCATGCTCGACGGCGCAGCTCGCATCACCGAGCTCATGCAGGCCGTGCAGCGGGAGGGCATGCCGGCGGTCGCGATGACCGACCACGGCAACGTGTTCGGCGCCTACGAGTTCTGGCGCGCGGCGAAGGCCCAGGGCGTCAAGCCCATCATCGGCACCGAGGCGTACATCACGCCCGGCACCCACCGCTCCGACAAGACGCGCGTCAAGTGGGGCGGCAGCGACGCCGCGCCCGGCGACGACGTCTCCGGCGGCGGCGCGTACACGCACATGACGCTCCTGGCCGAGAGCAACGAGGGGCTCGCCAACCTCTTCCGCCTGTCCTCCTACGCGTCGATGGAGGGCTTCTACTTCAAGCCGCGCATGGACCGCGAGCTGCTCGAGCGGCACGCGAAGGGCCTCATCGCCACCACCGGCTGCCCCTCCGGCGAGGTGCAGACGCGCTTGCGGCTCGGCCAGTTCGACCTCGCCATGGAGGCCGCCGCGAGCTACCGCGACCTCTTCGGCGCCGAGAGCTACTTCCTCGAGATCATGGACCACGGGCTCGAGATCGAGCGGCGCGTGCGCGACGGGCTGCTCGAGATCGGCAAGCGGCTCGGGCTGCCGCTGCTGGCCACCAACGACCTGCACTACACGCACGCCGCCGACGCGAAGAGCCACGAGGCGCTGCTGTGCGTGCAGTCCGGTTCGACGATGGACGACCCGAACCGCTTCCGGCTCGAGGGCGGCGGCTACTACGTGAAGTCGGCCGCCGAGATGCGCCACCTCTTCCGCGACCTCGACGGCGCGTGCGACAACACGCTGCTCGTGGCCGAGCGCTGCTCGGTCGAGTTCGACGAGTCGGCCAACTACATGCCCCGCTACCCGGTGCCCGAGGGCCACACCGAGGACACCTGGTTCCGCCACGAGGTCGCGGTCGGCCTCGAGCGCCGCTACCCGGGCGGCATCCCCGAGCGCGTGCAGCAGCAGGCGGACTACGAGATGGACGTCATCTCGAACATGGGGTTCCCCGGCTACTTCCTCGTCGTCGCCGACTTCATCAACTGGGCGAAGGACAACGGCATCCGCGTGGGGCCCGGCCGCGGCTCCGGCGCCGGCTCCATGGCCGCCTACGCGATGCGGATCACCGACCTCGACCCGCTCGAGCACGGCCTCATCTTCGAGCGCTTCCTCAACCCCGACCGCGTCTCGATGCCCGACTTCGACATCGACTTCGACGACCGTCGCCGCCCCGAGGTCATCCGCTACGTCACCGAGAAGTACGGCTCGGAGCGCGTCGCCCAGATCGTCACCTACGGCACGATCAAGTCCAAGCAGGCGCTGAAGGACGCATCCCGCGTGCTCGGCTTCCCCTTCGGCATGGGCGAGCGGCTCACGAAGGCGATGCCGCCCGCGGTCATGGGCAAGGACATCCCGCTCTCGGGCATCTTCGACTCGTCGCACGAGCGCTACAAGGAGGCCGGCGACCTCCGCGCGCTCATCGAGACCGACGCCGAGGCGAAGACCGTCTTCGAGACGGCCCGCGGGCTCGAGAACCTCAAGCGGCAGTGGGGCGTGCACGCGGCGGGCGTGATCATGTCGTCCGAGCCGCTCATCGACATCATCCCGATCATGAAGCGCGAGCAGGACGGCGCGATCATCACGCAGTTCGACTACCCCGCGTGCGAGGCGCTCGGCCTCATCAAGATGGACTTCCTGGGGCTCCGCAACCTCACGATCGTCTCCGACGCGCTCGACAACATCCGCGCCAACCGCGGCGAGGAGCTCGACCTCGAGACCCTGCCGCTCGACGACCGCGGCGCGTACGAGCTGCTCGGCCGCGGCGACACGCTCGGCGTCTTCCAGCTCGACGGCGGACCGCTGCGCTCGCTGCTGCGCCTCATGAAGCCCGACTCGTTCGGCGACATCTCGGCCGTCATCGCCCTCTACCGGCCCGGCCCCATGGGCGCCGACTCGCACACCAACTACGCGCTGCGCAAGAACGGCCTGCAGCCGATCACGCCCATCCACCCCGAGCTCGAGGAGCCGCTCGCCGACATCCTCGACGAGAGCTACGGCCTCATCATCTACCAGGAGCAGGTGATGGCGGTCGCGCAGAAGGTCGCCGGCTACACGCTCGGCCAGGCCGACATCCTGCGGCGCGCGATGGGCAAGAAGAAGAAGGCCGAGCTCGACAAGCAGTTCGAGGCGTTCTCCGGCGGCATGCGGGAGCGCGGCTACTCGGCCGCCGCCGTCAAGGCGCTGTGGGACATCCTGCTGCCCTTCTCCGACTACGCCTTCAACAAGGCGCACTCCGCCGCCTACGGCGTCATCTCCTACTGGACCGCCTACCTGAAGGCCCACTACCCGGCCGAGTACATGGCGGCGCTCCTGACGAGCGTCGGCGACTCCAAGGACAAGATGGCGATCTACCTGTCGGAGTGCCGGCGGATGGGCATCACGGTGCTGCCGCCCGACGTCAACGAGTCGTCGCTCTACTTCACGGCCGTCGGCGACGACATCCGCTTCGGCCTCGGCGCCGTGCGGAACGTCGGCGAGGGCGTGGTCGACGGCATCATCGCCGCACGCACGCGCGAGGGCGCCTACACGTCGTTCCACGACTTCCTGAAGAAGGTGCCGCTCGGCGTCGCCAACAAGCGCACCGTCGAGTCGCTCATCAAGTCGGGCGCCTTCGACAGCCAGGGGGCGACTCGGCGCGCGATGCTCGAGATCCACGAGGATGCGGTCGACGCGGCCGTCTCGATCAAGCGCAACGAGGCGAACGGCCAGGTCGACCTCTTCGGCGACATCTTCGACGACCTCGACACGGTCGCCGACCGGGTGCCCGACCGGCCGGAGTGGGGCAAGCGCGACAAGCTCGCGTTCGAGCGCGAGATGCTCGGCCTGTACGTCTCCGACCACCCGCTCGCGGGGCTCGAGCTCGAGCTCGCGAAGCACGCGACGCATCAGATCCAGGACCTCGCCGAGACCGCCGAGGACGGCGACACCGTCACGCTCGCGGGCCTCATCACGAGCGTCCAGCACCGCGTGGCGCGCAACTCCGGCAACCAGTACGGCATCTTCGCGCTGCAGGACTTCGGCGGCGAGCTCGAGGTGATGGTGCTCGGCAAGTCCTACACGGAGTTCCGCACGAGCCTGCAGCCCGACCAGGTGGTCGTGGTGCGGGGCCGGGTGCGCACGCGCGACGACGGCTTCACGGTGCACGCGAACAGCATCGACACGCCGGATGTCCAGCCGGTCGACGAGACGCGGCCGCTCGAGCTGCGCATCCCCGAGCGCCGCGCGTCGATGACGGTCATGCGCGAGCTGCGCGGCCTGCTCGAGCGGCACTCCGGGCCGACCGACGTGCGCCTGGCGCTCGAGCGGCCCGAGGTCGAGCGGGTGTTCTCGCTGCCGCAGCGGGTGCGCGTCTCGAGCGACCTCTTCGGCGAGATCAAGTCGCTGCTGGGCCCCGCCTCGATCGCCTGACCCGGCCGCCGCCCGCTTGGAGCGGCGCCTCCCGCGGTCGAGTGGCGCCTCCGGAGAACGAGTGGCGCCTCCGGAGAACGAGTGGCGCCTCGCGTGATCGAGTGGCGGCTCCTGCGTCCGAGTGGCGCCTCACGTGATCGAGTGGCGCCTCGCGTGATCGAGTGGCGGCGACCGCAGGCGGCGCCACTCGATGTCGTGCGGCGCCATCCGATGCTGCGGCGCGCCACTCGATGCTGCGGCGCGCCACTCGATGCTGCGCCGCGCCACTCGATGTTGCGCCGCGCCACTGGATGCTGGGAGGCGCCACTCGGTCGTCGCGGGCGGCGCGCGGGGAGCGGGAGCGCGGCGCGGCGGGCGCGGCGGGGTCGCCGTACGATGGAGGCCATGCTCCGACGACTCGACCTGACGACGCTGCCCGACGAGCACGAGCTGCGCGCGCTGCTGCCGCGGCCCGCCGTCGACGTCGACCGCGCGCTGCCGGCCGCCCAGGAGCTGATCGCCGACGTGCGCGAGCGCGGCGCCGAGGCCCTGGCCGCGCAGGCCGAGCGCTTCGACGGCGTGCGCCCCGCCGAGCTGCGGGTGCCCGCGGCCGCGCTCCAGGAGGCGCTCGCCGCGCTCGACCCGGCGGTGCGCGCGGCGCTCGAGACGGCGATCGAGCGTGTGCGGATCGGCTCCGCCGCGCAGGTGCCGGCGCCGACCGCCGTCGAGCCCGCCCCGGGCGCCGCGGTCGAGCTGCGCTGGCAGCCCGTCGACCGCGTCGGGCTGTACGTGCCCGGCGGCAAGGCCGTCTACCCGTCGAGCGTCGTCATGAACGTGGTCGCCGCGCAGGCCGCGGGCGTCCGCTCGATCGCCGTCGCGAGCCCCGCGCAGGCCGAGCACGACGGCCTGCCGCACCCGACCATCCTCGCCGCGTGCGCGCTGCTCGGCGTCGACGAGGTCTACGCGATGGGCGGCGCCGGCGCGGTCGGCGCCTTCGCCCACGGCGTGCCCGGCATCGGGCTCGCGCCCGTCGACGTCGTCACGGGCCCCGGCAACGTCTTCGTCGCCGCGGCGAAGCGCGCCGTCGCCGGCAGCGTCCGCGTCGACTCCGAGGCGGGCCCGACCGAGATCCTCGTGATCGCCGACGGCACCGCCGACGCCGAGCTCATCGCCGCCGATCTCGTCAGCCAGGCCGAGCACGACGAGCTCGCGAGCGCCGTGCTCGTCACCGACGACGCCGCGCTCGCCGACCGCGTCTACGAGGCCGTCGCGCGCCGCGCCGCCGCCACGGCGGCGAGCGCCCGCGTCGGCGCCTCGCTCGCGGGCGAGCAGTCGGCGATCGTGCTCGTCGCCGACCTGGCCGCCGCCGCGCGGGTGAGCGACGCGTACGCGCCCGAGCACCTCGAGATCATGACGGCCGACGACGACGCCGTGCTCGCACGCATCCGCCACGCGGGCGCGATCTTCCTCGGCGCGCACACGCCGGTCAGCCTCGGCGACTACGCCGCGGGCTCCAACCACGTGCTGCCGACCGGCGGCCAGGCGCGGCGCGTCGCCGGCCTCGGTGCCGCGACGTTCCTCCGCCCGCAGCAGGTCGTGCGCTACGACCGCGCGGCGCTCGCCGCGGTGCGGGCCGACGTGGTCGCGCTCGCCGCCGCCGAGGGGCTGCCGGCGCACGGCGAGGCCATCGAGGCGCGCTTCGAGGCGGGGGAGGCCTGATGCACTGCCCCTTCTGCCGCAACCCCGACTCCCGCGTCGTCGACTCCCGCACGAGCGACGACGGCACCTCCATCCGCCGGCGGCGCCAGTGCACCGAGTGCGGCCGCCGCTTCACCACCACCGAGACGGCGAGCCTGTCGGTCGTGAAGCGCTCCGGCGTGCTCGAGCCCTTCCGCCGCGAGAAGGTCATCGAGGGCGTCCGGAAGGCCGTGCGCGGCCGGCCCGTCACCGACGCCGACCTCGCCGGCGTCGCGCAGGCGGTCGAGGAGACCATCCGCGCGACCGGCGCGAGCCAGATCGACGCGAACGAGATCGGCCTCGCGGTGCTGCCGCCGCTGCGCGAGCTCGACGAGGTGGCCTACCTGCGGTTCGCGAGCGTCTACAACGCCTTCGACTCGCTCGACGACTTCGAGGCCGCCATCCGGGCCCTGCGCGAGGATCAGGCGCACGCCGTCGACGCGGAGGAGGAGCGATGACCGCGTACGACCAGTTCTTCCGGCACGGCTTCCGCCACGTCGACCCCGAGCGGGCGCACCACCTCGGCGCGGCCGCCATCCGGGCGATCGGGCTCGCGCACCCCGGTGTGCGCACCGACCCGGCGCTCCGCACCCGCGCCCTCGGCCGCGAGCTGCCGACGCCGTTCGGCATCGCGGCCGGCTTCGACAAGGACGCGACGATGATCGCGGGCCTCGGCGCGCTCGGCTTCGGCCACGTCGAGGTGGGCACGATCACGGCGCGCCCGCAGCCGGGCAACGACCGGCCGCGCCTGTTCCGGCTCGTCGACGACCGAGCGCTCATCAACCGGATGGGCTTCAACAACCAGGGAGCGGCGGTCGCCGCCGAGCGCATCGCCGTCGCCCGCGAGGCGCGCTCGCGCCCCGTGATCGGCGTCAACATCGGCAAGAGCCGCGTGGTCGACGCCGACGACACCGCCGCGGTCGAGCGCGACTACCTGCACTCGGCGCGCCTGCTCGCACCGGTCGCCGACTACTTGGCCGTCAACGTCTCCTCCCCGAACACGCCCGGCCTGCGCGGCCTGCAGGAGACGCGCGTGCTCGAGCCGCTGCTCGCGGCGATCCGCGCCGAGGCCGGCGACGTGCCGGTGCTCGTGAAGATCGCGCCCGACCTCGACGACGAGCAGGTCGAGGGCATCGCCGCGCTCGCCGAGCGCCTGGCGCTCGCGGGCGTCATCGCCACGAACACCACCATCCGGCGCGACGGTCTCGTGAGCGATGCGGATGCGGTGGCGCGCGCAGGCGCGGGCGGGCTGTCGGGCACGCCGGTGGCCGCGCGGTCGCTCGCGGTGCTGCGCCTGCTGCGCGCGGCGCTGCCCGCTGGCGTCGACGTGATCTCGGTCGGCGGCGTGGAGACGGCCGCGCAGGTGCGCGAGCGGCTCGACGCCGGCGCCGCCCTCGTGCAGGGCTACACCGGCTTCATCTACCGCGGGCCGGGCTGGGCGCGCGAGATCAACGCCGGGCTTCGCGCGACGTAGCGCTCGCGCTCCCGCTCGCGCGCAGGGGTGAGGCGGCGGCTCGCGCCGCAGCGCTCACTCCGGCTGCTGGAAGAGCTTCGTCTTCGGCTTCGGCATGCGCATGAACGGCAGCTGCACGGCGCGCATGGTGGCGTACCAGCCGTGGCCCTTCGCATCCTTCTCGCCGAACTTCGCGCGCAGCGCGCGACGCAGCTGCCAGGCCATCACGACCGAGTCGAGCACGACGACGGCGACGAAGCCCCACAGCACGAGGTTGGCGATGAGGCGCCACTGCGGGTCGTTGACGAACGTCATGACGAGCACGACGATCATCATCGGCATCGCGGCGGTGCCGATCGAGAGGCGGGCGTCGACCCAGTCGCGCACGTAGCGCCGCACCGGGCCCTTGTCGCGCGCCGGCAGGTACTTCTCGTCGCCGGACTCGAAGCCGCGACGGGCCTTCTCGCGCTCGCTGCGCATCTTCTCCTGCACCTGGCGCCGCGCCTCCTTGCGGTCCTCGGGGACGAGGGGGCGGCGGTTGCGGGCGACCTGCTCCGACTGCTTCGGCGTGCGACGCACCTCGGTCCCCGGCTGGGGCTGCTTGCTGGCGTCGGAGCGGCTGAACAGCGGCACGTGGAGGTCCTTCTCGCTGGGGGCTGGATCGACCCATCCTACCGCCGCCGCCCTCCCGCCGACGCCTAGGATCGTGCGCATGACTGCTTCCCCCGCTGACTCCCTCCCCGCGCGCCCGGGCGCCGAGCTCTCCGAGCGCGACCGGGCCGTCCTCTCCGCCGTCGATGCCGGCTTCGACCGCGCGGTCGACGACCTGAAGGCGCTCGTGCGCATCCCGAGCGTCTCGTGGGACGCCTACGACGCGGCGCACGTGCAGGCGAGCGCGGAGGCGGTCGCCGCCCTCGCGGAGGGGACGGGCGTGTTCGAGCGCGTCTCGATCGAGCGCGCCCCGATCGGCGACACCGACGAGCTCGGCCAGCCGGCGGTGCTGGCGACCCGACCCGCCCGCGCCGGCCGCCCGTCGATCCTGCTCTACGCCCACCACGACGTGCAGCCCTGGGGCGACGAGGCCCTGTGGCGCACGCCGCCGTTCGAGCCGACCGAGATCGACGGGCGCCTCCACGGCCGCGGCGCCTCCGACGACAAGGCGGGCGTCATCGCGCACATCGCCGCGATCCGCGCGCTCGCCGAGGTCGTCGAGCCCGAGGTGGGCCTCGCGCTGTTCATCGAGGGGGAGGAGGAGCACGGCTCGCGCTCCTTCCAGCGCTTCCTCGAGCAGCACGCCGAGGCGCTCGAGGCCGACGTGATCGTCGTGGCCGACAGCGACAACTGGTCGACCGAGGTGCCGTCGCTCACCGTGGCGCTCCGCGGCAACGTCGCGCTCAACGTGCGCATCACGACGCTCGGCCACGCGAGCCACTCCGGCATGTACGGCGGCGCAGTGCCCGACGCGATGATGGCGTTCTCGAAGCTCGCCGCGACCCTCTGGCACGACGACGGCTCGGTCGCCATCGAGGGCCTCACCGAGGCCGACCTCGACGTCCCGGAGCAGTCGGAGGAGCACCTGCGCGCCGAGGCGGCGCTGCTCGACGGCGTGCAGCTCGTCGGCACCGGCCCGCTGCTGGCGCGCCTCTGGGCCAAGCCTTCGGCGACGATCACCGGGGTCGACGCGCCCAGCGTGCCCGACGCATCCAACACCATCCTCCCGACGATGCGGTTCCGGCTCTCGACGCGCATCGCGCCGGGCCAGTCGGCCGCCGACGCCTTCGCCGCGATCGAGCGCCACCTGCGCGCGCACGCCCCGTTCGGCGCGCACATCGAGCTCGACAGCATCGACCTCGGGGACCCGTTCCTCGTCGACGCGAGCGGCTGGGGCGCGACCGAGGCCAAGCGGGCGATGGCGGATGCGTGGGGCGCGGAGGCGGTCGAGACCGGCATCGGCGGCTCCATCCCGTTCATCGCCGACCTCGTCGCGCAGTTCCCCGGCGCGCAGATCCTGGTGACGGGCGTCGAGGACCCGGGCACGATGGCGCACAGCCCCAACGAGTCGCAGCACCTCGGCGTGCTGCGGCGCGCGATCGGCGCGGAGGCGCTGCTGCTCGCGCGGGCCGGCGACCGCGCGGAATAGACTGGAGACGTCGGGCGTTGCCCCGACGGAGACCGGAGAGGAGCCGCAGATGACCGATCTCGCGACCCATGGCGTCATGCTCACGGAGACGGCCGCCGACAAGGTGCGCCGCCTGCTCGACCAGGAGGGCAGGGACGACCTGCGCCTGCGCGTGGCCGTGCAGCCCGGCGGATGCTCGGGGCTGATCTACCAGCTCTACTTCGACGAGCGCAAGCTCGACGGCGACGTCGTGCGCGACTTCGACGGCGTCGAGGTCATCGTCGACCGCATGAGCGTGCCCTACCTCGACGGCTCGACCATCGACTTCGAGGACTCGATCCAGAAGCAGGGCTTCACGATGGACAACCCCAACGCGCAGGGCAGCTGCGCGTGCGGCGACTCCTTCCACTAGGCCGCGCGAGCAGCCCGCAGCGACACGCCGCCGATCCTTCGGGATCGGCGGCGTCGTCGCGTTCCAGGGGCGCCTCGGAGGCGCGTGGCAGGAGCCTGAGCGCCCTCTGTGGGTACTAGGATCGAGGTGACTGCTCACCGACTCGGAGGAAGACATTGCGCAATCGTCGATCTCGTTGGATCGCCGCCCCGGTCGCGGTGGTCGTCGCCCTTGCGCTCGCCGGATGCACCCAGGCGCAGCTGCAGGGGTGGATGCCGACCGACCCGGGTCTGACGAACCACGTCGACCGCATCATGGGCCTGTGGACGACCTCCTGGATCGTGCTGCTGGGCGTCGGCATCATCACGTGGGGCCTCATGATCTGGGCCGCGATCGCGTACCGCCGCCGCAAGGGCCAGACGGGCCTGCCGGTGCAGCTGCGCTACCACATGCCGATCGAGATCTTCTTCACGATCGTCCCCGTCGTCCTCGTCGCGGGCTTCTTCGCCTTCACGGCGCGCGACCAGGCGATCATCGAGGAGCCGATCGACGACCCCGACTACTCGCTCACCGTCTACGGCAAGCGCTGGGCATGGGACTTCGTCTACGAGCGCGACGGCCAGGACCCGGTCTACTACCAGGGCATCCAGGCGCAGAACGACCCTGAGTCGAACCTCATCGACGCGAGCTCGCTCCCGACGCTGTACCTCCCGACGAACTCCACGATCGAGATCACGCTCGAGTCGCGCGACGTCGCGCACTCGTTCTGGGTGATCGAGTTCCTCTACAAGAAGGACATGCTCCCGGGCGTCACGAACCACATGTACTTCGAGACCGGCGACCAGGAGGGCATCCTGCGCGGCAAGTGCGCCGAGCTCTGCGGCGAGTACCACTCGCTCATGCTCTTCAACGTCGAGCTCGTGAGCCCCGAGGAGTACGACGCCTACCTCGAGAGCCTCGAGGCCGAGGGCAACGTCGGCGCCATCGACGAGTCGGTCAACCCCTTCACCGGTGACGACAACATCGACCCGGGTCACGACGAGAGCGTCGACACCACCAACGAAGGCGAGGAAGACTGATGACCGCCACGGCGACGCGCCCCGCGATCAGCCGCAGCGCTGAGCGCAAGGGCAACACGCTGGTCAAGTGGATCACCTCCACCGACCACAAGACGATCGGGTACCTGTACCTCGGCACCTCGTTCGTCTTCTTCCTCATCGCCGGCGTCATGGCGCTGCTCATCCGCGCGCAGCTGTTCGCGCCGGGTCTCGAGATCGTGCCCACGGAGGAGCAGTACAACCAGCTCTTCACGATGCACGGCACGATCATGCTGCTGATGTTCGCGACGCCGCTCTTCGCAGGCTTCGCCAACGTGCTCATGCCGCTGCAGATCGGCGCGCCCGACGTCGCCTTCCCGCGCCTGAACGCCCTGGCCTACTGGCTGTTCGCCTTCGGGTCGCTCATCGCGATCGGCGGCTTCCTGACGCCGCAGGGCGCGGCCTCGTTCGGCTGGTTCGCCTATACGCCGCTGAGCACCACCGCGTTCTCGCCGGGCATCGGCGGCCACCTGTGGGTGCTGGGCCTCGCGCTGTCGGGCTTCGGCACGATCATGGGCGGCGTCAACTTCATCACCACGATCATCACGATGCGCGCGCCCGGCATGACGATGTTCCGGATGTCGATCTTCTGCTGGAACGTGCTCATCACGTCGCTCCTCGTGATCATCGTCTTCCCGGTGCTCGCGGCGGCCATGTTCGGCCTGGCGATCGACCGCATCTTCGGCGGCCACATCTACGACCCCGCCAACGGCGGCGCCGTGCTCTGGCAGCACCTGTTCTGGTTCTTCGGGCACCCCGAGGTCTACATCATCGCGCTGCCGTTCTTCGGCATCATCTCCGAGGTCATCCCGGTGTTCTCGCGGAAGCCGATCTTCGGCTACAACACCCTCGTGGGTGCGACGATCGCGATCGCGGCGCTGTCGGTGACGGTGTGGGCGCACCACATGTACGTCACGGGCACGGTGCTGCTGCCGTGGTTCTCGCTCATGACGATGCTCATCGCGGTGCCGACCGGCGTGAAGATCTTCAACTGGATCGGCACGATGTGGCGCGGCTCGATCACGTGGGAGTCGCCCATGCTGTGGGCGTTCGGCTTCCTCGTGACGTTCACGTTCGGCGGCCTGACGGGCGTCATCCTCGCCTCCCCGCCGCTCGACTTCGCGATCTCTGACACCTACTTCGTGGTCGCGCACTTCCACTACGTCGTCTTCGGCACGGTCGTGTTCGCGATGTTCTCGGGCTTCTACTTCTGGTGGCCCAAGTGGACCGGCAAGATGCTGAACGACCGCCTCGGCCACGTGCACTTCTGGATGCTCTTCATCGGCTTCCACATGACGTTCCTCATCCAGCACTGGCTGGGCGTCATCGGCATGCCGCGCCGGTACTACACGTACCTGGCGGAGGACGGCTTCACGTGGATGAACCAGCTGTCGACCGTGGGCGCGATGATCCTCGGCCTGTCGATGGTGCCGTTCCTCTGGAACGTGTGGATCACGGCCCGCACGGCGCCGCGCGTGACCGTCGACGACCCCTGGGGCACCGGGCGCTCGCTCGAGTGGGCGACGAGCTGCCCGCCGCCGCGGCACAACTTCCACGCGATCCCGCGCATCCGCTCGGAGTCGCCGGCGTTCGACCTGCACCACCCGAACGCGGGCCCGCAGTACGGCGTCGGACCGCTGAAGGACGCCCCGAACCGACCCGTGGTCGACCTGCAGAAGGACGAGGTCCGCTGACATGCGCTCGAACATCGTCATCCTGACGGTCATCGCCGTCTTCTTCTACCTCTGCGCCGCCGTCTACACGGTCTGGCACATGGGCTCGTACGACGGCCGCATCGAGTGGGCCGGGACGCTGGGCATGGCGCTCGTGGGCGTGATGTGCACGCTCATCGCCTTCTACCTCGTGCTCGTGCATCGCGGCCAGCACGGCGAGCTCGCGATGGACCGCCTCGACGCCGAGCTCGACGAGGACGACCCCGACCAGGGGCACTTCTCGCCGTGGAGCTGGTGGCCGATCGCGCTCGCCGGCGCCCTCGCGGTGATGTTCCTGTCGCTCGCGGGCCCCACGTTCCTCATCCCCATCGGCGCGGGCCTGCTGGCCATCGTCATGGTCGGCTGGGTGTACGAGTACTACCGCGGCAACTTCAGCCGCTGACGACCCGACACGAGCGCCCCGTCCCGAGCGGACGGGGCGCTCTGCCGTCCGCGCCTCAGACCGCGCGGCCGGCGCGGAGGCCGGTGTGCAGGCAGCCGCCGAGGAAGGTGCCCTCGAGCGCCCGGTAGCCGTGCACGCCGCCGCCGCCGAAGCCGGCCGCCTCGCCCACGGCGAAGAGGCCGGGCACCGGTGCGCCGTCGGCGCCGAGCGCGCGCGAGTCGAGGTCGGTCTGGATGCCGCCGAGGGTCTTGCGGGTGAGGGTGCGCAGGCGCACGGCGATGAGCGGCCAGTGGCGCTCGTCGAGGATGCGGTGCGGCGCCGCGGTGCGCACGAGCCGGTCGCCGATGTACTCGCGGGCGCGGCGGATCTCGACCGCCTGCGGATCGTGGGAGGCGGGGTCGGCGACGGCCGCGTCGCGCTCCTCGATCGCGGCGACGACGGCGGCCCGGTCGAGCGCGCCGTCGCCGCCGAGCCGCTCCATGCCGTCGAGCAGCTCGGTGAGGCTGCCCGCGACGACGAAGTCCTCGCCGTGGTCGAGGAACGCCTGCACGGGCGCGGGCGCGCCCGGCAGCACCCGCTGCAGCAGCCGCGGGATGCTCCTGCCGGTCAGGTCGGGGTTCTGCTCGGAGCCCGAGAGCGTGAACTCCTTCTCGACGATCGACTGCGTGAGCACGAACCACGAGTGCTCGGCGCCGACGGAGCGCAGGTGCTCGAGCGTCGCGAGCGTGTCGAAGCCGGGGTAGTTGGGGGAGGGCAGCCGATGGCCCCGGTGGTCGAGCCAGAGGCTCGAGGGCCCGGGGAGGATGCGGATGCCGTGGTCGGGCCAGATCGGATCCCAGTTGGCGACGCCCTCGGTGTAGTGCCACATCCGGTCCTCGTTCACGAGTCGCGCGCCCGCGTCGACGGCGAGCCGGAGCCCGGAGCCGTCGACGTGCAGCGGCACGCCGCGCACGGCCTCGCGCGGCGCCGCGCCGAGGCGCGCGGGCCAGAGCGCCCGCACCCGCTCGAGCTCGCCGCCGATGCCGCCCGTCGCGACCACCATCGACTCGGCGCGCACCTCGAAGGCACCGATGGCCTCCCGGCTCGACGGCTCGCCGCGCACCGTCAGGTCGTCGGCCAGCCGGTCGCCGGCGACGCCGACGACCCGGCCGTCCTCGACGAGCAGGCGCGTCGCGCGGTGGCGGAACGAGAGCCGCACGCGCCCGTCGGCGACCGCGTCGCGCAGCCGGCGCGTGAAGGGCGCGACGAGGCCGGGGCCGGTGCCCCAGACGATGTGGAACCGCGGCACGGTGTTGCCGTGGCCGCCGGGCGTGCGGGCACCGCGCTCGGCGTGCCCCACGACCGGGAAGAGGCGCACGCCGAGCGAGCGCAGCCAGGGGGAGAGGTCGCGGTGGGCGAACTCCAGGTAGGCCTCCGCCCACAGCCTGCCCCACGCATCCTCGTCGCGGTCGAAGCCGGCGCTGCGCGCCCAGTCGGCGCGCGCGAGCTCGAGCGAGTCGTGGATGCCGAGGCGGCGCTGCTCGGGGGAGTCGACGAGCAGCAGGCCGCCGAACGACCAGAACGCCTGCCCGCCGATCGAGCGGGGGCCCTCCTGCTCGACGATGCGCACCGTGCGGCCGCGGTCGAGCGCCTCGCACGCGGTGACGAGGCCGGCGAGGCCCGCTCCGATGACGACGACGTCCTCTGCTGCGGCCACGGCGGTCTCCTTCTCAGCGGATGAGCGGGTTGCGGTTGAGCATCGCCGTCGCGGCGCGCTCGAAGTAGTCGTCGAGCTCGGCCCGGTGCAGCGGCGCGGGGTCGACGGCGTCGAGCGCGCCCCGCATGCACGCGAGCCACCGCTCGCGCGCGTCGGGGTCGACCGGGAACGGCGCGTGGCGCATGCGCAGCCGCGGGTGCCCGCGCTGCTCGCTGTAGGCCGTCGAGCCGCCCCAGTACTGCTCGAGGAACATGCGGAAGCGGTCCTCGGCGCCGGCGCGGTCGTCCTGCGGGTACATCGGGCGGAGCACGTCGTCCTGCCACACGCGCTCGTAGAACTCGTGCACGAGGCGCGCGAAGAACGGGCTGCCGCCGACGGCGTCGTGGAGGGTCTGCGTCATGCCTGCCCGCCCTTCGTCGGCGGCTGCTCGCGGAGCCCCTGCACGACGACCTTCTGCAGCGACGGCAGCTCGACGCCGAGGTCGTCGAGCCCCGCCTTGACGCGGCGGCGCAGCTCGCGCGCGACGTCGTCCTTCGCGCTCGCGCGGGTCTTCACCACGAGCCGGATGACGACCGCTTCGGCCGACACCGACTCGATGCCCCACGTCTCGGGCTTGTCGATGATGCGGCCGACCCACTCGGGCGACTCGCTCATCTCGGTGGCGACGTCGAGCAGGCGCTGCTCGACCGCGTCGACGTCGGCGTGGTACGGCACGGCCTGGTCGATGATGGCGCGCGCCCAGCCCTGCGACTTGTTGCCGACGCGCACGATCTCGCCGTTGCGCACGTACCAGAGCGTGCCGTGCACGTCGCGCACCTGCGTCACGCGGATGCCGACCGACTCGACGACGCCGGAGGCCTCGCCGAGGTCGACGACGTCGCCGATGCCGAGCTGATCCTCGAACACCATGAACAGGCCGTTCAGGAAGTCCTTGATGACGCCCTGCGCGCCGATGCCGGCGGCGGCGCCGAGGAAGCCCGCCATCGCGACGAGCGACCCGGCGTTCACGCCGAGGATGCTGAGGATCAGGATGAGCGCGAGCGCCGTGATCACCCAGGCGACCATCGTGTTCAGCACGCTGCCGATCGCGCGGGTGCGCTGCACGACGCGCACCTGCGCGAGCGGCGAGCTGCTGAGCGCCTCGGTGTCGGCGGCGTCGGCCCGGCGCTTCACGCCGGTGACGACCTCGTGGACGACGCGGCCGATGACGGCCTTCACGATCCAGAACGCGATGAAGGCGCCGACGACCACCAGCAGCACGCCGATCGGCGCGCCCCAGGTCTGCCACCACTCGCCGAACGAGCTCCAGCTCACGTCACCCACGAGGCCCTCCGGTCACGCGTCCCGCTGCTGCGCCTTGAGCGCCCGCTCGACGCCGGCGAGGTGCTCGACCACGATGCGGCGCAGCGCCGGCACGGCCGACTCGTTGTCGGCGAGCCACGCGCGGGTCGCCTCCGCGAGCCGCTCGTCGGCGAGCACCGCCGGGTAGAGGCCGACGAGCAGCCCCTCCGCCACCTGGTAGGTGCGGGAGTCCCAGATCTGCTGGATGGCGTCGTGGTAGCGGGCGACGAGCGGCTCGAGCGAGGATGCGTCGTTCACGTGCTGCAGGCCGAGGCCGGTGTAGCGCACGATCATGTTCGACGCGCCCGCCTCGTCCGCGACCGACGCGAACGCGGCCTCCTTGCCCTCGGCCGTGGGGACGGTCGCGCGCGCCCGGGCGGCGAACTGCCGGCCGGTCGCGGTGTCGTCGCTCGCGAGCTCCGCGGCGATCTCCTCCTCGCCGGCGGCGCCGTTCAGCACGAGGCCGTCGAGCAGCTGCCACCGCAGGTCGGCGTCGATCGCGAGGCCCTCGAGCGTGCGGCTGCCGTCGAGGAGGCCCCGCAGCGCCGCGACGTGCGCGTCGGTCGAGGCGAGCCCGGCGAAGGCGCCGACGAACTGGAACTGCGCGTCCGAGCCGGGCTGAGCCTGCTCGGCGAGCTGCCACAGCGCGTCGCCGACGCGCTCGATGGTCGCCGCGCGGCGCTCGGGGTGCACGTAGGTGCGGGCGGCCTGCGCCAGCTGCGCGAGGGCGAGGCGGATGGTCGTCGACTCGGTCTCGGCGCCGATGTTCGCGAGCACGAGGTCGACGTAGTCGCTCGCCGGGGTCTCGGCGTCGCGGGTCGCGTCCCAGGCCGCGCCCCACACGAGCGCCCGGGCGAGGGGCGCCTCGATGTCGCGCAGGTGCTCGATCGCGGTGGCCATCGACTCGTCGTCGAGGCGGATCTTCGCGTAGGCGAGGTCGTCGTCGTTCAGCAGGATGAGCGCGGGCCGCAGGTGGCCGGCCAGCTGCGGCACGTCGGTCGACTCGCAGTCGATGTCGAGCTCGACGCGGTGGGTGCGGCGCAGCACCTCGTCCTCGAGCTCGTAGAAGCCGACCGCGATGCGGTGCGGGCGCAGCGTCGGCCACTCGGCCGGCGCCGTCTGCTCGATCGCGAACGACGAGATGATGCCGTCGGCGGTGAGCTCCATCTTCGGGCGCAGCGTGTTGACGCCGGCCGTCTCGAGCCACTTGCGGCTCCAGTCGCCGAGGTCGCGGCCGCTCGCGGCCTCGAGCTCCGAGAGCAGGTCGGTGAGCTCGGTGTTGCCCCACGCGTGCTTGCGGAAGTAGGCGCCGACGCCCTGCATGAACGACTCGAGGCCCACCCAGGCGACGAGCTGCTTGAGCACCGAGCCGCCCTTGGCGTACGTGATGCCGTCGAAGTTGACCTGCACGTCCTCGAGGTCGCGGATCTCGGCGACGATCGGGTGCGTCGAGGGCAGCTGGTCCTGGCGGTACGCCCAGGTCTTCTCCATGGCCTGGAACGTCGTCCACGCGCCCGTCCACTCGGTCGCCTCGGCGGTGGCGAGGGTCGACGCCCACTCGGCGAACGACTCGTTGAGCCACAGGTCGTTCCACCAGCGCATCGTGACGAGGTCGCCGAACCACATGTGGGCCAGCTCGTGCAGCACCGTGACGACGCGGCGCTCGCGGATGGCGTCGGTCACCTGCGCGCGGAACACGTACGACTCCGTGAACGTCACGCATCCGGCGTTCTCCATCGCGCCCGCGTTGAACTCGGGCACGAACAGCTGGTCGTACTTCTCGAACGGGTAGGCGACGCCGAACTGGTCCTCGAAGAACGCGAAGCCCTTGCGGGTGATGTCGAACAGGTAGTCGGCGTCCATGTGCTCGGCGAGCGACGCGCGGCAGAAGATGCCGAGCGGGATGGTGCGGCCGTCGCTCGAGGTGAGCTCGGCGCGGGTGACCGTGTAGGGGCCTGCGACGAGCGCGGTGATGTAGCTCGAGATGCGCGGCGTCGGCTCGAAGGCCCAGGTGCCGGTGTCGCCCTCGACGACCGGCTCGGGCGTGGGCTGGTTCGACACGACCTGCCACGCGGCGGGCGCCGTGACGGTGAAGCGGAACTCGGCCTTGAGGTCGGGCTGCTCGAAGACGGCGAACACGCGGCGCGAGTCGGGCACCTCGAACTGGGAGTAGAGGTAGGCCTCGCCGTCGACCGGGTCGACGAAGCGGTGCAGGCCCTCGCCGGTGTTGACGTACATCGCGTCGGAGACGACGGTCAGCTCGTTCTCGGCCTGGAGGCCCTCGAGCTGGATGCGCACGCCGTCGTTCACGGCGGCGACGTCGAGCTCGGCGCCGTTCAGCGTGACCGAGTGCACCTGCTTGGAGATGTGGTCGATGAACGTGGATGCGCCGTCCTGGGCGCGGAAGCGCACCGTCGTCGTCGAGCGGAACACCTCGTCCCCGGTCGTCAGGTCGAGCGCGACGTCGTAGCCGTCGACCTCGACGAGCGCTGCGCGCTCCTGGGCTTCGGTGCGGGTGAGGTTCTCTCCGGGCACGCGGGACTCCTTCGGCAGTGTGTGCTGGTGCGCTCCAGCGTAGTGGCGCGGCGACGGGCGCCCGCCGTGCCCTCGGTAGCATCGAGCCATGACGATCGAGGCCCCCGCAGACCAGCCGCAGCGCGTGCGCATGTGGTTCGACCCGACCTGCCCGTGGGCGTGGATGACCAGCCGCTGGCTGGGCGAGGTCGCCGACGTGCGCGGGCTCGACGTGGACTGGCAGGTGATGAGCCTCGCGGTGCTCAACGAGGGCCGCGACCTGCCCGAGTCGTACGCCGCGCGCATGCCGCGCTCGATGCGCCTCACGCGCCTCGTCACCGCCGCGCGCGCCGCGGGCGGCGACGCCGTCGTGAAGCCCCTGTACGACGCGCTCGGCACGCGCATCCACCCCGACGGCCGCAACGACGACGACGCGATCATCGCCGAGGCGCTCGCCGAGGTGGGGCTCGACGCCGCGCTCGCGAGCGAGACGGATGCGCACGACGAGGCGCTGCGCGACAGCCACGGCCGCGCCATCGAGCTCGTCGGCGACGACGTCGGCACGCCCGTGATCGCCGTCGACGACGTCGCGTTCTTCGGCCCCGTCGTCAGCCCCGCGCCCACCGGCGAGGAGGCGCTCCGCATGTTCGACGGCATCGTCGCCGCCGCATCCGTCGACGGCTTCTTCGAGCTCAAGCGCTCGCGCACCCGCGGGCCGGTCTTCGGCGCAGAGGAGGCGTGATGCGCGTCCACATCGCCACCGACCACGCCGGCTTCGAGATCTCGAAGCGGCTCGTCGCCCACCTCGAGGCCGCCGGCCACGAGGCGGTCGACCACGGCCCGGTCGACTACGACGCCGAGGACGACTACCCGTCGTTCTGCATCAACGCGGCGCGCGCGGTCGTGCGCGACCAGCGCGACGGCGTCGAGGCGCTCGGCGTCGTCTTCGGCGGCTCGGGCAACGGCGAGCAGATGGCGGCGAACAAGGTCGAGGGCGTGCGCGCGGCGCTCGCCTGGAGCCTCGCGACCGCGCGGCTCGCGCGCGAGCACAACGACGCGAACGTCGTGGCGGTCGGCGCGCGCCAGCACACCGAGGAGGAGATGCTCGAGATCATCGACGCCTTCCTCGCCACGCCCTTCTCGGGCGCCGAGCGGCACGCGCGCCGCATCGCGCAGCTCGGGGAGTACGAGACCACGGGCGGCATCGCGGGCCACGAGATCCGCTGATGCCGGAGGGGCACTCCGTCCATCGCATCGCCCGGCAGTTCGGCGCGAACTTCGTCGGGCGCACCGCCCGGGTGACGAGCCCGCAAGGGCGGTTCGAGGTGGGCGCTGCCGAGCTCGACGGGCTCGAGATCACCTCCTCCGAGGCGATCGGCAAGCACCTGCTGCTCGGCTTCGGCGGCACCGCTGCCCAGCCCGCGCAGGTGCTGCACGTGCACCTCGGCATCTACGGCGCGTGGGACTTCGCCGGCGCCATCAGCGTCGACCCGACCATCCTCGCCGCGGTCGGGCGGATGGGCCAGACCGGCATGCGCGGCATCCCCGTGCGCGCCGGCGTCGACGGCGAGCACGAGGATTCGATCGCGTCGATCGGCGCGCCGCGCCTCGCGCGGCTGCGGGCGGGGGAGCAGGAGACGGCGACGGAGGCCGGGGACTTCCCGCCGGAGCCCGTCGGGCAGGTGCGCGTGCGCATCCTCACCGACACCGCCGTCGCCGACCTGCGCGGGCCGACCGTCTGCGAGGTGCTCGAGCCGGTCGAGGTCGCCGCGCTCGCCGAGCGGCTGGGGCCCGACCCCGAGGCGCCGACCGAGTCGCGCCGCAAGGCCGAGGACCGCTTCGTCGCGCGCGCGTCGCGCTCCAACCAGCCCATCGGGCAGCTGCTCATGGACCAGTCGGTCGTCGCCGGGATCGGCAACGTCTACCGGGCCGAGCTGCTCTTCCGGGCCCGCATCGACCCGCACCGGCCGGGCAGCGCCGTCACCGACGACGAGCTGCGCGCGCTCTGGCGCGACTGGGTGAAGCTGCTGCGCATCGGCGTCGAGACGGGCCAGATGCTCACGATCGACGGCCTCCGCGGCGCGCGGCGGGCCGCGGCGCTCGCGAACCGCGCCGACCGCCACTGGGTCTACAAGCGCGAGGGGCTGCCGTGCCGCCGCTGCGGCACGAGCATCGCGCTCGAGACGATGCAGGGGCGCAAGCTGTACTGGTGCCCCGGCTGCCAGCTGTGAGGGCTCAGCCGAAGCGGTAGACGGTGCCCGGCTCGAGCGTGCCGCGGTCGTTCGTCGTGAACACCCAGCTGCCCGTCGTAGCCGCGTCGTCGCGCACGGCGACGATCACCTGCACCGACTCGCGGTCGCCGGGCGCGAAGTCCCACACGTAGCCGAGGTCGTTCGGGGCGGCTGCTGTCGAGGCGGAGTTCTGGTCCGACAGCGGTGCGCCGTCCGGCTGGTAGCCGATCGTCATGTCGTGCATGGGGTGCGTCGTGATGACGCCGACGTTCTCGATCTCGAGCTCCAGCACCACGAAGCGCTCGTTCGCGCGCGGGGTCGAGCCCGTCTGCAGCGCGAGCGAGTCGGCCGGGTCGATCGACCGCAGCGCCGTCACCTCCCACGTGGAGCCGCGCTCGGTGTGGATGACGACCGTCTCGCCGTAGGCGAAGTCGCCCGGCGCCGTCGTGGGCAAGGGCGGCTCGGTGGGCCCGTTGGTCGTCGGCGGGGGAGCGAGGTCGGTGAAGGCGGGGGATGCCGTGGTCGGGATCGCGGGATCCTCCGGCGTCTCCGGCGGCAGGGCCACGCACGCGGCGAGCGTCAGCGCGGCGGCGGCGACCATCGCCGCGCCGAGCCGGGGCGAGCCCTGGCGGCGGGGGCGGGTCCGCAGTCGCGCATGCACACCGGCACGCTACCGGCAGCGGCTGTGGCTGCGCCTCGCACGCCGGCCGATGTGGTGTCGACTCGGCCGCTGCGCGGCCGGCTCGACCAGCGGGGGCACGGCGACCGTGGTGGTCTCGACTCGGCCGCTGCGCGGCCGGCTCGACCAGCGGGGGCACGGCGACCGTGGTGGTCTCGACTCGGCCGCTGCGCGGCCGGCTCGACCAGCGGGGGCACGGCCGCCGATGTGGTCTCGACTCGGCCGCTGCGCGGCCGGCTCGACCGGCGGGGGAGCGGGCGACACCGAAGGGAGCGGGCGACGGGAATCGAACCCGCGTAATCAGTTTGGAAGACTGAGGCTCTACCATTGAGCTACGCCCGCGCGCCCCGGGCCGCGTGCCTCGGGACTGCACGAATCTACCGCATCGGCGCCCGCGCATCCGCCCCGATACGCTTCTCGGGTGCAGCGCAGCATCCCAGCAGACCTCATCCTCGGCGGCGCGACCGCCGCCTACCAGATCGAGGGCGCCGCGGCCGAGGACGGCCGCCGCCCGGGCATCTGGGACGCCTTCGCCCGCGTGCCCGGCGCCGTGATCGACGGCCACACGGGCGACGTCGCGTGCGACCACTACCACCGCATGCCCGACGACGTCGCGCTCATGCGCGAGCTGGGCCTGCAGACCTACCGCTTCTCGACCAGCTGGGCGCGCGTCTGCCCCGACGGCGGCGCGCCGAACGCGAAGGGCCTCGACTTCTACTCGCGGCTCGTCGACGAGCTGCTGGGCGTCGACATCCTCCCGTGGCTGACGCTCTACCACTGGGACCTGCCGCAGGCGCTCGAGGAGGCCGGCGGCTGGCCCGAGCGCGACACCGCGAGCCGCTTCGTCGACTACGCGCTCGCCGTGCACGAGCGGCTCGGCGACCGCGTGCAGAACTGGACGACGCTCAACGAGCCGTGGTGCTCGTCGTTCCTCTCCTACACGGCCGGCGCGCACGCCCCCGGCCGGCAGAGCGTCGCCGACGGCCTCGCCGCCGGCCACCACCTGCTGCTCGCGCACGGCATGGCGGTGCAGGCGCTGCGCGAGGCCGGCGCCGAGCGGCTCGGCATCACCCTGAACCTCACCGTCGCCGACCCCGTCGACCCCGACAGCGCATCCGACCGCGACGCCGCCCGCCGCATCGACGAGCAGTTCAACCGCTTCTTCATCGATCCCATCCTGCGCGGCAGCTACCCCGAGACGCTGCTCGCCGATGTCGGCCACCTCGGCCTCGACGCCGTGGTGCAGGAGGGCGACCTCGCGATCATCGGCTCGCCGATCGACGTGCTGGGCGTGAACTACTACCACGGCGATGCGTGCTCGTTCGAGCCGCCCGCCGAGCCGCTGCTGCAGGACGCGCCGACCGACCGCGCCGTCGGCAGCCCGTACCCGGCCGCCGACGGCGTGCACATGCACCCGCGCGGCCTGCCCACGACGACCATGGGCTGGGAGGTGCAGCCCGAGGGGCTCACGCGGCTGCTGCGGCGCGTGCACGAGGAGTACGCGGGGCCGAAGGGCGTCGAGATCTGGGTGACCGAGAACGGCGCCGCCTACGACGACGAGGTGGTGACGGATGCGGCGACCGGCGAGGCGCGGATCCACGACGCCGAGCGGGTCGAGTTCCTGCGCGCGCACGTGGGCGCCATCCTCGACGCGATCGACGCGGGCGTGCCGGTCAAGGGCTACATGTACTGGTCGCTGCTCGACAACTACGAGTGGGCGTGGGGCTACCACAAGCGCTTCGGCATCGTGCGGGTCGACTACGACACGCAGGAGCGCACGGTGAAGGACTCCGGGCTCGAGCTCGCGCGGATGATCCGCGAGCGGACGCTGTAGCGGCGCGGCCCGGCAACGGGACCCCGTCGGCCGAACGGGACCCGGTGCACCGGGTCCCGTTCGGTGCAAGGGGTCCCCGTTCCACCGCCGCTCGCGTGCGGCGGCGTTGGCGTGCGCCGATAGACTTCCCCGTCGTACGGGAGCGATCCCGACGGGGCGTAGCTCAGCTTGGCTAGAGCGCCCGCTTTGGGGGCGGGAGGTCGCAGGTTCGAATCCTGTCGCCCCGACGTGCGTGCCGGGATGGGGAGTCGGGCCGGGGGCAGCGACGCGCCGCCCCGCGGGTTTGCATCCTGTCGCCCCGACACGGGTTCGGAGACGGCGGCGCAACGCACGCTGCTCGTCGGCTGCGGCGAGGTCGGCACCCGCCTCGGCATGCGTCTCGTGGCGAGCGGCGGCGAGGTCGTCGCCCTCCGCCGCCGCACCGACGGGCTGCCCGCCGCGCTGACGCCGCTCGCCGTCGACCTCGGCGAGCCGGTGCCTCGCGGGCTGCTGCCGGAGGTCGACGCGATGGTCGTGACGCTGCCGCCCGGCCCCGACGACGACGCGTACGTGCGCTCGCTGCAGCACCTCGCCGACGCGCTGCCGGAGCCGCCGAGGCGCGTGGTGCTCGTCTCCTCGACGCGCGTGCTCGAGGGCCTGGCCGGCGCGGAGGTGCGCACGGAGGCGGATGCGCCGGCGCCGGTCTCGGCGCGCGCCAGGACGCTGCTCGAAGGGGAGCGCTTCGCCCGCGAGCGGCTCGGCGCGCTCGTGGTGCGTCCCGCGGGCATCTACGGCCCCGGCCGCGAGCGGCTCGTGCGCACGGTGCTCGAGCGCACGCCCGTGCAGCACGCGCAGCGCACCAATCGCATCCACGAGACCGACCTCGTGCGCGCCCTCGAGGCGATGCTGATGGCCGCAGACCCGCCGCATCTGCTGCACGCGGTCGACCGGCGCCCGGCGCCGCTCGGCGAAGTGGTCGGCTGGATCGCCGCGCGGCTGGGCGTCGAGCCGCCGCCGCGCATCCTGCCGGAGGTCGCCGGCGGCACGGTGCTCGCCGGCGACCGGCTGCTGGCGCTCCTCGGCGACCTGCGGTTCCCCTCCTTCGAGGAGGGCTACGGCGCGATGCTCGACGCCCGCGCGGGCGGCGCTCCGCCGACCGGCCGGGCCTGATCGCCGGGCCAGCGTCCGGCGAGCGGCCCCCTCAGACGGCGACGGCCTCGGCCCGCTCGGCCTGCGCCGGCGCCGGAGCGGCGCAGCAGCCGCCGCCGAAGTCGCCCGCTCCGCCGCACACGCCGGTCTCGGGCAGCACGAGCTCGTTGCGGGCGGCCGCCTCGTGGTCGCCGGCCAGGTGCGCGACGACGCTGCGCACCTGCTCGTAGCCCGTGAGCGCGAGGAACGTCGGCGCTCGGCCGTAGCTCTTCGCGCCGATGACGAACAGGCCGGGCTCGGGCTGGGCGAGCTCGGCGACGCCGGTCGCGGCGACCGTGCCGCACGAGTGGACGTTGGGGTCGATCTCGGCGGCGAGGCCCGCGACCGCGTCGAGGGACGGGTCGACCGCGACGCGCACCTCCGACAGGATCGAGAGGTCGGGGCGGAAGCCCGTGAGCGCGAAGAGCCGCGCGACCGGGCCCGCCTCGCGGCCGTCGTCGCCGACGAGCACGATCCCGTCGCCGGCGCGACGCACCTCGTCGAGGCGGAAGCCGGTCACGACCTCGACGAGGCCCTGCTCGATCGCCTTCCGCGCCCGCGAGCCGAGCGCGGCCCGCTGGGGGAGCGCATCCGCCTCCCCGCCGCCGAGCGCACCCTCGGCCGATGCGCGCCGCAGCAGCCATGTCACGCGCGTGCCGGGGCTGCGCTCGGCGAGCTCGGCGAGCCGCAGCACGGCGTGCGTCGCGGAGTGGCCGGCGCCGACGACGGCGACGTGCGCGCCTGCCAGCTCGGCGACCTCGGCGGGGATGCGGTAGTCGATGCGGTCGGCGGCGGCGCGCTCGCCGAGCGCGGGGGTGCCGTCGGCGCCGGCGGGCGCGGGCGTGCGCCACGTGCCGGATGCGTCGAGCACGGCCTGGGCGAGCAGGCGCCGTTCGACGCCGTCGCGGTCGACGGTGCGCACGACGAACGGCTGCTCGGCGCGCCCGGCGTCGACCACCTTGTCGCGCCCTCGGCGGCTGATCGAGACGACCTCCTGGCCGTAGCGCA
Organism: Agrococcus sp. SCSIO52902; assembly: GCF_022983135.1. Taxonomy (GTDB): domain Bacteria; phylum Actinomycetota; class Actinomycetes; order Actinomycetales; family Microbacteriaceae; genus Agrococcus; species Agrococcus sediminis. The sequence continues at coordinate 2,017,595 of NZ_CP095269.1, forward strand.
CGCGGTCTCCGAGCGCCGCGGCGAGCGGCTGCAGGTAGTCGCGCACCCAGGCGGCGCCCTTGGGGTAGCCGCGCGTGGGGATGGACGTGCCCGCGGCCTCGAGCAAGCGGCGGCTCGCCGTGTCGACCAGCTCGTCCCACGCGGAGAAGAGCCGCACGTGGCTCCACTCCGAGACGGCGGCGCCTGCCGCGTCGCCGCGCTCGAGCACGAGCGGCTCGAAGCCGCGCTCGAGCAGGTGCGCGGCCGCGGCGAGGCCCTGCGGGCCGGCGCCGACGACGATGACGGGAAGGTCGTGCATGGCTGTCTCCTCATCGGGACGAGTCGTATCGAAGGTGATCGATGCGTTGATCGTGCACGACGTATCGACGTTTGTCAATCTGTGTGGCAGACTGCCCGCATGACGATCACCGACGCCCCGATCGACGCTCCCGCGGCCGACGGCTGCTGCGCGCCCGAGGCCGACGCGGGCATGCCGCGCGACGAGGCCGAGCGCCTCGCGAAGGTGGGCAAGGCGCTCGGTGACCCGACGCGCGTGCGGCTGCTGTCGCTCATCGCGGCAGGCGCGCGCGGCGAGGCGTGCGTCTGCGACCTCACGGCGCCCGTGGGGCTCTCGCAGGGCACCGTGTCGCACCACATGCGCGTGCTCGCGGAGGCCGGGCTCGTCGAGCGCGAGCAGCGCGGCAAGTGGGCGTACTACTCGGTCGTGCGCGGCACGCTCGAGCAGACCGCCGCCGTGCTGCGCGGCCTCTGACGCGGGGCCTCGGGTGAGCGGCCGCGCCGTCGCCGCGCGCGCCGAGCGCCGCTCGCCCGGGCCCGTCGCCCGGCTGGCGGCGCTGTCGGTCGGCCAGGTCGTCAGCTGGGGCATCCTGTACTACGGGCTCATCGTCGCCGCGCCCGCCGTCGCGGCAGACACCGGCTGGGGACTGCCCGTCGTGATGCTGTGCTTCTCGGCCGGCCTCGTCGCATCCGCCGCCGCCGGCATCGTCGTCGGCCGCTGGCTCGACGACCGCGGCCCGCGGCTCGTCATGACGCTCGGCAGCCTCGTCGGCGCCGGCGGGCTCGCGATGGCTTCGGCCGCGACCACCGTGCCCGGGTTCGCCGCGGCCTGGGTGGTCGTGGGCCTCGGCCAGTCGGCGGTGCTCTACCAGGCGGCCTTCACCGTGCTCACGCGGCGCCACGGCGATGCGCAGGGCGGCGGCGCGCGCCGCCGGGCGATGACGGTCGTCACGCTCGCCGGCGGCCTCGCCTCGACCGCGTTCGCCCCGCTCACCGCCGCGCTGCTCGGCGTGCTCGACTGGCGGGCGACGCTGCTCGTGCTCGCGGTCGTGCTCGTCGCGCTCACGACCCCGCTGCACTGGTGGTCGCTCGAGCGCTCCTGGCCGGCCCGCGAGTCGGGCGGCGAGCACGCGCCGCCGCCGTCGGTCGCCGCGGTGCTGCGCACCCGGCGGTTCTGGATGCTCGAGGTCGCCATGATCGCGGTGGCCGCGGCCCTGTACATGGTGACGCTCGCCGCCATCCCGCTGCTCACCGAGAAGGGGCTCACGTACGAGCTCGCCGCGTGGGGCCTCGGCCTGCTGGGCGCCGGCCAGGTGGCCGGGCGGCTGCTCTACGTGGCCCTGCCGCGCGCCGCGTCGCCGTGGGTGCCGCTCGCGACGACGGCGGGGCTCGCCGCGATCGTGCTGGCGCTGCTGTCGCTCGTGCCCGGCCCGCCGTGGCTGCTCATCGCGATCGGTGTCGCCGCGGGCGCCGTGCGCGGCGCGCAGACGCTCGTGCAGGGCTCCGCGGTGGTGGAGCGCTGGGGGCCGCGCGGCTACGGCGCGCTGAACGGCGCGTTCGCCGCGCCGATCACCGCCGTCACCGCGCTCGGCCCGGCGCTCGGCCCGCTGCTGGCCGTCACGACCGGCTCCTACGCCGCGATGGGGCTGCTGGCCGCCGGCCTCGCGCTCGTCGCGCTCGCGCTCGCGCGCTGGACCTGAGCGAGCCACGGGCGACGGCATCGGCATGGTCGTCCTCTCGCCATTCGCGCAGGGGCTCCTCACCGAGCTGCCTCCTCGGCGTGCCCGAGCGGTCCGGAGGGAGCCCCTTGCGGGAGCGGGCGCACGGGCATAGCGTCGCGCTGCAGGCCGAGGGCGATCGTCGAGGAGGCTCCGTGGCCGATCCGCGAGTCGTCGAGCTCCACCGCCTGCACGCCGCCGGCTGCTTCGTCATGCCGAACCCGTGGGACCTCGGCAGCGCCCGCATCCTCGAGCGGCTCGGCTTCCCCGCGCTCGCGACCACGAGCGCCGGCTCTGCGTGGGCGCTCGGCACGCAGGACGCCCGCCTCGCGCTCGACGAGTCCCTCGCGCATCTCCGCGCCGTCGCGGCCGCGGTCGCGGTGCCCGTGAGCGCCGACTTCCAGGGCGGCTACGCCGTCGAGCCCGACGCCGT